>DASZMI010000040.1:0-11324 GCA_035551915.1 Solirubrobacteraceae bacterium | reverse complement strand
GGGGAGGAGAAGAAGTCGAAGGTCGAGGGCTGACGCCATCGCGCGGAAGGCTACAGGTCGCGGCCCGGGAACGTCAATGTGCGGCACTCGCGGGGCGGGCGGCTCGCTTGCTCGCCCGCCCCGGCACGGTCAGAGCGTGACGGTGACGCCGGCGACGAACCCGTCGCTGGTCGCGATCTCGCGAATCAGCGCGTCGGGCACGGCGGCGTCGGTGGTGACGATCATCGCCGCGAACGACTCCTCCTCGGCGCCCTCGGCCTGGCGACCGACGATCGAGGAGGCGATGTTGACGTTGTTGGCACCGAACAGCGTGCCGACGCGACCGAGCATGCCCGGGCGGTCGTGGTAGCGGAACATCGTCAGCTGGTTCTCCAGCTGGACCTGGAAGCGCTGCCCCCAGGCCTCGAGCAGATGCGGACGATGATGGTTGCCGATCACGGTGCCGGCGACGCTGGCGGTATGGCGGCTGCTGGTGACGGTCACGCGAATCATGTCGGTGTAGTCGCGCACCTCGGACTGCTTGGCGTCCTCGGTGGTGATCCCCCGCTGCTTGGCGAGCGCCGGGGCGTTGACCTCGTTGAGATCCTCCGCCCCGCCCTTGGCCGCGAGCACGCCCATCAGCGCGTTGAGCCCGAGCAGGCGGGTGTCGCGCGAGGCGATGCCGCCCAGGAACTCGACCATGACGGTGTCGATCGCGGCCTCCTCATCGAGCGAGGCGGCGATCTTGCCGAGCGCGCGCGCCAGCGGCACGAACGGGATCAGCGCCTCGATGTCCTCGTCAGGGATCGCGGGGATGTTGACGGCCGTCGTGACCGACCCGCCGGTGAGCGCCGCGACGATCTGCTCGGCGGCCTGAAAACCGGCGCGGTCGTTGGCCTCGGCCGTCGACGCGCCCAGGTGCGGAGTGACGATCACGTTGGGATAGCCGAACAGCGGGTGGTCGGTGATCGGCTCGGTCTGGAAGACGTCGAGCGCGGCCCCGGCGACCTTCCCGCTGTCGAGCCCGGCCTTGAGGTCCTCATCGACCACGAGCGGGCCGCGGGCGACGTTGAGCACGCGCACGCCGTCCTTGCACTTGGCGATCACCTCGGCGTTCAGCCAACCGGCGGTCTCCGGCGTCTTGGGCAGATGCAGCGTGAGGAAGTCGGCGACCGCGTAGACGTCGTCGGGCGTGGCGGCCCGCTCGGCACCGAGTTCGCGGTAGCGCTCGTCGCTGACCACCGGGTCATAGGCGATCACGTTCATCCCGAATGAGCGGGCGCGCTCGGCGACGAGCTGTCCGATACGGCCGAAGCCGAGGATCCCGAGCGTCTTCTCAAAGAGCTCGACGCCAGAGTACTTCGAGCGGTCCCAGCGGCCCTCGCGCAGCGACTGGTTGGCCTGCGGCACGTTGCGCGCCAGCGCCAGCAGCAGCGCCATCGTGTGCTCGGCTGCGGTGACGACGTTGGAGAGGGGCGCGTTGGCGACGACGATGCCGCGCTTTGAGGCCTCGGGGACGTCGACGTTGTCGACACCGACGCCGGCACGGCCGATCGCCTTCAGCCTGGTCCCGGCGGCCAGCAGCTCAGCGTCGAGCTTGGTGGCCGAGCGGATCAGAATGCCGTCGAACTCGGGCAGCCGCTGCTTGACCTGCTCCCGGTCCCAGTCGAAGCCGAGCTCGACGTCGAACTGCTCCTCGAGCAGGTTGATGCCGGAGGCGCCGACCTTCTCGGCGACGAGTACGCGTTGCTTGGACATCAGTTCTGCTCCAGGACGTGGTCGATGCAGGCGGTCAGCGCCTGCACGTCGGCAGGATCGGTGGCGGGGAACATCGCCACCCGCAGCTGGTTGCGGCCGAGCTTGCGGTAGGGCTCGACGTCGACGATGCCGTTGGCGCGCAGCGTCGCCGCGACCTCGGCGGCGTCGACCTCGTCGGAGAAGTCGATCGTGCCGACGACCAGCGAACGCTTGGCGGGGTCGGTGACGAACGGGCTGGCGTGCTCATGCTGCTCGGCCCAGCCATAGAGGTGGGACGAGGAGGCGGTGGTGCGCTCGATCATGCCGCTCAGGCCGCCGTTGGCGAGCATCCAGTCGATCTGCTCGGCGAGCAGGAACAGCGTCGCGACGGCTGGCGTGTTGTAGGTCTGGTCCTTGACCGAGTTGTCGAGCGCCGTGGTCAGCGAGAGGAACTCGGGGATCCAGCGGGCGGCCCCTGTGGTGGGGCGATCGGCGTCGATCTGGGCGATGCGCTCGAGCGCCGCCGGGCTGGCGATCGCCAACCACAGGCCGCCGTCGGAGGCGAAGCCCTTCTGCGGGGCGAAGTAGTAGAGGTCGGAGTCGGCGACGTCGACCGGCAGGCCGCCGGCGCCGGAGGTTGCGTCGATCAGCACCAGCGCGTCGGCGTCGAGGTTGGCCGGGCGGGTGACCGGGACCATCACGCCGGTCGAGGTCTCGTTTTGGGCCCAGGTGATCACGTCGGCGCCGTGCTGCGCAGCCTGGTTTGGGTCCGGAGCGTCGCCGGGTGCGGCCTCGACGATGATCGGGTCGGCAAGGAACGGCGCCTTCTTGGTGCCGCTGGCGATCTTCGAGGAGAACTCGCCGTAGGTCAGGTGCAGCGCCCGTTCGCGGATGACGCCCGCGATCGCGGCATCCCAGAAGGCGGTGGTGCCGCCGTTGCCGAGCAGGACCTCGTAGCCGTCGGGCAGGCTGAAGAGGTCGCGCAGGCCGCCGCGCACACGGCCGACCAGGCCCTTGACGGGCTTCTGCCGGTGGGAGGTGCCCATCAGCGAGCTGCCGGACGCGGCCAGCGCCTGCAACTGCTCGGGTCGCAGCCGCGAAGGACCGCAGCCAAAGCGTCCGTCATGCGGTTTCAGCTGCTCGGGAATCACTACTTGGGTCTGGGGCACGATCGCTCCTCGAGTGTCCTCGGGGTCAGAAGGGAGAGATGAGTGGTGCCCAGGCGCGCGGCGACGAACGACCCGTCGCTCCCCGGTGGTATCCACCTTGTCGCGCCAGTCACGGCGGGCAGGGCGAACGATAGCGAAGCGGGCTGGATGAGCCCGTAGTCAGAGGTTGCGGAACGGGTTCTCGACCAGGATGCCGCCGTAGTCCTGGCCGTCGTTCAGGTCCTCTGTGAGCACGCGCCCGCAGCCGAGCGCCCGAGCAGCTTCGATGATCGCCGCGTCCCAATAGGAGATCTGGAACCGCTCGCAGGTCGCGATCGCGGCGAGCACGAGGTCCGCTGTGACATCCTGGACCGGGAATCGACGGAGTCCCTCGAGCAGCTCCGTGGCCGCTCCAATCTCGAGCGGCCGCTCACGCGACGGTCGCCTGGCTTGCGAGTAGAACTCCGCCATGACCTGCGCAGACAGGGCGAGGTCAACGGCTTGCAGTAGCTCGACAGCTACATCGCGCTTGGCGCGGTTCTCCTGCTCTACGGAAACGGCGTAGAGCAGGACGTTCGTGTCAATGAACCGCGTCACGCTGGAACAGTTGTCGCGCCAGCACGCGATCGTGAAGCTCGTCGCGCGACAGGTTCTCGCTCATCTCCAGTCCACCGCGGAGCGCGACCTGGGCCAGTGCCGAATTCTGCAGACGCTCGAGCCGCAGAAACTCACCGTCCTTCTGCGAGATCGACTCCAGGTACGCCTTCACCAGCGCGCTGACCGAGGTTCCCTGTTCGGCCGCGGTGATGCGAGCTGCCCGATAGACATCCTCGGGAACTGAAACCGTGATGTTCTTCACAGTCTCACAGTATCACCGTTTCACGGGATGCGAAGATCGCGGTGTTTATTCATGGAAGGCGGTGTCGATCCAGGACATGTGCGAGCGCAGATCCTTGCCGACGCTCTCGACCTGGGTGCGGGCCTGCTCGTCGCGCATGCGCTTGAAGTTCTCCTGGCCGGCCTGGTTCTCGGCGATCCACTCGCGCGCGAACGCGCCGGACTGGATCTCACCGAGGATCTGCTTCATCGCCTGGCGGGTCTCGTCGGTGACGACGCGCTTACCGCGCGTGTAGTCGCCGTACTCGGCGGTATTGGAGATCGAGTAGCGCATGCCGGCCAGGCCCTTCTCATACATCAGGTCGACGATCAGCTTGAGCTCGTGCAGGCACTCGAAGTAGGCCATCTGCGGGTTGTAGCCCGCCTCGACCAGGGTGTCGAAGCCGGCCTGAACCAGCTCGGAGACGCCACCGCAGAGCACGGCCTGCTCGCCGAAGAGATCGGTCTCGGTCTCCTCCTTGAAGCTGGTCTCAAAGACGCCCGCGCGGGTGCAGCCGATGCCCTTGGCGTAGGCGAGCGCCAGCCGCTGGGCGTTACCAGTGGCGTTCTGGTGCACCGCGACGAGACCGGGGATGCCCGTGGCCTCGGTGTAGAGCCGGCGGACCATGTGGCCGGGACCCTTGGGCGCGATGAGCGCGACGTCGATGTCCTGTGGCGGCTTGACGGTCTCATAGAGGACCGAGAAGCCGTGGCTGGTGAGCAACAGGTTGCCGGGCTCGAGCCCGCCCTGGATTTCCTCCCAGACGGCGCCGTGCAGCTCGTCGGGGACCAGCAGCATGACGACGTCCGCGTCGTGGGCCGCGGTGGCGGGATCGGTCACGCGCAGGCCGTGACTCTCCGCCTTGGCCACGCTCGATGAGCCGGGACGCAGGCCCACGACGACGTTTACGCCGGAGTCCTTGAGGTTGTTGGCGTGGGCATGGCCCTGTGAGCCGTAGCCGATGATCGCGACGGTCTTGCCGTCGAGCAGGTGAAGGTCAGCGTCGTCGTCGTAGAACATTGGCCGCAGGCTACAGAAGCGGCGCGCAAAGGCGCCGACCGCGCGAGCGGGCTCAGTACTTCCAGACGAGACTGTTCTGGCCGGCGATGCTCGCGCGGTAATAGCCGTGCGCCACCGCCGAGGAGGTGAAGTCGAAGACGCGACCGGCCGCGGCGTGCAGTGACCTAATCGTCTTCCAGCCGCCTCCGCTCCTGACCTGGACCTTGACGCTGCCGCCAACCGGGGCGATTCCCCAGGCCCGTGCCGCGGTCTTGCCGGTGTTCATCACGACGAACGGGAACCGATAGGCCGTGTAGGACGGCTTCTTCTTGCCGCTGCGGAAGAAAACCCCGGAGAAGTAGTTCTGGTTGTATGGCGGCGTTTGATCGCGGATCAGGTACCACATAGCGACGCTCGCGCCCTCGTGCCAGAAGACGTAGAAGCCCTGCTCGAGCCATTTCGCCTGGGTGGCCGTGGACACGCCCTGCGGATTTGGAGGCTTGGAGTCGTAGCCGAACTCCGTGACCCATAACGGCTTGGTCTTGTGTGGCAGCAGCGTTCCCGCCTTGAGTCCCGCCTTGACGACCTTCGTGAGGCGCCCGAGATCGGGCGCCGACGCATCCAGCGGTGAGACCGCGTGGGTGCTCGGTGAGAACGCCTCATAGGGGTCGGCCGCGAGCACATCGAAGTGCGCTGGGCCACCGGCGCATGCCGCGCGCTTGAGCTGTGCCGTCAGGCAGAGAAGGTTCTCCATGAAGGTCACAGGGTGGGTGCGCTGCAGGCCAGAAAAGGGCGCGTCGCCGTAGCCCTCGAGGCCGCTGGCAAGCACCACCGTCCTGGGATCTCCGGCCTTCACACCCTTATAGAACGCGTCGAGCATCTGCCGGTACATGCTCGCCCCGGTGTTGACGGCGTGACCGCCAACCTTCGTCCATTGCGGCATCAGATGAAAGTCTGTATTTGCCTCTGCCCACGCTTGCATGTAACGCACGCGCGGAAGGCGCTTTCTCTTCACAAGCGGGTTCGGAAACGAGCCGGAGTAGCGCCTGGCCATGGCTTGTGCGAGATCCCCGAAGGCCCTCGCGTTCGGCTTGTAACCGCCCATGGCGTAGTCGGCAGCGGTGCCGCCTCTGCCCTGCGCCCAGTGAGGAGCATCCGTCACGAGGAACACTGGTTGCAGACCGCTGGCCATGATCTCCTCGACACGCTGATCGAGGCCGGAGAAGTTGAACTGCGGCGCCGAGGGACTCGTCAGCTGCGCTCCCGGTTTGGGGGCGTTGGGCTCGAGCCCGGCCCAATCGACCTCGATCTGAACGATCTTTGCGCCGGTCGCCTCGGTTTTGGCGATCCAGGTCTGTTGCGAAAGCCCGTCGGCAGACGAATCGAACCAAACGTCGTCGACGAAGCCGCGCGTGAGCGTTCCAGCGCGGGCGGCCGAGCTGACGCCCAAGACGCCGAGCAGCGTGAGGAGCGTTACGCAGAGCGCCAGCGCACGTCGCCGCCCCGTCGACGTCGCCAATCTCGGGTTCACGCGAGCAATGATAGGCGCACCACTGTCGCCTCCACCCAACGCTGCCTGTCGTGTGAGCGATCAGAACCGTTGTGCAAGCGCCATCACGTTCGCGACGTAGTGTTGCGTTGACGGGTACATCCCGAAGCGCCTGACCGACGCAAGACCCTGGTAGTACCCGGCGACCGCAAGCTGTTCGTTGCCCCCGGTGAGACTCAGCAACTGACGCAAAAGCAAAGTTCCGGCGCGGATGTTCTCGGCCGCCGAGGCTGTGCCAAGCGGGTTGGTTGGTGTCAGATACCGGTCGATCCAACTCCACGTCGCGGGCACGATCTGCATCACGCCGACGGCGCCGACACTCGAGACCTCGTCGTTGTTCCAGCCGCTCTCCTCCCAGGCGATCGCCTCGGCCAGCGCGGCCGGAACGCCGTTGGCATCCGCCACACCGGCAATCTCAGCCGAGCTGACGCGCTCGAGCGTCGGTACTGGTCCGGGCGTCGATGAGCTGGACTGCGACGCGGTGGTTGTGGTCTGGCTGCTCGATTGCGTCGAAGCCTGCGTGGTGGAGCTTGTCGCGGCCGTCGTGTCGGCGGCGGTATCGGTGTCACCGTCGTCGTCCGGATCTGCGGCATCGTCCTGGGTCGTGGTTGTCGTCGTTGATGTGTGTGAGCTGGTCGCAGCGACCTGCTCATTGGTGGTGGAGCTGCTCGTCGCTGTCCCGAGGGCAGCATTGGCCGCGTCACGCGGCGGGATCCACAGTGTCTGGCCGGCGATCAGTTGGGCCTGCGGCGAGATGCCGTTGGCACGCGCGATCGCCTCGATGCTCAGCCCGTCAACAGCCGCGACGGACGTCAGCGTCTCGCCTCGCTGCACCTCATGGGCGTAGTTAGCGGAGGCTGCGACGGGAAACAGCGCCGAGACCAGCACTGCGAGGAGAAACGCTCGAACTCGCATCGGCGCAGTCTCCCGCGCTCAGCTTCTGCGTGAAAGGCCTGCAAAGCGCGGACCAATTTGGTCGCCGCGTTGCGGCAAAGAGGACTTCGCGAGTACGCGTCGTGGACGACGCTCGGCGCGACCGGGATTCGACTCAGGCGAGCGCGACGGCGGCCAGTGAGCTCCCTGGCATCGCTATCGAGCCATCGGCCCCGGTGTACGCGACAGCAGCACTGGCAATCGCGTCACGCAACTTCTGGCGTTGTTCGTCGGAAAGCGTGCCCCATATGCCGGAGAACTGGCGCATGAGGTCCCGGCTCTCACCGAGCCAATCGAGCACGTTTGCATAGTGCCGCATGATCGCGACCGGCTCGACCTCGATCTCGAAGAAGCCGGCTTCCTCGAGCATCTCCTTGAGGAGCCCCGGAGCTGCCAGGGCGAACATTCCCGGCCCGCCGGAAGCCGGCGGCTCAACGTGCCCGAGCTCCACAAGCGTGCGCTGGATGATGATCGTCCACGGATTCGCATCCGCAACGTCCCATACCGCCAGACTCAGCCGACCGCCCGGCTTGAGCACGCGCCGGCACTCCCTGAGCGCGGCCGCCGGGTCGACGGTCAGCATCACGCCCCAGCGACAGAGAACGACGTCGAGGCTTGCGGTCGGCAGGTCGATCCACTCGAGCTGCAGCTGCTTGAACTCAACGTTTGTGATCCCCTGCTCCTCGGCGCGCTCGCGGGCGACATCGAGCATGCCCGCCGACGCGTCGCTGGAGATCAGCGTGCCACCCGGCTGCACCAGGCGCGCTGCCATGAAACCCGTGTCCCCAGGGCCGGCGGCCAGTTCCAGCAACTGCTCTCCGGGCCGGGGCTGTGCGTGAGCGATCATCCAGTCGGAGATCGGTCGGGCCGCCTGCTGAATCCGGTCGGCTTGACGCCCCCACCCTTTGGAGGACTCGTCCCAGCCGTCAAGCAGCTGCTCTCGCTGTTCGGCTAGGTCTTCGCCGTTCATTGCCTCAGCGTAACTCCCTGCGCAGCAGCTTGCCCGAGACCGTGCGCGGAAGCGCGTCGGCGAAGCCGATCTCCTTGGGAACCTTGAAGCGCGCCAGCCGTGCGCCGACGAATCCCTGAAGCTCGGCCGGCGTCACCGAGTGGCCGGCGCGTAACACGACCGCGGCCACGACTCGCTCGCCCCATTCGCTGTCCATGCGGGCGAAGACACCGGCGTCAGCGACAGCGGGATGCTCGAGCAGCATCGCCTCGACCTCCGCGGGAGCGACGTTCTCGCCGCCGGTGACGATCGTGTCGGAGCGGCGGCCAACGATCCGCAGGCGGCCGCTGGGGTCGAACTCGCCGAGGTCCCCGGTCCGCAGCCAGCCCGCCTCGTCGAGCGTGTTGGCCGCGAGGCCGGGCCCACGCACCACGACCTCGCCGTCTACGATGCGCAGTTGGACACCGTGCAACGGCACCCCGAAAGTGGCGATCTGTGAGCACCCCTCGGTCATCCCGTAGCTCGGTGCGACCGGCACGCCGGAGCGTTCCGCACGTTCCAGCAGGGGCTGCGGGATCGGGCCACCTCCGAGCAGTGCCCAGCGCAGCGTCGGCGGACGCTCCAGCCCAGCATCGAGCAGGCGGGCGAGCATCGTCGGTACCAGCGAGACGAGCGTGACCGCACGCGCTGGATCCATCAGCTCCCCCAGTACCGCCTCGGTGTCGAAGCGCTCGCGCAGGATCACGGTCGTCGCGTAGAGCGTGGAGCGCAGGAGGATCGAGAGCCCGCCCACATGCGCGAGCGGCATCACGCAGAGCCAGCGCTCCTGCGGGTCGAGCCCGAGCGCCAGCGCTGAGCCGATCGCGTTTGCCTCCCAGTTGCGCAGGGTCAGGTAAACCGGCTTCGGGGCCGAGGTCGTGCCCGACGTGAACATGACGGTTGCGACGTGCGCGTACGGCAGCTCGCCCCTAACACTTCGCACCTGCAGTTCATCGGGGCCGAGCCGTGGATCGATCGGCACCGCCGCGACACCCGACAGCAGCGCGGCGTGCAGGCCAATCGCAAACTCCGAACCGGTTCCGCGAAGCTCCACCGTCGGGGCGCCGCCCGACTGCCCGAGCAGCGTCACTGCCGCATCCTGGGCAGCCTCCCAAAGCTCGGTGTAAGTCAATCTGCGATCACCGACAGCGTCAAGCGCCACCGTGTCAGGACGGCGCAGCGCCGCCCGCTCGAGCCAGTCATACATGAGCCGGAACGGTAGTCTCACACGGCGTGACTGTGACCTGGCAGGCTGCGGCCGAATACAAAGACATCCGCTACGAGCTCGCCACCGGCGAGGATTGGGACGCCTCCCAGCCGACGATCGCCAAGATCACGATCGACCGCCCCGAGGTGCGCAACGCCTTCCGGCCCGAGACCGTGATCGAGCTGATGGACGCGTTTGAGCACGCCCGCGAGGATCCGGCCGTGGGCGTCGTGATCCTCACCGGCGAGGGCCCCCTGGCCTTCTGCAGCGGCGGTGATCAGCGCGTGCGCGGCAGCAAGGGCGGCTACGTGACCGGCGCCGACCCCTCGCAGGCCGGCCACCACCAGACCGCCGGCCGCTTCCACGTGACCGACCTTCATGTCCAGATCCGGAGGCTTCCCAAGCCGGTCGTGGCCATGGTCGCCGGCTACGCCATCGGCGGCGGGCACGTGCTGCACGTCGTCTGCGACCTCACGATCGCCGCCGACAACGCGCGCTTCGGCCAGACCGGCCCACGCGTGGGCTCCTTCGACGGCGGCTTTGGCGCGAGCGTGCTCTCTCGGCTCGTCGGCCCCAAGAAGGCCAAGGAGATCTGGTTCCTGTGCCGCCAGTACGGCGCCGAGGAGGCGCTCGAGATGGGGCTCGTCAACACCGTCGTGCCGCTCGACGAGCTCGAGGCCGAGACGGTCAGATGGTGCCGAGAGATGCTGCAGCTATCCCCCATGAGCCTGCGACTGCTCAAGGCCAGTTTCAACGCCGACGAGGACGGGCTCGCCGGCATCCAGCAGCTCGCGCACGACGCCAACTACCTGTTCTACATGAGCGAGGAGGCGGCCGAGGGACGCCAGGCCTACCTCGAGAAGCGTGCGCCCGACTTCGGGCAGTTCCCGCGGCGCGCCTGATGTCAGTGACCACTCCGAACCCCGCGCGCATCTGGGTGATGGCGGCGCGCCCCAAGACGCTCCCGCTTGGCGTGGCTCCGGTCCTGGTCGGCACCGCCCTGGCAGGCTATCTGCACATCTTCCACCCGCTGCGCTTCGTTGCCGCACTGCTCGGCTCGGTCTTCATCCAGATCGGCGCGAACCTCTCCAATGACTACTCCGACGCCCACCGCGGGGCCGACACCGAGGACCGGCTCGGCCCGGTCCGCGTGACCGCCGGGGGCCTCGTGCCCCCGCGCCAGGTCCTGATCGCGACCTACGTCACCTTCGGCCTGGCGGTGCTCTGCGGCGTCTACCTGATCGCTGTCGCCGGCTGGCAGCTGCTCCTGATCGGCGTCGCCTCGATCATCGCCGGCGTGCTCTACACCGGCGGCCCGCGCCCCTATGGCTATGAGGGGCTCGGCGAGGTGTTCGTCTTCCTCTTCTTCGGCATCGCCGCCGTGGCCGGCTCCTACTTCGCCCAGGTCAAGGACTTCAGCTGGGAGTCGCTGGTGCTCTCGGTGCCGATCGGCCTGATCGCCGCGGCCGTGCTGGTGGTCAACAACACCCGCGACATCGACACCGACCGCCGCGCCGACAAACGCACGCTGGCCGTACGCCTCGGCCGCGAGCGCTCGCGTCGCATGTACGCGGCGATGGTGCTGATCGCCTACCCGGTCGCGCTGGTCCCGTGGGTATTCGGGCCACTCACCGCATGGCTGCTGCTGCCGTTCCTGACGCTGCCGATCGCGGCCGGCGTGATCAAGATCGTCGCGACCCACAGTGACGGTCCCTCACTGAACCGCGCGCTCGCAAAGACCGGGCAGCTGCAGCTCTTCTTCTGCGTGCTGCTCTCAGCGGGCCTGCTGCTCAGCAGATGAGGGCGCGGACGTCCGTCCACGACGTCCCCCTGACCGATCCCCTGCGTCCGACGGCGGGCATGGTGGCTGGGGGTGGGCGGGCGGGAACCGTTCGCCCGCTCATCCT
>DASZMI010000039.1:0-39779 GCA_035551915.1 Solirubrobacteraceae bacterium | reverse complement strand
ACTGGCTCGATCACACTGGCGCAGCCGCTGCACCGGCAGGTTCAGCTGCAGCGCGACAACCGCGCCCGGTAGGCGGCTGGCGCGGCTCGCCGTTCTAGCCTCCCGACCCCCGGCCTCCCGACCCTCGGCCTGCGACCTCCGGCCCCACCCTGGCCCCAACTTTTGCCGCTTGAATTCGATCAGGGGTGGCGATCGGTGGCGGGCCGTTGCCTTCGTGAGGCCGCTCAACGCGGGAAGACGGTGGCCTCACCGGGCTCAATCGCGGCGGGCCGCCCCAGAAGGTAGCCCTGGGCGTAGCGCACACCGGCGGAGACGACGGCGGCCCGCCCGTCGGGATCCTCGACACCTTCGGCGATCACGTCGATACCGAGCTCGTGCGCGAGACCGGTGATCGCGCTCGTGATCGCGAAGTCGGTTGTATTGCTGCTGATATCACGGATGAACTCGCGATCGATCTTCACGACCCGGGCGGGCACGTGCTTGAGATAGCTGAAGCAGCCGAATCCCGCGCCGAAGTCATCAAGCGCCAGCGGACAACCGAGCTCTGCCAGCGCACGCAACGCCGAGAATCCGACCCGCTGGTCGGCGATCGCCGCCGTTTCGGTGATCTCGAACATCATGTTGTTCGGATCGACGCCTGCGGAGAGCGCGGACGCCACCATCGTCGCCAGGGGCGCGAAGTCGGTCAGTGTTTGGGCCGACAGGTTGATCGACAAGCGAGCGCCCTCGGCCGCCAGGATGAGAGCGCGTGCGATCACCCAACGGTCGATCGCCGGCATCAATCCGAAGCGCTCGGCGGCGGGGATGAACGCGCCCGGCATCACCAGGCGGCCATCGGTATCAAGCGCGCGCACGAGCAGTTCGCGGCGCACGACCTCACCCGTCTGCAGCGCGACGATCGGCTGGGCGAAGAGCGTGAGCCTGTCCTCGGCAAGCGCCTGACCGACCCAGGCGGCTCCGTCAACCCCGTGGCGCTCACCGACGCGATAGGAGGTGATCAGGCCACAGCCGTCCACCTTCGCATCCCGCAGCGCGGCGCTCGCAGACTTGAACAGCGCGTCGACCGTCCAGCGGTCTCGGCGGTCGAACGTCGCGATTCCGACGCTGAACTGCGGTGCATCGGGCCCACAGAACTGTGAGACGAGCACGCGTGCGCGGCAGGCGGCGGCGCGTACGCCCTCCTCAGCGCCAGCGGTCAGCACGACGGCGAACTCGTTGCCACCGGTTCTTGCAAGCGTGCAACGTCCATCCGACCATGTCCGCAGACCGGATGCCACTCGACGCAAAAGCTCGTCTCCCGCCTCATGGCCTCTCACGTCGTTGACACGGTGAAAGCGGTCGATGTCGAACAGCAGTAGCGCGCCGATCTCTCCGCTTGCGCCGCGCGCCGCGAGAAGATCGGTGAGCGCCGCTGTCAGGGTCTGACGGTTGGGAAGGCCGGTGAGGCGGTCGTTCTGTGTTGCCCGGAGGTCACGGATCGCTGTGGTCGGCATGTTTGTGATTTTCGACACGCGGCGCCACGTCTTTCTTCCGGAACCGGCCATAGATACTGCGAAGTGATGAGGCGGATGCGGATGCTTACGTCAAACTGACGAGGCCGCCGGGCTCAGGCTGAGCCCGCTCCCGGCTCGATCAGGCCGAGCCCCAGCGCCAGGGCCACAGCGTGGGCGCGGTTGCGCGCGCCGAGCTTCCGGTTTGCGTTGGCAAGGTGAGTTCTGACCGTTGTCTCAGCGATCGTGAGCTGCTCGCCGATCTCCCGAAGCGATGAGCCGTCGGCGACCAGCCTGAGCACCTCCTGCTCGCGCACCGAGAGAACCGCCGCCACCCGACGTGGTACCGGCAGCTCTGCCCCGTGCAGGTCTTGACTTGACCAGTCCGCGGGCGCCAGCAATACGAGGTGCTCACCCGGCAGGACATTCGCGAGCGCGACCACCACGACGCGCATGCCGGCGCGGTCGCCGACGGAAAGCTCGTGAACCCCGACCAGGTGTCCGCGCTCGAGCAGCAGGCTCCAGAAGCCCGGCAGTTGGATCGCCTCCCGTGGGGCGATCAGGTCGTCCGCCGACCGGTGCCGCAGTTCATCGAGGCTCTGGTGCAACAGCAGCCGTGAGGCCAGATTCGCATCCAGCACGCGACGGTCGGTTGCGACCGTCACCATCGGCAGGCGGCCGTTGTGCAGTGCTCGCCTGAACTGGCGGGCGCGACCGCGCTCGGAATGCATCTGCCGCGCCATCGAGCAGAGGCTGCTAGCGATCTCCGGCAGCCCACGGCTCGTCCGCGTCCGCGACCGCATCGGTGATTTCTGCTCGTTGCCTGCCTGGGACATGAAACCTTCTGTGAGTTATCTAAACGAGGCGTTTCGTTTTGATAACATAGCAGCCAGCGAGAAACCGGCTTCCCTGGCATAGCCCGATTTGCTTGCAGACCTTCGAAGCAACGATCAAGGAGCAGACGATGCAAACGCAGCTTGAGACAACAAAACTCGGCGCCACCGGCATGGACATCACCCGGATCGGCTTTGGCGCGTGGGCGATCGGCGGTGGAGGCTGGGAGTTCGGTTGGGGCCCTCAGGAGGACGACGCGTCGGTCGAGGCGATCCAGCACGCGTTCGAACTCGGCGTCAACTGGATCGACACGGCCGCGGCATACGGATTCGGGCATTCCGAGGAGGTCGTCGGACGGGCGCTACAGGGCCTCGACGACGCAAGGCCCTACGTCTTCACCAAGTGCTCGCTGCTCGAGGGCGCCGGCCGCACAGTCCGGCACAGCCTCGAGCGCGATTCGGTACTGGCCGAGGCCGAGGCGAGCCTGCACCGACTGCAGGTTGATGCGATCGACCTCTACCAGATCCACTGGCCCAACCCGGAGGGAGACATCGACGAGGGCTGGTCGGCACTCGCCGAGCTCAAGGAGCAGGGGCTCGTACGCCACATCGGGGTCTCGAACTTCAGCGTCGAGCAGCTGCGCCAAGTCTCTGAGATTGCCCCCGTCGAGACCCTGCAGCCCCCCTACTCGCTGGTCGCACGTGGGATCGAAGCCGAGCTGCTTCCGTATGCCGAGCAGGAGGGGATCGGTGTCATCGCCTATTCCCCGATGGCATCCGGGCTGCTCAGCGGTGGTATGACGCGCGAGCGGATCAACGGCTTCCCGGAGGACGACTGGCGCAAGGGACACCCGAACTTCAGCGAGCCGAAGCTCTCGGCCCATCTCGCACTGGTCGAGCGGCTGCGGGCCGTCGGCGAGCGCTATGACACCGTGCCCGGCGCGGTCGCCGTCGCCTGGGTCCTCGCCCGCAGCGCTGTCGACGGTGCGATCGTCGGCTTCAGGCGGCCCGATCAGGTGGCCGCGATCATGCCGGCGGCCAGCCTACATCTGACGGCCGAGGACATAGCCGAGATCGAGGGGCGGTGAGCACGATGGCATCGATCGGCTTCGTCGGGCTCGGCGCCATGGGCGGCCGTCTCGCCGGACGGCTCCTGGCCTCGGGTGAGGAGGTGCATGGGTACAACCGCAACAGGGCAAGGGCTGCCGAGCTCATCGACCGCGGCCTGGTCTGGCACGACACACCGCGCGAGCTTGCCGCCGCCAGCGACATCACGTTCACGATGGTCAGCGACGACGAGGCGCTTGACGCGGTCAGCTCGGGCCCGGATGGCCTGATCGCCGGCCTTTCCGCTGGGAAGGTCCACGTCGACATGAGCACGGTCAGCCCGGGCCTCAGCGTCGAGCTCGCCACGCGCGTGCGCGCGAGCGGTGCTGCGATGCTCGACGCGCCGGTCTCGGGCAGCGTTCCGCAGGCGGAGTCCGGCACGTTGACGATCATGGTGGGCGGCGAGGACCGGGCGTATGCCCGGGTCGAGCCTGTGCTCGCCAAACTCGGCAGCAAAGTCGTCCACGTCGGTGGCAACGGCAAGGGACTGATCCTGAAGCTCGCAATCAACATCAGCTTGGCCTCGCAACTGGTCGCGTTCAGCGAAGGGCTTGTGCTCGCTCAGCGCGCTGACATCAATCCCCGGCTTGCGGCCGAGGTCATGAGCGAGAGCCCGATCGGATCGACGATGCTGAGGGCGCGCCTGCCGCTGATTCTCGAGCTGCCGGAGCAGGCGTGGTTCGACGTGGCGCTGCTGCACAAGGACGTGCGCCTCGCGCTCGCGGCCGGGCAGGCGCTCGGGACTGAACTCCCGTCCGCGCACGTGGCCGATGCGATCTTCACTGCCGCCGAGCGGCTCGGATACGCGCACCGCGACGTCGCCGCCGTGCACGAGGTCCTCGATCTGCACGCCGGTGAGCTGGCGGCAGCAAGCGACGCTCGGGAGCTGGTCGCGAGTGTCTGACCCGGCCCCCGAGGGAGCGGACACGCCGCACGGCTCGGGCGGCGCGCGCCGCCGCGGCCGGCCGCGCAGCGAGAAGTCGACGAAGGCGATTCTCGCAGCGGCCGGCGAGCTGCTGCCGGAACACGGCCTCGAGGCGGTCAGCATGGATGCGATCGCCGAGCGCGCCGGGGTCAGCAAGGCGACCATCTATCGCTGGTGGCCCACCAAGGAGACGCTCGCAATCGATGCGCTCTACGAGGACTGGGCCGCGGCGTATCCGGTCGCGCCCGACACCGGCTCGCTGCGTGACGATCTGCTCGGCATCTTCCTGCCCTGGGTCAACCACATCGTCACACGGCCATATGCCCGGGTGCTCGGCGCGCTAGTGACCCGGGCTCGCACCGATGACAGCTTCGCTCGGGAGCTCGACCAGCGACTCGTGCAGCCCCGCCGGGACCGCGCGCGGCCCATCTTCCAGCGTGCGATCGCGCGCGGCGAGCTTCCCGAGGATACTGATGTAGAGCTGGCCCTGGATCTGCTCTATGGGCCGGTCTACCACCGCTTCCTGCAAGGACATCTGCCGCTGACCCCGGCGTTTGTCGAGGCGGTCATCGACGCGACGTTGCTCGGGCTAATGCCTCGCGCCTGATTCGAGGTCGGCCAGCACGAACTCGGCGAAGGCGCGGACCGCCGCGCGCAGACGTCGACCGGTGGGCACGCCGAGCACGGTTCGGAAGACGGGCACCACTCCCTTGAGCGGGACCAGGCGAACCGTGGGAGAGCTCTGGGCGATCGACGGCGGCAGCAGCGCGACTGCTAGGCCCTCCGCCACGAACTGCACGATGCTCACCGAGTCGTTGATCTCGAATCTCGGCGTTTTGCTGACGCCGGCGGCGGCAAATACGTCGTCCGTGACCGTGCGGATTCCCCATCCGGGCGGGCCATCCACGAACGGCTCATCGGCCAGTTCGGCGAGCGAGACGCTCGCGCGCTGCGCCAGCGCGTGCCCGGGAGGGCAGGCGAGCAGCATCGGCTCACGACCGAGCTCGGTGAGTTCAAGCCCGGAGGCTTCGCCCGGCAGCGACAGGATCCCGAGATCGAGACTGCCCTCGCGCACGTGCGCGGCGATGTTCTCGGAGCCACCGACATGCCTGACCGTGACCGTGACGAGCGGATGCTCGGCCTGAAAGCCGGCGATCAGTCTCGGCACCGACACGGCGTGACTGGCGGTGGCCTGCATGATCCCGATCGACACCGTTCCGCGAACGCCGCCCTTGACCTGATCAACGGCATCAACTGCGAGCCGTGAAGCCTCCAGAGTCGCACGGGCCTCCGGAAGCAATGCCCGCCCTGCATCGGTGAGCGCAACCCGTCGGGTGGTCCGCTCGAACAGCGGCGTGCCCAGCTCTCGCTCGAGCGCACGGATCGTTGCCGACACGGCCGACTGCACGAGCACCAGACGATCCGAAGCGGCGGTGAACGTTCCCTCCTCAGCGATCGCGACAAACGCGCGCAGCTGCCTGAGTTCCATGTGATTGTTCGGTTTGAGTGATGAGTCTTAGCAAGATTCTGCGTTGCAAACGATACCGCGTCGCGCAACCGTTATGACATGACTGCTATTTCCATCCCTACCGCAAATACCGGCACCCGGCGGCGCCACAACGTCGGCTTCTGGGCCATCGCCTTCGCATTTCTGACCGTGCTCGCCTACAACGCGGTGCCGGCGCCGCTCTACGGGCTCTACCAGCGGCGCGACGGCTTCTCCTCGTTCATGCTGACCGTGATCTTCGCGGCATACGCAATCGGCGTCGTGATCAGCCTCTTCACCGTCGGCCACCTGTCCGATTGGCATGGACGGCGGCGCCTATTCGTGCCGGCACTGATCACCTGCATGGTCAGTGCGGGTGTGTTCCTGACCTGGCGCGCACTGCCGGGGCTGATGCTCGGCCGTTTCATCGGCGGCATCGGCGTCGGTATGGTGACCGCGACGGCCACCGCATGGATCGCGGAGCTGCACCGCACCGCACGACCGGACGCCTCGCTGCGTCGCGCCCAGGTGATCTCGACCGCGGCGAACCTCGGCGGTATCGGCACCGGTCCACTGGTCGCCGGCTTCCTCGCCGAATGGGTGCGCAGCCCGCTCACCGTCCCCTTCGTGGTGGCGCTGGGCGCGATGGGCGTCGCGCTGGTGTTCGTGCTGGTCGCTCCCGAGACACGCGAGCGTGTGTCCCCGCGCCCGGCCTGGCGCGCGCAGCGGGTCGCCGTTCCCGCCAATGCCATCTCACGCTACGTGGCTAGCGGCATCGGTGCCGGCATCTCCTTCGCCGTCTTCGGGCTGTTCACCTCGCTGGCGCCGGCCTTCCTGGCGGGCCCGCTGCACCACCCATCGCTGGCACTCGCCGGAGCCACCGCCTTCGCGGTGTTCGCCGCGGCCGTCGTGAGTCAAACTTTGATCACCACGCAGTCACCGCGTCCAATCATCGCCCGCAGTATTCCGGTGATGGTGGCCGGGCTGGCGGTGCTCGTCGTGTCGGTGTGGCTGTCGGCCCCGAGCCTCGCGATGTTCCTCGTCGGCGGCGCGATCACCGGCGCCGGCGCCGGCGCGCTGTTCAAGGGCGTGGTCGCGATGGTCGCGCTTGACGCCCCCGCCGACCGTCGCGCCGAGGCCCTCGCCGGCATGTTCCTCGCCGGTTACATCGGGCTCTCGCTGCCCGTCGTCGCGCTCGGGGTGATGACCCAGTACCTCAGCGCCCGGCTAAGCCTGCTGATCTTCACGGCCGTGCTGACGTTGGGTGTGGCGCTCGTCACCCCGCGTCTGCTGATCGGTGACGACGCTGAGCTCACCACTCCACTGTCGTCGCTTGCCCCCACGCGCCGTGCGCGCGCCGCGCGGCAGCGTTCACACGCACCGCATCCAGTCCATCCCTCGAACCGAAGTCCGAGATGAGCACCACCACCGCATCCATCCCCAGACCCACGAGCCTACGCCATCCCCTGGCGCTGACGCTGCTGAGCCTCACGTTCACCACCGGCGTCGTCGACGCGGTCAGCTACCTCGGCCTCGGCCATGTGTTCACCGCGAACATGACCGGCAACGTCGTCCTGCTGGGCTTCGGGCTCGCAGGAGCCGGGCACCTTCCCGTCCTCGCGCCGATCGTCTCACTCGCCGCCTTCCTCGTGGGCGCGGCGATCGCCGGTCGGATCGCGGCTCAGCTGAAGAGCGCGGACGGGCCGCCGCTGATACTTGCGCTCGTGCTGGAGGCCGCACTGGTTGCCGCCGCTGCGGTGCTGGCCTCCGCCCTGAAGATCGCTCCGGGTTCGGCCGCTGGATACGTGACGATCGCACTCATCGCGCTCGCGATGGGAATCCGCAACGCGACCATCCGCAAGATCGCGCTACCCGACCTCACGACGACCGTGCTCACAATGACGCTCACCGGGCTGGCGGCCGAATCGCCACTCGGCGGCGGCAACGGCCAGGGAACCGTCCGGCGCCTTGCGGCCTCTGGCGCCCTGCTCATCGGCGCGCTCGTGGGTGGGCTGTTGACGAAGGTCAGCCTCACCGCTGCCCTGGCCGTGGCCGCAGGCTCAGTCGCCATCAGTGCCGCGGCTTACGAGGCAGCGCACGAGCGCAGCGCCGCGGCTTACGCGGGTCGAGCAGCCCACGGGCGCGGTGTCGCAGTTTGAAGCTGCGGGCCTGATCGGAACCTGCAAGGACCCGACAAAGCTGTTCATCGGCTACGTGATCGGTGCCGGGGCCATGATCATCGGCGGCTTGGTCGCGGCCTTCCTGGCGGTCGACGCTGAGGGCAAGCCGCTCGAGGACATCGCAACGCCATTCTCGATGATCCGCAAGGGCGGCGACCGGCCGCAGGGACCGAAGGGGCCGTCGCAGGCTCCGCCGCTGCTGCCGCGCCGGGTCCATGCGGTCTAACGTCACCATCGGTCTACGCCCGGTGCGGGGAAGCCCGGAAGCCAGGGCTCCCCGCGCTGGACCGGCATTGGTTTCGAGCCGCCCAAAGCAACTGGTTGAATGGACGTGTGCCGGAGCGTGGGGAAACCAGAGGACGGGGCCGGATCACGATCCGGCAGGTGGCCGAGCTCGCGGGCGTGTCGGTTGCCACCGCATCGCGGGCGCTGAACGGACGGGGCGATGTCTCCGATGAGACACGGCTCGCCGTCCAACAGGTGGCCAAGACCCATGGCTACGGCGCGCGCTCGCGCCGGCGGCGTCCGGCACTCGACGGAGCCCATTGGACAGGGATCGTGGGAGTCACGATGCCGTACTCGGGGCCCACCTACTTCTCGAGCATCCTCGCCGGCGCCGTCGAAGCACTCTCCGAGCGGGACATGCGTGCGCTCGTCTGCCCGACCGGCCACCAGCACAAATACGAGGCGACGCTGATCGAAGAACTCGTGCGCGGCGAGACCCATGGTGCCGTGCTGGTGCTTCCCGAGGAATCACCGGAGGAGCTGCGTGCACTCAAGCAGCAGGGTTTTCACTTCGTGGTCGTCGACCCACTGCATGAACTCGACGAGGACATCCCGGTCGTGTCGGCCGCCAACACCTCCGGTGCGCATCAGGCGACGGCCCACCTACTCGAACTCGGCCACCGCCGGATCGGGGCGATCACCGGCCCAGCCTCCGGCCTCGCGACGAGGCGCCGGTTGATGGGCTACCACTCGGCGCTCGTGGGCGCCGGGATCATGCCGCACCCAACGCTCGAGGTCGAGGGCGACTATCTGATCGGCGGCGGCCTTGCCGGAGCCGACCGGCTGCTTGAGCTTCCAGAGCCGCCGACGGCGATCCTGGCGTTCAACGACAGCATGGCGGTCGGCGCGCTCAGCGCAGCGCGCTCACGAGGTCTACGCGTTCCCGAGGACGTCTCCGTCGTCGGCTTCGACGACACGGTCGAGGCGCAGATCGCGTACCCGCCGCTGACGACCGTACGCCAGCCGCTGAAGGAGCTCGGACGGATGGCCGTCGACCTGCTCTTCCGCCTGACGGCCGAGCAGTGGTCGGAGCCGTTGCACGTCGAACTGGCCACGCGTCTGGTGACGCGCTCCTCCACCGCGCCCCCCGCCGGCGCTCGCCCCGCGCGAGCCTGAAGCGCACCTCACGCGCGCACCGCGCACGGTCGGGCGCAGATCCGGCTCAGACAAATTCAGCGTCCCAGCGCACGGCGGCAGCGTTGACACGCGCCGACACGCATGCATAGGATTCGTCCGGACTATTCCGGAATCTTCCGGAACAATCGAGGGAGAGACAGCATGCACTCAGTCACGCCTGGGACCTCGTCCCGGCGACGTCCGTCAGCGCGGACGCCAATCGGCAGAGCAGCGGCATTGGGCGCTGCGATCGCCGCGACACTCACACTCAGCGCAGCGATCGCGCAGGCCGCAGCGTCCGCGCGCGAGGCGCATTCGGCGAGCGGGCACAGCCTTGCCGCCGACACCCGCTTCTACTTGCCGCCACCCGCCGCGGGCGCGATTCAGCAGGCCGCGGGGCTGCTCGGGAGTGATGACTTCACGGATGCGGCGTTGATCGCGAAGATGGAGCTTGTGCCGTCGGCAGTCTGGCTCGACGGTGAGACACAGGCCGAGGCGGCCAGGGGCACAACCGGTGAGCTCCGGGCCAATCGCGACGTGGCACGGCAGGTCCGGCAGGCACTGGTCGGTGCAGGTCTCGAGCGTTCGGTGCCGGTCTTCGTGGCCTATAACATCCCTGGGCGTGACTGCTCGCAGTATTCGGCCGGTGGAGCGCCGTCCGACGCCGCCTACGACGCCTGGATCGACTCCATCCGCGGGGCCCTGGGCGACGCTCAGGCAGTGGTGATCCTCGAGCCCGACGCGCTGGCGAACCTCCCCGGGTACTGCGGCGCCGGCTACAACGCCAGCTTCCCGGACATCACCAACACGACCCGCCTCGCGGACGTCGCCTATGGCGTCCAGACGCTCGAGAACGACCCGAACATCAGCGTCTATCTCGACGGCGGGCACAGCGCCTGGCAGGCTGTCGGGAACATCGCCCAGGTCCTGGTTGCCGCCGACGTGCAGCAGGCCCAGGGTGTCTTCTTCGATGTCTCCAACTACCAGTACGCGACCAACAACGCCTTCTATGGAACATGGGTGTCGTCCTGCATCGCCTACGGGACGCAGGTGGAGGATGAGACCCAGAGCACGGCGCTCAGCTATGCCCCCAGCCTCACGGCGGCCGACAACAGCGCGAGCGGCGCGTTCGCGTCCTGCCCCAATCAGTACTGGAACGGCGGTCCGGCGAACAACTGGAGTGGCACGGCCATGAGCCCATACGGCGTCTGGAGCGAGACCAACGGCAATGCGGCGCTCAGCACCGCCGGGATCGACTCGCGCTACGCCTCGATGCTCGGCACCGCGGTGCCGGCGACCCACTTCGTGATCGACACCAGCCGCGATGGTCAGGGTCCGAACGACATGCAGGCCTACGCGGCGCCGCCCTACGAACAGCCCGCAAACGTGATCTCCTCACTGCAGGGCGGCAACTGGTGCAACCCACCCGGATCCGGCCTCGGCACACAGCCGACCGCCGACACCGGCGCGATCGCCAACTCCCTGGACGCCTACCTGGCGGCTGACACGCCGCTGCTCGATGCGTACCTCTGGGTCAAGACGCCGGGCCAGTCCGACGGCCAGTGCGACATCGCCGGCGGCGTCCGCGCCTGGCAGGACTACACCGCCGCCGGCGCAGGCGGTGGCGACACGCCCGCGATCCCTGGCTGGCCGACCAGTTCGAGCTCCGCCTGGACGACGTTCGATCCGCTCTGGAGCACTCAGACCAACACGCTGATCACGGACCCCGCAGCGGGCGCGTGGTTCCCGCAGCAGGCGCTCCAGTTGGCGCAGGACGCAAACCCGCAGCTCTCGCACTGAACAAGGCGGAGGCCGCCGGCGCCGCCCGCTGGCCATGAACACGACCGGAGGCCCCGTTGCGACGGGGCCTCCAGCGCCGTCAGGCGCCGCCTCCGGGCCGCCAGCGCCGCGGCCTGGTCCACGGCTCGCGCCGGGCCGCCGTCCCGGATAAGCTCGCAAGATGGATCTAGGCGAACCCTCCTCATACGAAGTTCTCAAGTCCGGCACTCCGGTCTACAGCTGCGACGGCGAGCTGATTGGCAAGGTCCACCACGTCCTCGCGGCCTACGACGAGGATGTCTTCGACGGGATCGTCATCGGCGAGCACGTCTGGGGCCGCGAGCACCGCTTCGTCGATGCCGACGATGTCCAGGAGATCTTCGATCGCGGCGTCGTGCTGAAACTCGACACCGGTGCCTGCGCCGCGCTCCCGGAGCCGTCGCCGAACCCGGCCGTGATGCAGGATGACCCTGCCGAGTCGCAATCTGAATTTCGCCGTCAGAAGCTGATGCGAGCCTGGGATCTCATCTCCGGCAACCGCTGAGCGCGGCCGCCGCGGCGGCGGCGGGCCATGCAGTGCGCGCCCGCCGGTTAACCCCCGCACCGTGTGGGTAGTCCGTTGACGTGGACGGCGATCTCGAGAGAGAACCCAGCGCAGGCGGCGATCCGACGCGTACCGCTCCCGGCGTGGGACCGCATGAGGCCGATCCCGCGGTGATGGCGCTGACCGGCCCTGGCGCCACCGGCGAGGCACCGAGGGCGACCAACGCCGGCCGCGTGTGGATGGCGATCGGCATCGCGACCGTGCTGCTGATCCTGCTGATCATCTTCATCGCCGAGAACTCCACGTCGGTGACGATCTCGTTCCTGGGTGCGCACGGCAGGATCTCCGTCGCGCTGGCACTGCTGATCGCGGCCGTGGTGGGCGCCGCCGTGACGCTGCTGGCCGGCACCGCACGGATCCTGCAGCTGCGGCTCGAGGTCCGGCGCCGGCGCGGCCGCGAAGCGACGAGGCGCCGCCACGGCCTGCAGGCCCGCTGAGGCTGCTCACGCCGGAGCCGGCGTGGGCGGGCGGGCCGCGCACCGGTTCAGGCTGGCGGTGGCGCGGAGCGTGAACGCGCGCGCCCGATAATCCGCGGCAGCTGCCGGTGCGCGATCACAGCGGGGGCCGCGATCAGCAGGAAGTTGAAGAGCCGATACAGCATCACCGCCGCCAGCGCCGGCGCCAGCGGCTCGCGGACCCAGTAGAGCGCGTAGGTCATCAGCGCCTCGGTCGCGCCGGCGCCGCCGAACGGCAGCGAGCGCCGAGTGGCGGCGTAGCCGGTCGAGTAGGCGATGATCAGCTTGCCGACGCTGAGGTCCATGCCGAAGGTGCGCAGCGCGCCCCAGAACGCAGCCATGTCGGCGGCCCAGTAGACGCTGATCCCCAACCACGCCCCGAGCTTGCCCAGCGGGTCATCCGTGACCATGCATCGCACCCCGTCGATCGCCTCCAGCATCTGCACCAGCAGCTCCAGGCGGCGCCCGCCGCGCTCGTGGATCCAGCGCGAGCGGCTCGGCTTGCTGACCCACAACGCCAGCGCGCCGGCCGGCGGGACCGCCAGCGCCCAGGGCCACAGCAGCGACGGCATGATGTTGGCGTGCTCGGCGAGCAGCACGATCGCGGTGATGCAGGCACAGGGCGCGAGGATCGCCCACTCGAACGTGCCGAGCGCCATCACCCGGACGCGCGCGCTGCGGTCGTCCTCGTGGATCTCCTGCAGCATTCGCCTATCGACACCGAAGCCGCCATCGAGCGCGAACGGGCCGAAGCCCGCCACCACGATCCGTGTGACGATCGGCAGCGACAGTGGCGCGTGACCGTGGATCGCCGCAACCGCGCGGTAGGCGAGCACGTAGGCCGGATAGGTGATCAGCTCGGCGCCGGCAACCAGCGCGATCCAGATCGGGTCGACGTGGGCGAAGGCCCTGCCGATGGCGTCGGCGCCGGTAGCGTGCGCGATCAGGATGACCGCGACCGCCGCGAGCAGCATCGCGAAGATCGTGGATAGCCAGGGCTGGTCCTTGAACAATCCACGCACGCTACGAGGCTACCCACGCCTCATGTCGTCGGAGTTAGGGCTTGTAGAGAAATTACGACTGCATCAGCGCCCGCAGCGACTGCTTGACGGAGCGGGTCGAGGCGACCACGGCGGTCGGCTCGTAGCCGCAGTGCGCCATGCAGTTCTCGCAGCGGGGATCGTTGCCGCGCCCGTACTGATCCCAATCGGTGGTCTCAAGCAGCTCCTTGTAGGTGGCGGTGTAGCCATCACCCATCAGGTAACAGGGGCGCTGCCAGCCGAACAGTGAGTAGCTGGGGATGCCCCACGGGGTGCATTGGAAGTCCTCCTTGCCCTCGAGGAAGTCCAGGAACAGCGGCGAGTGGTTCAGGCGCCACTTCTTGCGCCGGCCATCGGCGAAGGCCTCGCGGAAGAGCTCGCGGGTCTGGCGCACGCCGAGGAAATGCTCCTGATCCGGAGCCTTCTCGTACGCGTAGGCGGGCGAGATCATCATCTGGTCGACCTCGAGCTCGTCGTTGAGGAAGTCGAGCACCGAGCGCACCGTCTCCGGAGAGTCGTGGGTGAAGAAGGTCGTGTTGGTGGTGACACGGAAGCCCTTGGCCTTGGCTACCTTGATCGCCGCCACCGCCTTGTCGAAGACGCCCTCGCGCGCGACCGAGGCGTCGTGGCGCTCGCGCAGCCCATCGATGTGAATCGCCCACGAGAAGTAGGGCGACGGCCTGAACTTGTCGAGCTTCTTCTCGAGCAGCAGCGCATTGGTGCAGAGGTAGACGAACTTCTTGCGCTTGACCAGCTGTCGCACGATCTCATCGATCTCGGGGTGGATCAGCGGCTCACCGCCGGCGATCGAGACCATCGGCGCGCCGCACTCCTCGATCGCGGCCACGGCCTGGGCGACCGGCATGCGGCGCCGCAGCTCGTGCTCGGGATGCTGGATCTTGCCGCAGCCCTCGCAAGCGAGGTTGCACTGGAACAGCGGCTCCAGCTCGACGATCAGCGGGTACTTCTCGTTGCCACGCAGGCGCTGCTTCATCAGGTAGGCGCCCATCCGCGCGGCCTGTCTCACTGGCACGGCCATGTCAGTGGCCTCCTTCTCGAGTCGTCTCGGAGCCGGCGGCAGCGATCTCTGACGAGCCCCTGACCTCCGGCGGTAGCTTGAATTGCATTGTCTCGGTGGCGACGTTGCGCTCGCTGACCGTGACCTCCCCCAGTCCGCCCAGCGCGCCGATCACCTGCTCGACCAGCGCCTCCGGCGCCGACGCGCCCGCGGTCACGCCGATCCGGCGTACACCGAGCAGGATCGCGGGGGGAATCTGTGCGGCATCTTCGATCAACTGCGCGCGGCAGCCGGCGCGCTGGGCGACCTCGACCAGGCGCTTGGAGTTGGACGAGTTGGCGGAACCGACCACCAGGATGAGATCGCAGTCGCGCGCGAGCGCGCGCACCGCGTCCTGACGATTCTGGGTCGCGTAGCAGATGTCGCTCGAGGCTGGCCCGACCGCGCCCGGGAAGCGGGCGCGCAGTGCGGCGACGACCTCATCGGTCTCATCGACCGCCAGCGTCGTCTGGCTCAGATAGGCGACGCGCCGCGGATCGGCGACCGTGACCCCGGCCACCCCGTCCGCATCGGCGACGATCTGGATGCGATCTGGCGCCTCGCCGAAGGTCCCGTCCACCTCCTCATGCCCCTCGTGGCCGACCAGAACGATGTCAAAGCCCGAGGCGGCGAAGCGGCGCGCCTCGGCGTGCACCTTGGAGACCAGCGGGCAGGTGGCGTCGATCACATCGAGCCCGCGCTCGCGCGCGGCATCGCGCACCGCCGGTGAGACGCCGTGCGCGGAGAAGATCACTGTCTGTCCCTTGGGCACCTCGTCGAGCTCGTCGACGAAGATCGCGCCCTGCTGCTCGAGCGAGCGCACGACGTGGACGTTGTGGACGATCTGTTTGCGCACGTAGATCGGAGCACCCCGGTCCTCGAGCGCGCGCTCGACGATCTCGATCGCGCGCTCGACGCCGGCGCATGAGGCCCGTGGCGAGGCCAGCACGAGCTCGCGGGAGCTCAGCGAGCCGGCCCACTCCTCCACCAGCGAACATGCCCGCCGCAGGGTGCGGTACGCCGTCGCCGTGCCGCTCAGCGTCCGCAGCGGCCGACGCAGCTCCTGCCGGCCGGTGTCGAGCACTACGCGCAGGGTGACAAGCGGCCTGCGCCGCGCCGCCGGAGCCAGCCACGCCGACTCCATGTCGACGGCGAGCGCGCCGCCAACGGAGAGCTTGCGACGGCGCTCGCCCATCACCAGCTTCTCACTCGAGACGATCGGCCCGATGTGCACCCGCAGGCCACCGCGTCGCAGCACGCCGGCGAGGATCGTCGGGTCATCGCATGCACTGGTGGCGGTCGGGCCGCGCAGCTCGGTGGCGAGCACGATGTCCCCCGGTTCGAGCTGCGGGTCGAGCGCGCCGCAGAACCCGGCGATCAGGATCGGGCGGCGCCCGTCAGCGAAAGAGAGCCGCGCGGCACGGGCCGAGCGGCGCGGGCCCATCCCGGTGCGGCGCACGTCCGCCCAGGGTGCGCCGCTGCGGATGGCGCGGGCCTCCAGCGCCAGTGGAGCGAGCACCACGATCTCATCAGAGAGCGCCTCCGCCTCTCCCTGCCCATCGTCTGAATGCTCAATTGCTGCGACTGCTGTGCTCATCTGACGTTCTTTACCCCGTTTGACCCGGCTCTCAGACCCTAACGGTTGCGCGGGCCGACTCGTGCGACTGGTTTGCGATCGCCGTCATCACCGCACCTGCGGCGGCGCGGCCGCTGCGTACGGCTCCTTCCATCGTGGCCGGCCAGCCGGTGTCGGTCCATGCCCCGGCCAGAACCAGCCCGGGCGTGTCCGTGTGCGGCCCGAGCCGCCAGGACCGGACGCCGGGCCCCGCCCGGAAGGTAGCGGAATGCTCACGTGTCACGAAGAACTCCCGGACCTCGGCCTGTGCCGCGGCGGGCAGCAGCTCTGCCAGTGCCGGCAGGTAGCGTGCCCGCAGCTCCTCGGCCGTCGCGTGCAATTCGCCGTCGGCGGCCGACAGTGAGACCGCCAGATACTGCCCGTCCGCCAGCCCCGACCCGGCCGAGCGATCGAAGACCCACTGCACGGGCGAGTCGACGCTCGCGGCAAACGGGTGCTCGAGCACGCGACGGTCGAAGACGACGTGCAGGTTGATGATCGCCGAGCTGCCGAGGTGCTCGTACCAGTCGGGCGCGAGCCCGGGCTGTGAGGGCAGGATCTGAGCTGCGGCGGCCGGTGGCAGCGCGAGCACGACCGCATCGGCTGCTGCGCCGGAGCCGTCGCTGGCGTCCACCAGGAAGCGCAGCCGGCCCTCGCTCCGCCCGCCGGCGACCAACTCCCGGCGGATCGCCTGTACCGTGCTGCGCAGCTGTACCGTCACGCCGGCGCGCTGCAGCGCGGCCCGCGCGGCGGTGTCGTGGATCTCACCGAGCGGCACCCGCGCCCAGCCGATGTCACCGGCCTCCGCGTCCGTGAGCAGCCCGACCTGAAAGACCTGTGCAGCCTGCGCCAGCGAGGCGCCGTCGACGGTCAGGTTGATCGTCGGGCGGACGATCAGCTCCCAGATCGCGTCGACCGCGCGGCGGCTCTGGCGATGGCGTCGCAGCCAGTCACCGAACGACACCGCGTCATTGGCCGGATCCTCGATGTCGACGGCCGCCAGGCGCCGCATCGCCCATGCGAGCGCCAGGCGCTCCCGCACCCCGAGGTACGGATAGCGCAACAGCGACGCGGTCAGGTGCAGCGGTGCCGGCAGCGCCGAGCGCCGCAGCCAGCCGAGCCTACCGCCGGGCGCGAGCACCGGCACCTCGAGCCGCCGCTGGAGCGCCACCATTTCGGTGGCGCCGAGCTGCTCGAGCAGCTCGCGGTAGGCGCTGCAGCAGCGCAGGAACACGTGCTGGCCGTTGTCGACCACGAGCTCGCCGCGGGTGAACGAGTAGGCCGCACCGCCGAGCCGTCCGCGGGCCTCGAGCAGGGTCACCTCCGCGCCCTCGCGCGCGCACTGCAGCGCCGCGGCGATACCCGCCAGGCCACCACCGACCACGATCACGCTGCCGCGGCTCATCGCAGGTGCTCGCCCCCCGCGGCCACCAGACCACGTGCGGCAACCCAGGTCTTCTCGAGCGGCGAGAGTGAGATCCGGCCACGCATCACCTGCATCGGGTCCTCCAGGATGCGGTCGAGGATGCGCCGGTAGATGCCGGTCATCGCCTGCACGCAGGAGGCGCTGCGCACGTCGAGCAGCTCGACAAGCCCCATGCCGTGGTCGAACCACTGAGCCGCGCGCTGCGCCTCGAAGCGGATCAGCGCCTCGAGCTCCCGCGGCCCCGCCGTCGCCAGATCGGGGCAGCCGAAGCGCTCGCGGTCCTCGGCCGGGATGTAGGTGCGGCCGCGCGCGCGATCCTCGACGATGTCGCGCAGGATGTTCGTCAGCTGCATCGCGACGCCGAGGTCGTCGGCCAGCCGGTGGGCCTCCTCGCCGGCGCTGCCGTCGGTGAAGGTCGCCAGGCACAGGCGCCCGACCGATCCGGCAACGCAGCGGCAGTAGCGCACGAGCTCATCGAAGCTCTGATACTCGGCGCCGAGCACGTCCAGTTCGACGCCCTCGACGAGCACCTCGAGCGCATCCAGGGGCAACCGGTATTGCTCGCTCGCGTGCGCCAGTGCGGTGATCACGGGATCGCCCGCGCTGACCGCGCCGGCTGCGATCGCGGCGAGGCTGGCGCGTTCCTGCGCGAGCCGCTCGAGCTGTGCCCCGCGATCGAGCTCGCCGTCGTCGCCGATGTCGTCGACCCGGCGCGCGAAGGCGTAGTTGGCGCACATCGCCTGGCGCTTGGAGCGCGGCAGCAGGCGGATGCCGTAGTAGAAGTTGGCCGCCTCACGGCGCGTGATCTGCTCGCACTCGCGGTAGGCGTGCTCGAGCTCCAGTGCCGCCACAGTCATCGCCCGGTCGCCGTTCTGAGCATCTGCCATATGTAAGCGGGTCGGGTGGCACTCCCCCGCTCGAGCCGGTCGAGCGCGCGCAGCCCGCCGGCGGTGAACCCGGCGACGGCGATCCGCGGCGTCAGCGCCAGCGTGCCGGCAAGCGGCCCGCCGCTGGCGAGCAGCGCTCTGGCCCGCGCGGCCTGCAACGAGATCAGCGCGCGCAGATTGGCCGACGGCCGCGCTGCGTCGGCCAGATCCTCCTCGGTGCAGCTGAAGCGCTGGAGGTCCTCGCGTGGCATGTAAATCCTTCCCCGTTCGTGGTCCTCGGCGATGTCCTGCAGGTGCTCGACGACCTGCAGCCCGGCGCAGACGCGATCCGAGAGCGCGACCCGCTGCGCGGTCGCGGCGCCGAACACGCCCAGCACCAGCTCACCGACCGGCGCTGCCGAGAGCTGGCAGTACTCCAGCAGCTGCGGAAAGCTCTCGTAGCGGGTCAGCACCTGATCCATGCGGTTGGCCTCGATCAGGCGCTGGAACGGGCCAATCGGCAGCCGGCACTCGCGCACGGTCTCGGCGAGCTCCTGCATCAACGGGTGCTGGGCCGGCTCCTGTCCCGGCTCGGCGAACACGCGCTGCAGCTCCAGCGCGACAAGATCGAGCAGCGCGCCGCGGTCCCCGGCGGCCTCGTCACCGACGTCGTCGACGAGTCGCGCGAAGCCGTAGATCGCCATCAGGTGGCGCGCGCGCCGGCGTCCGAGGATGCCACTGGCGACTGTGAAGTTCTCGCGCCCGGCCTGCGGCAGCACCTGCTCGCGGGTCGGCAGCGCCGCGACGCCCGCGGCCACCGTGCCCATCGCCGGAGCGCTCATCGCGTCAGCCGCCCGAGTGCCATCACCGGGAAGATCAGGCGATAGAGGTGGTACTTGATGTAGAAGTCCGATGGGAATCCCGTACCCGTGTGCTGGAGCTCATCCCAGCCGCCGTCCTCAAGCTGACTGTCCACGAGCCAGCGCATACCACGCTGCGTCGCGAGCGAGCCGCGCGCGCCCGCGGCTTCCAGGGCGAGCAGCGCCCAGGCGGTCTGCGAAGGCGTGCTCTGGCCGCGCCCGATCCAGGCGGGATCGTCGTAGGAGCGGCAGTCCTCGCCCCAGCCGCCGTCGGCGTTCTGGTGCTTCTCGAGCCACCTGACGGCACGGCGGATGGCGGTGTGCGTTGGCGGCACCCCGGCCGCCACCAGTGCGGGCACGGCGGCACCGGTGCCATAGACGTGGTTGACGCCCCAGCGGCCGAACCACGAGCCCCCGGTCTCCTGGTTGTCGAGTAGCCAGCGCACGCCGCCGCGCGTGAGCGGATCGGTCCGGCGGCCGAGCAGGCCCAGCATCTCGACGATGTGCGCGGTGACATCGGCGCTCGGCGGGTCGATCACCTCGCCGAAGTCGCAGAACGGCAGGTCGCGGATCACCGTGCGGCAGTTATCGACGTCAAACGCGCCCCAGCCGCCGTCGCTGCTGCGCATGCCCGCGAGCCACTGCACCCCGGCCTCGATCGCGCGGCGGATGCGGGCCGGCTCAGGATGGTTGACGGTATTGAGCGCGATCACGACCTCAGCCGTGTCGTCGATGTCGGGGTAGTTGGCGTTGGCGAACTCGAACGCCCAGCCTCCGGGCTCGAGCTGCGGGCGGCGCACGGCCCAGTCGCCGCGTTCGAGGATCTGCTGGTCGAGGATCCAGTCGGCGGCACGCAGCACAGCCTCGTCGTTGCCAGGAACGCCCGCGTCGTGCAGCGCGATCAGCGACAGGCAGGTGTCCCAGACCGGCGACTGGCAGGCCTCGACCCGGCGCTGGCCCTGCTCGATCGTGAAGCTCTGCATCCCGGCCAGGCCGCTCACAACCACCGGATGGTCGAGCGGGTAGCCGAGCAGGTTGAGCGCGATCAGCGAGTACACCCACGGGGGCTGGATGCCGCCCCAGCCGCCGTCGGCCTCCTGGCGGTCGACGATCCAGCGCTCGACGCGCGCCAGCGCGATCCGCCTCAGGAAGCCGACCGGCCGCCGCTCATAGAGCCGCAGGACGCGGTCGAGCGCGAGCAGCCCACGCCCGAAGATGGAGTTCACCTTCGGGGGCGCCCATGGCTCGGCGCCGTCGAGCTCCTCGAGGTTGAACGGCAGCGGCCGCACCGGGCGCTTCGCCAGCACCACCGAGAGCGCGACGACCGTCTGCCGTGCCCAGCAGGCGAAGTCATAGACGTTGAGCGGAATCCACTTCGGCAGGAAGATCATCTCCGGCGGCAACGCCGGCACCTGGTCCCAGGACCAGGCCCCGAACAGGGCCATCCAGATGTGCGTGAAGACTCGAGCCTGCTGCAGGCCGCCGGCGCCGCGGATGTGCTCGGCGGCGCGGCGCATGTGCGGCTGCTCGGGGGCGTCGCCGGCAAGCCGCAGGGCGACGTATGACTCGATCGTCGTCGAGAGGTTGGCGGGGCCGTCGTAGAAGTTGCTCCAGGTGCCGTCATCGCGCTGGTTGGAGCGGATCCAGGCGGCGCAGCGCGCGGTCGCCTCGGGCTCGCGGATGCCGAGGAACTCGCGCAGCAGCATGTCCTCGGCGTCCATCGTCACGTTGGTCTCGAGCTCGCCCTTCCACCAGCCCTCGGGCTGCTGCAGCGAGAGCAGCTTCTCGACCGCGCGGTCGAGCGCGGCGGCAGCATCCAGCGCGGCGCCGCCCGTGGGCGCGCCGTCTTCAGTCAGGTTCAAATCGTCGCGCAGGCGGCTAACTGCATCCATACTGTTGGCTTCCGACTCGGTGTACCCAAAAGTGGCATTTCCAGTACCGCACTCCAACGGCTCCCATAACTGGGAGATTAACGACCTCGCCGCCCTGCGCGCCGCTCACGCCGGCCGCGGGCTCGAACTCAACCAGCGCCATCTCAACCGTCAGCTCGGCCGCGTGCTGCAAACACTGGGTTTTGACCGCGAATGGGTGCGCGGCGAGGGCCCGTATCTGATCGACAGCGAGGGCACCGAATATCTGGACCTCTACGCCGGCTTCGGCGTCTTCGGACTCGGCCGCAGCCATCCGTTCGTCAAGGCGCAGCTGCACGCGCTGATCGACAGCGATCCGCCGAGCCTGCCGCAGCTAGGCGTCTCGACGCTCGCCGGGTTGCTGGCAAAGCGCCTGGTCGAGCTGGCGCCCGCTTCGATCGACGCCGCGGTGCTGACCAGCTCCGGCACCGAGTCTGTCGAGGGCGCGCTCAAGCTGGCACGTGCCGCCACCGGCCACAGCCGCATCATCTACTGCGCCCGCGGCTTCCACGGGCTCTCCTACGGTTCGCTGTCGGTCAACGGCAACGACGAGTTCCGTGAGCGCTTCGGGCCGTTCCTGCCCGGTTGCGACGCGGTTCCGTTCGGCGATCTCGACGCGCTCGCGGCCGAATTGCGTCAGGGAGACGTGGCCGCCTTCATCGTCGAACCGGTCCAGGGCAAGGGCGTCTACCCCGCGCCGGACGGTTACCTGCGCGGCGCCCAGGAGCTCTGCCGCAGCGCCGGCGCGCTGCTGATCCTCGACGAGGTGCAGACCGGCCTGGGCCGCACCGGCCGCTTCCTGGCAGCCGAGCATTGGGGCATCGAGCCCGACATGGTCACGCTCTCGAAGTCACTCTCGGGCGGCTACGTGCCTGTCGGGGCGCTGCTGACCAGCCGCGAGGTCTTCAACAGGACGTTCGACTCGATGGAGCGCAGCGTCGTGCACGGCTCGACCTTCGGCGGCGGCGACTTCGCCGCCGGAGCCGGTCTGGCGAGCCTGATGGTGATCGAGCAGGAGGCCCTGGTCGAGCGCTCGCGCCTGCTCGGCGAGCAGCTGCTGGCGCTCACCAAGCCACTCGAGCAGCGCTTCGAGATCGTGCACGAGGTGCGCGGCCTCGGGCTGATGTGGGGTGTCGAGCTGGGACCGCCCGCGGGCCGTGCCGCGCGCCGCGTCTGGCAGGCGATCGAGCGCCGCCAGCCCGGTCTGTTCGCGCAGATGGTGACCGTACCGCTGTTCCGCGAGCACCACATCCTCACGCAGGTCGCCGGCCACCACATGAACGTGATCAAGGCACTGCCGCCGCTGACGATCCCCGAGGTCGAGCTGCGGCGCTTCGCCACGGCGCTGGAGTCGGTGCTCGAGGACATCGAGTCCGGCCTGCTGCGCGGCTATGCCAGCCTCGGGCTCAACCTCGGGCGGCGCATGCTGTTCGCGCGCTAGCCGAGCGTTTTGGTTCGCCGGGTCGGCCCGCTGGCCGCCCGGCTCGATTCAGCTCGGTGAGAGCCGCGCGGCAGCCCCTCCAAACGGTGGGTCCACATGTGTGCCCGAACTGTGACGCCGTGTGCCGACTCTGTGACGAGCCCGGTCTGGCGTTAGAAAGTCGTCACACGCCGACACACTTCCGGCACACCTGCGCGCACTCGTTTCAGGGGTCACGACAAAATTACTGGCGGATTTGACGAGTGGCTCGGTGTGACTGGCGACGGTCGGGGGATGAGTCGATGCAGCGAATCGGCGATTCCCCCGGGTGGCGTCAGGCGCGGCGAGGAAGGGCCTGCAGCAAGGCAGTCCCGTTGGGGACCCCCCAGCCACTGACAGCGTCGAACCCGGGCTCGGCGCTGTAGCCGCTGCCGAGCGTCGAGGAGGTGTTGTCGCCGCTGGTGACGTCGGTGCAGCCGGCGGAGCCGGCGGTGGTGCCGTCGGAACTCGCGGCGTAGAGCAGCGGCGCCAGGAACTGCGGCTTCCAGGGACGATCGGGAGAGGCAGCCAGCAGCGCGATCAGCGCCGCCCACAGCGGCGTCGCGGCGCTCGTGCCCCCGTTGGGCTGGTCCTGCCCGGTGAAGATCAGGTCGTAGAAGGGCGGGCCCGCGAGCGCCGCGACATCTGGGATCACGCGGCCGTCGATCGCACCCGGGTTGCGCGACGCGATCTGGACGTCCTGCCAGCTCGGGCGCGGGAAGACGACGCTGACACCGCCCCCGGTCGCACCGCCGCCGTTGTTCGTGCGCTCGCCCGGCGCCTCCCACCAGACAACGTCGGTCTGACCCGTCAGCATCGTGCCGCCGACCGCCAGCACGTGAGGGCTCGCGGCGGGGAAGTCGATGTGGGCGCGGCCGTCTGACTCCTGGTCGGCCGAGCCGTCGTCGCCGGCGGCGACGCAGACGGTGATGCCGATCGCGGCCGCGGCCTGCAAGCGCTCATCGATCGCGGTGCGGGCTGCCGTAGACCAGCTGGGGTCGTCCTCGGCGAGGCCCCAGCTGATCGAGAGCGTCACCGCCGGCGCGGGCCTGCCGGCGATCACCTCGTTGATCAGGTCGACCCAGCCCTGCTCGTCGAAGCTCGAGAAGTAGACGATCTGCTCGGCCCCGGGCGCGAGGCCCGCGACGATCTGCACGTCCATATTGACCTCGACACTGTCGTCGAGTTGCTGCTGCCGTTGCTGCTGGGGCAGCTGCTGGATCTGGGCCAGCGTCAGCACCGGGGTACCGTTGACTCCCACCGGGGTGACCGTCGGCACGGCCGTACCCTGCTTGGCGCAGAACGCCTCCAGGTCGGAGGCGAAATAGCCGCCGCCGAACTCGGCGATCGCGACCGCCTGGCCGGCACCGTCGCCGGCCGGGAAGCTGTAGTGGGCGGCGAGTCCGGCCGGGGGCAACGCCGAGCCGACCGCCGCCTGCGCCTGCACGAGGCCGCCGGTCGGACAGCGTCGACGGGCCATGCGGCGCTCGTCGAGGCCGAACACGCCCGTGACGAGGCCCTCGAGCTCGGCGGGGATCTGCAGCTGCCCCTCGCGGCCGCGGAACTCGCCGAGGTCGGGGTGGCTGTAGATCCCCAGGCCGGGCTTGAACGCCGCCTCGAATTGGGCCGCGGTTCCGTTGACATGCAGGCTACGGGTGAGCGGCGAGCTGTCGGACACCAGCAGGCCGAAGGGCGCAAGCGCCGCGGTCACGCGTGCGATCACGTCGGGCTCGGAGCCGTGCTCGCGCTCGAGCTGCTCGCGGCTCAGCGGCTCCCCCACCCCGGGCATCGGCAGCGGCGGGCCCGCGAGTGTGATCGTGGCGTCGATCCGCTGCTCGGGGTCGAGGTCGCGCACCCGCTGCGCGCCCCTCTTGGCGGGGCGCTCGCTGCCCGGAAGTGGGACCTGGTCGGACATCTGCTGCTCGCGCTGCTCCTAACTCAGCTCGATTGTGACGCTGTCTGCCGCGCTCGCCACATTGGCAGCGGTGAACGCGAAGCTCAGCATCGGGGCGCCGGACCTGCTCATGTCGACGCTAGCGGTCAGATACCCATATGCGGCGGTGGGCCCAACCAGCAGCGTGTAGTCGTTCCAGGTGCGTGGCGCCTCCCCCTTCTTCTCGCCGGGCGGGATCGTGGTCGCATGCCCCCCGCTGCCGGCGACGATGTAGGGGATCTCACGTCCGTCCGCTCTGCGCGAGAAGCGCTGGTAGATGTGCGCGTGACCGGAGACGATCGCGTCCGGCCACAGCCCTGCGGCGGTGAAAGCTCTGTCGAGGTCGTCGGCGAGCCCGGTGGTGCCGCCGTGGGTGATGTCGGCCGAGGCGGGCGGGTGGTGGCAGGCGAGGATCACGGCGCGCTGCAGCGATTTGCGCAGCGGCGCCAGTCGCTGCAGCTCGCTGACCAGCCAGGCGTATTGCTGATCGCCGGCCAGCGACGGATACCGCCCACCCTGGTCGGTCAGCACGCCGGGACCTTCGAGCACATTGGTGTAGATCCCGATGATCGAGACCATCGGCGCGTCGAGCGTGAAGAAGACGCCCGGCTGGGTCATCGTCGTCCGCGCCAGACCGCCGGCGTCCTGAGGCTTCCGCGGCACCGGCGTGCAGAAGTTGGCGATGAACGCCTGCAGCGTCGGTACATCGGGTGTCGAGCCGCCGTGCAGGTAGGTGACCTCACCGTCGTGGTTCCCCGGGATCGCGAAGATCGGCCGGTCGTAGCCGCGGAAGGGCTCGTAGAACTGGTCGTAGTAGTACTCGGCCTCGCCGAAGTTGTAGATGACGTCGCCGAGGTGGAAGCAGAACGCGGGTCCGGCTGCGCTGCGGGTCTCGGCGGCCATCGCGTCGGCGACCATGGCCTCGTGCGAGATCGAGGCGGTCGAGGAGGCGCCGGTGTCACCGACGAGGTGGAAGCCGATCCGCTTGGCGGCCACGATCGGCGCCAGGAAATCCGCGCCGAGGACGTCACTGAGCTCAAGCGGCCCGCTCGGCGGCCCCATCGGGATCGCGAGCACGTCACCCTGATGCTGCTTGTAGTAGGGCGAGTTGTAATACGCCTCGCTGGTGTTGTCGACCTGGAAGGCGGCCTCGTCAGGCCCGGGCGTCGGGTCGCCGAAGAGCTGCCCTGAGGGCCCCTGCAGGTTGCGGGTCCAGGGCTGTGTGGTGGCAGCATCGTGGCGAGCTGGCATCCCTGCGGTTGTCCCACGCGAGCGCACGGCTGTCAACAGCGATGCACGCGCGTTCACATGCCGTCAGCTGCGGGTGACCGGGCTGCGGGCTGCGAGGACCGCCTACTGCGCGGCGATCGCCTGCAGCACGTCGAGCTTGGCCGCGCGCCGGGCCGGCCAACTGGCCGCGCCGAGGCCCAGCAGCGCCGCCAGCACCAGGAACACGATCAGGCTGCCGACCGGCACCGAGAGCGCGGTGACGCCGCTGTTGCGCAGCGCGCCCGCCAGCGCCAGGCCGAGGCCGGTGCCGACAACGATCCCGACAACGGCCCCGAAGAGGGCGATGATGACCGACTCCGAGCGCACCATCCAGCGCACCTGACGGCGCTGCATGCCGACGGCACGTAGCAGCCCGATCTCGTGGGTGCGCTCGAAGACCGACAGCATCAGCGTGTTGACGATCCCGATCAGCGCGATCACCACCGCCAGCGCCAGCAGCACGTAGATCAGGCCGAGCAGCTGGTTGACGCTGTTCTGCTCATCCTGCACGAACTGGCCGCGGCTCTTGGCCTTGAGGTTCGGGTAGGCGGAGAGCGCGGCCTTGAGGTGGCGCTCGAAGTCCTGCGTACCGGGTGCCGTGCTCACCAGCACGGCGTCGGCCGGCGGACGGTTGAAATGCCTGAGGAAGTAGGCCGCTCCGGTCAGGTAGCTGCCGACCAGTGGGTTGTATTTGAACACCCCGCCCACGCGCATCTTCGCGGCACCGGTCTCGGCGAAGGCCACCGGCAGAACCGAGCCGACGTGCAGATGCTGGTTCTTGGCGGTCTGGGTGTCGACAAGCAGCTCGCCTCTGGCAAGCGCCGCGTCGCCCTGGCCGCTGACGATGTTCAGCTTGACCGTCTGCGCGAGCCCGCCCGTGGTCACCGCGCCCAGGCTCTGAAGCGAACCGCGCACATCGAACTGGCCCGTGAACACCGCGGTGGCGGCCGCCACGCCCGGCAGGCCGGCGACCCGGTGGGCGACACCGGCGTTGATCGAGTCGCCACCGGTGACGATGTAATCGGCCGCCATCGCGCTCTGGACCTCCTGCTTGGCCGAGGCCGACAGCGAGCTGCCGAGCACCGCGATCGTCGAGACCAATGCGATCCCGATCATCAGTGCGCCGGCGGTCTGCGCGGTGCGCAGCGGGTTGCGTGCCGAGTTGCGCCGGCCGAGCCGGCCGGGAGCACCGAGCGCGCGTGCCAGCGGCTCACCGAGCGCGCTCGCGAGCGTCGCGGCGATCGCCGGAACGAGCGCGACCGTCGCGATGAAGACGCAGAGCGCGCCAAGCCCGACCGACCCGATCTGCGCGCGCTTGAGGCCGCTGACGACGAGCAGCAGGCCGAGCAGGCCGACGATGATGCCGATCAGCAGGCGCCGCATGCGCAGTTTCGCCGATGCGTCGGCCTCGCGGTCGACGAGCGCCGCCACCGGCGGGATCCGTATCGCGCGGCGCGCGGGCACGATCGCCGACAGGGTGGTCACGCCGATCCCCACGATCAGCGCGACGATCGGCGTGCGTGCCTCGAATACGAGCGGTGCCGTGGGCAGCGTGATCCCGAAGGCACCCAGCAGCGCCTTGAGCCCGATTGCCGCGACAACGCCCAGCCCGAGCCCGATCAGCGACGCGATCAGCCCGGTGAGCGCCGCCTCGGTCAGCACCGAGCCGAAGATCTGGCGGCGGCTGGCACCTACGACCCGCAGCAGCGCCAGTTCGCGGGTGCGCTGGCCGACCGTGATCGAGAACGTGTTGAAGATCGTGAAGCTGCCGACCAGCAGGGAGATGAAGGCGAAGATCAGCAGCGCCGTTGAGAGGAACGAGAGGTCGCTGTGGATCGTCTGGTCGAGTTCGTTGGCGACGGACTGTCCGCTGACCACCTCGACGCCGGGCGGCAGCACGTGCTGGATCTCCCGCTGAACCGCGACCCTGTCGGCGCCGGACTTGAGCAGCACGTTGATGGTCGCGTAGCGGCCGACCGAGTTGAACAGGCGTTGCGCCGTCGGCAGGTCGAAGGCGGTCAGCGTCGCCCCGGCGAGGCTCGAGGCGCTGCCGAAGGTGACGATCCCGGAGATCGTGAAGCTCCGCGTCCCGTTGGGAAGCAGGATCCGCACGCGGTCGCCGATGACGAAGTGATGCTTGGTCGCCGTGTTCTGATCGATCGCGACCTGGTCGGCTGTGGTCGGTGCGCTGCCATGTGCCAGCTTCAGGGCCGACAGTTGCGAGTTGGGATCGAACGAGAAACCGCTCGAGGAGCCGGGCCTGCCGATCTCCTTGCCATTGTGGCCGATCAGCTGCGCGTAGCCGCTGACCGAGCCGTGGGCGAACTGCACGCCCGGAAGCCTGCCGACGGCACCCGCGACCGCCTGTGGCACGCTGCGGCGGTTGGCGGTCGAATCGATCCCCTGGTTGCCGACGTCTGCCAGGGTCTGCTTGCCGCGGATCTGGAAGTCGACGTGCTGGTAGATGTTGCCGACGAGGTTGTCGAAGGTGCGGTTGAGGGTGTCGCCGAGCACCAGCGTGCCGGTGACGAAGGTCACGCCGAGCACGATCGCGAGCGCGGTCAGGCCGAGCCGCAGCTTGCGCGTCAGCAGTCCTCTGAGGGTGACGCGGCGCATGATCAGACGTCGAGTTGCTTCATCTGCTCGAGCACGGAGTCGGCGGTCGGTTCGCGCAGCTCACCGACGACGCGACCGTCGGCCAGGAACACGACACGGTCGGCGTAGGCCGCCGCGGCGGGCTCGTGCGTGACCATCACGATCGACTGACCATGCTCTTCGACGGCCGCGCGCATGAAGCCGAGCACCTCGCCGGAAGCGTTGGAGTCGAGGTTGCCGGTCGGCTCGTCGGCGAATATCAGATCGGGACGGCCGATCAGCGCCCGCGCGCAGGCGACGCGCTGCTGCTGCCCGCCGGAGAGCTCACTCGGGCGGTGGCTCGTGCGGTCGGCGATGCGCAGGCGGCCCACGAGGTAGTCGAACCACTCGCGGTCGACGCTGCGGCCGGCGAGGTCGGCGGAAAGCGTGATGTTCTCCTCCGCGGTCAGCGTCGGGATCAGGTTGAACGACTGGAAGACGAAGCCGATCCGCTCGCGGCGCAGCAGCGTCAGGCCGCTGTCATCGAGTTTGCCGATCTCCTGCTCGGCGACGAACGCCTGGCCGCTGGTCGGCACGTCGAGCCCGGCCATGCAGTGCATCAGCGTCGACTTTCCGGAGCCCGAGGGACCCATCACCGCCGTGAAGTGGCCCGCCGCGAACTCGACGTCGACATCGTCGAGCGCGCGCACGGCGACCTCGCCACTGCCGTAGACCTTGCTCAGCGCGATCGCGCGCGCCGCTGCGGTCGCCGCCGGCGGCTCGGTTTCGACAAGCTCGCTCATGCCGTCGCTCCCGCCGGAAGCCAGCTGAAGCGCCAGCCGGCGACGGCGGCGGCACCGACCGCCCAGAGCGCCAGCACGACGATGTCTGTGCCGGAGATCGACCCGCCGAAGCTCGAATGCACCGACGCCAGATGCAGGCTGTTGGCGAGGTGCTGCACCGGGAAGATCGCGGCCAGATCCTTGAGCCCGGTGCTCAGGTTCGCGATCGGGATGAATACCCCGGAGATGAACCAGAGCGGCAGCATCGTCATCTGCACCACCGGCTGGGCGGCCTCCTGCGAGCCGATCATGCCGGAGATGGCGTAGCCGATGCAGGCGAAGGCGAGCGTGCCGACCAGCGCCGTGCAGGCGGTCGCGAGGATCGCCGGACCCGCGAGTCCGACGCCGTAGGCGAGCTTGGCGATGATCAGCAGGATCCCGCCGGCAACCGCGGTCATCGCGACCGTGGAGAGCGCCTGCCCGCCGATCAGGATCACCGCCGGCACCGGCGTCGCGCGGCGACGTTTGAGCACGCCCTGCTCGCGCAGTCCGGAGACGAGGATCACCAGGCTGGCGTAGGCGTTGGTAACGATCGACATAGTCAGGATCCCGGGCACGTAGAAGACCTTGAGGCTGACGCGATGGCCGTCGACCAGCGTGTGGCCATCGCCGAACACGCCGGTGAAGACGACCAGCAGCACGATCGGGAAGAAGAACCCGAAGAAGCGCGCGCGTGGGTTGCGAGCGCTGATCTTGAGGTCGTAGAGCGCCTCGTGCGCGAGCAGCCTCAGCGGGCCACGCGAAGCGGCGGACGGTCCGTCGGCGCGCGGTGGCGTCGCCGGCAGCGGGCTCAGTGGAGCCTCCTCAGTTGGGGCCGGGGTGGCGGCGGCCAGCGCCGCGGCCTTCTCGGCCTGGCGTCTGCGCCACATGCGGATCAGTCGCAGGATCAGCATCTCGTCACTCCTCGCTGGTCAGTTGCAGGTACACGTCCTCGAGCGTCGGCCGGCTGACTTCGAGCGCATCCAGTTCCACGTCGCGGTCGAGCGCCCAGCCCGACAGCAGGTGCACGTCGGCGGTCACCGATGTGCTCGGCAGCCGCAGCACACCGTCCGGATCACGCTGGACGCGCTCGGCAAGCGCCGCCGGCAACTCACCGAGCGCGTCCGCCGTCGCCGGCAGCCGGAAGCTGATCTGGGCGGCCTCGAGCTGGCGGCCCCCGAGGTTCTGCGGCGTGCCCTCGGCCACGATCTGTCCGGCGGCGATCACCGCGATCCGATCGGCGAGGCGCTCGGCCTCCTCCATGTAGTGGGTCGTGAGGAAGATCGTCTTGCCGAGCTCACGCAGGCCCGCCACGACCTCCCAGGCGGCGCGGCGCGCGGAGGGGTCGAAGCCGGTTGTGGGCTCGTCGAGAAAGATCAGCTCGGGATCGCCGATCAGGGCGAGCGCGACATCGAGCCGGCGGCGCTGGCCGCCGGAGAGCGAGGTCGCGCGCTCGCCGGATTGTGCGGCGAGGCCGACCAGCGCGATCGTCTCATCGACGTTGCGCGGCGCCGGGTAGTAGCCGGCGTAGAGCGCGACGCACTCGCGCACCGTCAATCCGGGTTCCGCGCCGGATTCCTGCAGGACGATGCCGAGGCGGGCGCGCCAGCTGCCGGGTGCCTCCCACGGGTCCCGGCCGAGCACCTCGACGCTGCCGCCGCTGGCGTGGCGGAAGCCCTCGAGGATCTCGACGGTGGTGGTCTTGCCGGCGCCGTTGGGTCCGAGGAAGGCGAAGATCTCGCCGCGGCGGACCTCGAGGTCGATGCCGCGCACGGCCTCGCGGGCTCCGTAATGCTTCTGCAATCCGCGCACGCGGACGACCGTCTCGGTCGTCGGCGGCGCGTCTTCTCCGGCGGCCGCGACGGCCGCGTCGAGTGAGTTCGTGAACATGTCCATGAAGGTACGTCCGGCCACCCCCGCTGTCATCGGAGCGGGGGTCGATCTTGAGCGTCCACCCGTGGGTGGAGAACGCAGACTTTGACGATCCACCCGCGAGCCGATGATCCTCGACGCCGCGCGCCTTATCGTTTGGGCGCGATGCTGACCAGAATCAGACGCGTACGCGATCACCTGCTGCTCACAAACGTGGCCGACGAGGACCACTGTCTGCCGGCCGAGGTGATCCCGCTGCGGATCATCGGACTCGCGTTCGTCTTCGCCTTCGCCGTCACCAGCTGGGAGCAGCACCCCAGACCGGGATTCCACGGTCGCGGCCTGCTGGTGCTGACCGGTTTCATGATGCTGACCCTGAGCATCATCCTCACGCGCCCGTCGCGCACCAGGCTGCTGGACGCCAAGCCGGATCCGGTCCATGTTCGCCGCACGGTGATCGGGCTGATCGGCGTGATCGCCGGCACGATCGTGCTCGCGCTGGAACAGCCCAATGGCATGTGGGAGGCCGGGCCCTATCTCGTGGCGATCATGGCGGCCACGCGACTGGATCGCCGCGCCGGCGGGCTGATCATGGCCGCCGCGATCGGACCGCTGACGGTCGGGGCGTTGATCAAGGGCTCCTACGGAACGGCGCTCTCGATCTCGATCGGCGTGCTCCCCTGGTACCTGGTGATGCGGCTGATGCGCAGCCTGCGCGAGCGTCACGAGGAGCTGCTGGCCTCGCGCGCGGCGGAGGCCCGCAACGCCGCCTCTGCCGAGCGCGGACGGATCGCACGGGAGATGCACGACGTGCTGGCGCACTCGCTCTCGGCGCTGGCGCTGCAGCTCGAATCCACGCGCCTGCTGGCGCGCGACCGCAACGTCGATGCCGAGGTCGCGCGTGCGCTCGACCAGGCCCACGGCCTCGCCGCCAGCGGGCTCGACGATGCCCGCCGCGCGATCGCGGCGGCACGCGGCGACGAGCTGCCCGGGCCCGAGCGGCTCGAGGCCCTGGCGGGCGCCTTCGGCGATCAGAGCGGACTGCCGGTGGCGATCGAGGTGCACGGCGACCCGCGCGAGCTGGCACCCGACGCGCGGCTCGCGGTCTACCGCACGGCGCAGGAGGCGCTCACCAACGTGCGCCGCCACGCCGCCGCGCAGCGCGTTCTCGTGAGCCTCGACTACCTGCCCGACAGCACCGTGCTGGTGGTCGAGGACCACGCCCCCGACGGAACTCCCCCTCCGGTCGCGCCGGTCGCTGGCGGATACGGACTGACCGGCATGCGCGAGCGCGCAAAGCTGCTCGGCGGCGAGCTCAACGCCTGCCCGACCAGCCACGGCTTCCGCGTCGAGCTGCGGCTGCCGGCGTGAGCGTCCGCGTTCTCCTCGCCGACGATCAGCGGCTGGTGCGCGAGAGCCTCAGCACGATGCTCGGGCTGCTCGAGGGCATCGAGCTGCTCGGCACCGCCGCCGACGGCGAGGAGGCCGTGCGCCTGGGCACCGAGCTGCAGCCCGAGGTGATCCTGATGGACCTGCGCATGCCCGGGATCGACGGGATCGAGGCCACACGCCTATTGCATGAGCGCCAGCCGCAGATCGGGGTGATCGCGCTGACCACCTACGCCGACGATGAGAGCGTGCTCGGGGCGCTGCGGGCGGGCGCCCGCGGCTACCTCACCAAGGACGCCTCGAGCGAGGACATCCGCGCCGCGATCATGTGCGTCGCCTCAGGCTCGGCGACGCTCGACCCGGCCGTCCAACACCATGTGGTGGCGGCGCTGGCATTCGTCCCGCCCACCCCAGCGCCGACAGGAGCCGCTGCCGAGCAGCTGCCCGACGAGCTCACGCCGCGCGAGGCCGAGGTGCTCGTGCTGATCGCCGGGGGGCTCAGCAACGCCGAGATCGCCGAGCGCCTGTTCGTCAGCCAGACGACTGTCAAGTCGCACATCAACCACCTGTTCGCCAAGGCCGGCATCCGCGACCGCGCGCAGGCCGTCAACTACGCCTATCGCACGGGGCTGGCGCGGCCGCCGGGCTAGCGTGTGGCGGCGCCGAGCAGCACCGCCCCGGCCAGCGCGACGGTGACACCGAGCAGCTGAAGGCGGCTCGCGCGGTGGCCGCGCAGCACGCGCCCGAGCGCGATCGTCGTCACCGGGTACAGCGAGGCGAGCGCCGCGACGATGCTGAGCGCGCCCCTGTGCGAGGCCGACACGTAACCGATGTCGCCACCGGTGCCGGCGAGCGCGATCAGCAGGAAGCCGGCCAGCCGGCGACGCGTGAACAGGGAATCCGCACCGCAGCGGCCGCGACGCCCCCGTGAGGCCGCACGCGCGGCGACGATCGCCGCCACCAGCCCCGAGGACGCGCCCGTGCTCGCGTGCTGGGTGGCGGTCACCCAGTAGGCGTTCAGCGGGGCGGCCTCGTGCAGGAGCGTCAGCGTCAGGCCGACGCTGACGGCCGCCGCCAGGCAGATCAGGACGTCGCTCTGGCGCAGCGCTCCGAGGCCGGCGTTCCCCGACGGATTCCAGGTGCTGATCGCGCTGCCGGCGAGCGCGCACACAAGGCCGATCACGATCATCGGGCCGAGCCGGTCGCCGCCGAACACGCCGATCATCACCGCCACTACAGCGCCGAGCGCGCCGACCGGAGCCGTGATCAGCGCCCGGCCACGACTGAGCGCGCGATAGATCAGGCCGAGCTCGAAGGTCACGGAGAAACCGGCCAGCACGGCAAAGACGAGCCTGGGGCTGTCCGGGATCGCGCTCAGCTGCATGATCAGCGCCGGCCCCAGCAGCAGGACGCCGATCGCCTCGGAGATCGCGACGATCGCGAACACCGGGGCATCGCGCCGCGAGGCGTCGCCCCCGAGGTAGTCGGAGATCCCCCAGCCGAGCGCGGCGACAACTGCCCCGATGATCACCATCGTGCCGCTCGCCCTGCGCTGAGATGTACCGGCAAAAGTAGCCTCACTGGTACAGATGTTACCAGTAAAATCTAGTTTGCTGGTACCATCATCGAGATGCACACAGGCACCGAGCCGCCACTCGTAGGTGGCAATGTCGCGCTCGACTTCGTCAACACGGTGGATGAGCACCGCCCGCTGGTCGCCGAGACGCTTCAGACCGTGGCCGACCTCAGAGCCTGGGGCCAGCGCTGCGGTGTGCTCTCAGAGGGGGCGACCGGCGATGACGACCCCACCGAGCTTGGGCGCGCCGTCGCCGCCCGCGAACTGCTGTATTCGCTGCTGCGGGCACGCATGAGCGGAGCCGAGCCAGCGCGCGCCCAGCTGGACGAGCTCGCTCGGCTCACGACCGAGGCGTACGCGACCGCGACGCTCACACCGACCGGTGACGGCGGCCTGCGGTGGAACTGGGACCCTGACGACATCGCCAGCGTCCGCCACGTCGCCGTGACCGCCGCCATGCAGCTGCTCGAGGGCGAGCCGAGCACTCGGCTCAAGCAATGCTCGGGCGAGAGCTGCGACTGGCTGTTCCTCGACACCAGCAAGCGCGGGAACCGGCGCTGGTGCTCGATGAGCGAGTGCGGTCAGGAGGCCAAGGACGAGCAGCGCCGCGCCCGGCGGCATGCGCGGCCGGCGGCCTGAGCTGACATGGCGGCGTCAGGCGAGGCGCAAGCGGCGGCGAGCGTCAGCGCTGCAGCCAGCTCCTGCGGCGGTCGAGAGCCGCGGGGCGCTCGGCCAGCAACAGCCGCCGCTGATGTCCGTGCACGAGCTCACGCACGGCCCGCGTCGCGTCGAGTTCGAGGCGCAGGAAGCGGAGCCCGGTGAAGCCGTCGTCGACCCGCACGACCTCCGCGAACAGCTCGAGCTCCTCGGGCTTGGGCGTGGCGCCGTAGGTCGGGACCTCGACCCGGAAGGCGATCTCCACACCCGGCGAGCAGGGCAGCTCGCGGTCGAAGCGCAACCCGAGCACCGAGATGTCGACCAGCTCACAGTAGAGCTCCATCGGCTCGTCCACATAGACCGGCAGCCCCATCGAGACGCGGAACGCGTCACGCCGCTGATCACCCGAGCGGCGATCGGAGCTCTCGGCTTCGTACCCCTCACTCACGTGCGGGAAGGATCGCGCATTTGAGACCCCCATGCGTCTCTGCACCCCCCATGCGTCGGGGCGCCCACCCGCAGGCTCGAGAAGTTCGTTAGCTTCGAGCGCAGATGACGAATTGGGGGGTACTGCTGCCGACGTTCGACCCGCTGCGGCTGGGCGAGCCGTTCGCGGTGGCGGAGGCGGCGCGGCTGGCCGAGCAGGCGGGCTACGACTCGATCTGGGTCGGTGATCACCTCAAGTGCCCGGCGCCGGTGCTCGACGCGCCCAGTTGCCTGGCCGTCGCGGCAGGCGTCACCGAGCGCCCGCAACTCGGCTTCAGCGTGATGCTGCTCGGCCTGCGCCCGCTGGCGTGGGCCGCCAAACAGATCGCGACGCTGCAGCACCTGTCGGGCAACCGCATGCGCCTGGGTGTCGGTGTCGGCGGCGAGTTCCCACAGGAGTACGAGGCGGCCGAGGTCCCGCTCGCGCGGCGCGGCGCCCGCCTTGACCGGGCGCTGACGCTGCTGCCACAGTTCCTCGCCCCCGGCAACGAGCATTCGCTGCAACCATCCGCACCGATGCCGCCCGTGCTCGTCGGCGGCCGCAGCGACCGTGCGGTCGAGCGCGCCGCCCGCTTCGGCGACGCCTGGCTGCCGATGTGGGTCTCGCCCGAGACGCTCGCCCAGCGGGGCGAGCGGCTGGCAGAGCTGAGCGACGCCCACGGCCGTCCGCGTCCCAGCCTCTCGCTGCTCGTGCTCGCGCACGTCGACGAGGATGCGGGGCGGGCACATGAGCAGGCCGACGCCCACCTGCGCGGCCAGTACGGGTTGGCGCTCGATCGCGTCGAGCGCTGGACGGCGTTCGGTCCCGCCGCGGCGGTGGCGGAGTTCCTCGAGCCCTACACCCGCGTCGGCGTCTCGGAGATCCTGCTGCTGCCGCTGGGCTCGGACCCGCTGGCGCAGATCGAGCGCCTGGCCGGCGTCACCCGCGCAATACGATCGCTGAGCGACGCGATCTAGAGCAGTGCCAGGAGAGAGCTTGAGCAGCACCCCGCAGTACCGCTACAACCCCGACCAGTTCCGGCAGGTCTTCGAGCACAGCTTCGGCTACCTGGCGGGCGTGCGCCGCAACAGCCTGCGCTTCGCCTCACGGCCGGCGCTGCACGACCCCGCCAGCGGTCGGCGCTGGACCTACGCCGAGCTCTGGGCCGACAGCGGCCGCCTGGCCGCCGGGCTGCATGAGCGCGGCGTCCGTGCCGAGGACGTGATCGTCTTGGACCTGCTCAACGGACCCGAGTTCGCGCTCGTCTGGATCGCCGCCCAGCGGCTGGGCGCGATCGCCGCCCCGATCAACTTCCGGCTGGCGGCGGGCGAGATCGCGCACGTGCTCGATGACAGCCGCCCCAAGGTCTTCATGCTCGACTCGAGCCTCGCAACCGCGGGCGCCGAGGCGCTGTGGCTGGCCGATCACCATCCGTCGTTGGTCGTCGGCGTCGATCACGAGGATTGGACCCGGCCGGTGGCGGCGGCGGTCGCGTTCGCGGAGCTGTTCCGCGACGACGTCGCGGCGCTGCCGGCGGTCCCCGAGCGCTCGATCTACGCAGAGACCACGCGCCTGTACACGTCGGGCACGACCGGTCTGCCGAAGGGCGTCTCGCTGCCCGGCATCGTCGAGGTCCTCTCGGCCCACGACGTGATCATGCACTTCCCGCTCACGCCCGAGGACCGCACGCTCAACATGACGCCGTGGTTCCATCGCGGCGGTCTCTACAGCGGCGGTCCGAACCCGGTCTTCTATGTCGGCGCCGAGGCCGTGCCGTTGCGGGTGTTCGATCCCGCGACCGTGCTCGACTGGGTCCAGGAGCACGAGCTCACGTTCCTGATCGGCGCACCCACCAACCTGGCGCTGCTGAGCGCCGAGCAGCAGGCGCGGCCCCGGGACCTCTCGAGCCTGCACGGGATCGTGACGATGGGGGCGCCGCTCGATCGCGAGGCCTGCCTGCGCTACCAGGAGCTGCTGACGCCGCGGATCTTCAACGGCTACGGCACCACCGAGGCGTTCTGGAACACCTTCCTGCGCCCCGCCGACCTGCCCGCGCACGCGGGCTCCGCCGGGCGCGCGTGCACCGATGACGACGTCGCCGTGGTGCGCGTCTACGAGGACCGCGTCGCCGCCCCCGACGACCTCGCCGCGCAGGACGGCCAGGAGGTCGGCGAGGTGATCGTGCGCTCGGTCAAGTCCGGCTACGCCTACGTCAACAACACCGAGGAGCAGGCCGCCCGCTTCCGCGACGGCTGGCTCTACATCGGCGATTTGGCAACCTGGGACGCCGACGGCTACGTCACGATCGTTGGCCGCAAGGACGACATGATCATCTCCGGCGGCGAAAACGTGCACCCCACTCAGGTCGAGGCCGTGCTGAACGAGCACCCCGGCGTGCGCGACTCGATCGTCGTCGGCCTGCCGGACGAGCGCTGGGGCGAGCTGGTGGTCGCGTATGTGGTTCCTGTGGCCGGCGTCCAGCGGGACGCCGGCAAGGGCGGCGCTGCATTGGACACCGCCGCGCTCGAGCGCCACACCCACGGGCACCCGATGCTGGCCGGCTACAAGCGCCCGCGCGCCTACCGCTTCGTCGAGCAGATCCCGCTGACCGCCACGGGCAAGAAACTCCACTACAAGGTCCGTGAGCAGGCGCTGCAAGACGCCGAAGCCGGGTTGCTGGAAAAGCCGTGAGCTCGACCTCGATGCAGGCCGCCGACCCGGTGATCACCGGTATCGGCGCCGTAACCCCGCTCGGCCACGACGTGCCGAGCACCTGGCGGGCACTGGTCGCCGGCGAGTCCGGCGTCGCCCCGATCACGCTGTTCGACGCCTCCGCGCTGCCGACCCGCATCGCCGCCGAGGTCAAGGGCTTCGACGCCGAGGCGCTGCTCGGAACCAAGCGCGCCCGCCGCTCGGCCCGCTTCTCGCAGCTGGCGATCATCGCCGGCCGCGAGGCCTTCGCCGATGCCGGGCTGCACCCCGGCCCGGGCGTCGAGTCGGTCGCCGATCACGAGCGCGTCGGCGTGGTCGTCAACACCGCCGTCACCGGCATCCCCGAGACCGAGGTCAACGTCAACGGCCTCGTGCTGGAGGGCCTGCGCGGCGTCAGCCCCTACTACGTGCCCTCGATGATCCCGAACATGCCGGCCTGCGAGGTCGCGATCGACCTCGGCCTGCACGGCCCGGTGACCGCCAGCGCGCTGGCCTGCGCGAGCGGCAACGCGGCGCTGCTCGAGGCGCGCAGGCTGATCCTCGCCGGCGAGGCCGACGTCGTCGTCGCCGGTGGCACCGACGCCGGGATCACTGCGGTGATGTTCGCCGGGCTCTCGAACATGGGGGCGCTGTCGGCCAACAACGAGGACCCGGCGGGCGCGAGCCGGCCGTTCTCCGCCGACCGCGATGGCTTCGTCTACGGCGAGGGCGCGGTCCTGTTCGTGGTCGAGTCCGCGCAGCACGCGCGTGCGCGCGGCGCCCGCTCCTACGCCACCCTGGCCGGTGGCGCGCTGACCACCGACGCCTTCCACATCAGCCACCCCGACCCCACCGGCCGCCAGCCGCGCCGCGCCATGAAGCTCGCGCTCGACCGCACCGGCACCGCGGCGTCCGATGTCGATTACATCTGCGCCCACGGCACCGCCACGCGCATCAACGACGCGGTCGAGACCAGCGTGATCCGCGACGTCTTCGGGCCTGCGGCCGACGAGCTGCTGGTGAGCTCGCCGAAGTCGATGGTCGGGCACATGATCGGTGCCGCCGGAGCGCTGGGGGCGATGGTCAGCGTGCTGGCGATGCGCGACGGCATCGTGCCGCCGACGATCAACCTCGAGAGCGCGGACCCCGCCTGCGACCTCGACTACGTGCCGCTCACGGCCCGTGAGGCGAGTGTCCGTACCGCCACCGTCAACGCCTTCGGCTTCGGCGGCCAGAACTGCGTCGTGGTGTTGCGCGCGCCCTGACGCGTCCTGTTTTCCGGCGCCCGCTCCCGCCCCCCGGTTACGATCTGCTTGTGACAGATCGCCTCTTCTTCACCGATGACGAGACCGCCAACAAGCTCTTGGTGGACGATCCGATGGCGCTGCTGGTCGGCTTCCTGCTGGACCAGCAGGTGACTGTGCAGAAGGCCTTCTCGGGGCCGCTCGTGATTCAGGAGCGGCTGGGCACGCTCGACGCGGCCAAGCTCGCCGACGCAGACCTGGACGCCGTCTTCCGCGAACGCCCCGCCGTGCACCGCTTCCCGGGCGCGATGGCCTCCAAGGTCCACGAGCTCGCCGCGATCGTGCGTGACGAGTACGGCGGCGATGCCTCCAGACTTTGGACCGAGGCCGCCGACGCGCGGGATCTCCGCGCGCGGATCGGCTCGCTGCCCGGCTACGGCGAGATGAAGATCAAGTCACTGGCCTCGGTGCTCTACCACCGCTTCGGCATCAAGGTAGCCAAGGACCTGATCCCGGACCATCCCACGCTGGGCGACGTCGACTCACCCGAGGCACTGGCCGCCTACCAGGCCGGCAAGCGCGCTCACAAGGCCGAATTGCGCGCCGCGGCTGCCGCTAAGCGCTGACGGCGCGCGTGATCAGCACGTGCGTGTTGTACGGCAGCTCGATCGTGCCGCCGTCGCGCTCGATCACCTCGGCGATGCCGGCGAACAGCCGCTCGCGGACGTCGTGCTCGAGCGTCAGGTGGTCGCCATAGGTCCCGAGCAGCGCGACGTAGTCATCGGCGCTGTAGG
>DASZMI010000038.1:0-22118 GCA_035551915.1 Solirubrobacteraceae bacterium | reverse complement strand
CGAGGTGGCGACCGAGCTTGACGTCGGGCCCACCGCGCTCGCCGGCTCCTGACGCAGCTAGACGCTCGATCCCCGCCCTCCCCTGGTCGGAACGACGAGATCGTAGGTGCGACACATATACCGGTCGAACTGAGGGACGGTGAACGCGGCGAGGCCGTGGGCCGGCGTGTACAGCAGCCCCTTCTCGATCAATCGGGATCGAGTCGGACCGAGCTGCTCCGACGTTCGGTTCAAAAGCCGTGCTACATCCTTCGCCGACTGGGCGTCATCGCCAAGCTCGGCCATCGCCCGCATGTACTGAAGTTCCAGTTGAGTCACTCGGTCCGTACGAACCCTGAAAAAGCTTGAATCCAATTTGGCCTCGACAGGCGACTTGGCCGCCTCGATGTCGGCGACCGTGATCGTCGGCCCATCGGCGATGTCCCATGCGATCTTTCCGTACTCCTGCAGGAAATACGGATAGCCCTCGGTGTAGTCGATGATCGCCTGGATCGCCCCCTCGTCGTAATCGACTCCCAGCTCTTTCGCAGGATCAACGACCGCGGCCCGGGCTTCTCCGTCTGATAGCTCGCCGATTCGAGGGAACTGGAAGAGCCGCTCCGCGTAAGACTTTGCTTCCCCCGCGAGGCGTGGGATCTGAGGCAAACCGGCGCCTACGAGAGTCAGTGGCAGCTGTCGTTGGACAGTTTTATGAAGAGCGGCGATGAGGGCTTCAAGCTCCGGAGCGGACAGGAACTGAATCTCGTCCAGCAAGAACACAACACCGCTCCGCTGCTCCTGCGCAGCCTCGCCGATCGCAACAAACACGTCCGTCAGGTCGTCGCCAAGACTCCCGCTGTCAGCGAAACCCTCGAGCGCATCGACGTCTAGTCCAAACGTGAACTCACCCTGCATCGATACGGTCGTTTGAAACGACTTGAGGATCCCCGCAGCCCGCCGTCCACGTTCCTTCCACCTGACTTTGGGCGCTACCTGAAGTAGTGCGCGGCGCGCAAGATGGCTCATACGCGGACCGAACTCGACGTTCTTCGTTATTTCGGCGTCGATCGTTGTCCAGTTGTGGGCGCGCGCCTGATCCTCGAGAGCGCCGAGCAAGACGGTCTTGCCCACTCCGCGCAGGCCGGTGATCAGCATGGACTGCTCGGTGCGCCCTCGCCTGAGTCGCTCTAGCAAGACACCGAACGAGTTGAGCTCGGCGTCGCGACCGACTAGCGCCGGAGGGCGGGCTCCGGCGTTCGGCGTGTAGGGATTGTCGATCTGCCGCACAGTCCGACCTTATACGTCTTATCAGGCTTTATCAAATACCGATAAGACCGGATAAACCTGAAAAGACTAAACCTCGTTGACGCATCGGCGGAGAAAGTTCGCTCGCCGCCGCGGTCAATCGTCCCTGCCGACCCCTAGCCTTCACGATCTCATGCGCCTTATCGTCGCCCGCTGCTCCGCCATCTACTCCGGTCGCCTCGACACCCACCTCCCCGAGGCCCTCCGGCTCCTCATGATCAAGGAGGACGGCAGCATCCTCATCCATGCGGACAGCGGTGGCTACAAGCCGCTCAACTGGATGACACCGCCGACGGTGATCGAGGAGGAGGACGGGCCGCCGGCCAGCATCGTGGTGCGCAAACGCGCTGGCAGGACCGAGGATCGGCTCGAGATCACGCTCACGGAGGTCGTCTCAGATATCAGCCACGACATGGGGCTGCTTGCCGACGACGCCGGCCTCGCGAAGGACGGCGTCGAGTCGCACCTGCAGGAACTGCTGGCCGAGCAGCCCGATCGATGCGGCGAGGGCCTGCGGTTGGTCAGGCGCGAGTGGCCGACGGACATCGGACCCGTTGACCTCATGTGCCGCGACCAGCAGGACGAGTGGGTGGCGGTCGAGATCAAGCGGGTGGCGACGATCGAGTCGGTCGAGCAGATCACCCGTTACCTCGAGCGGCTCCGCATCGATCCGCAGTTCGCCGGCTGCCGCGGCGTGCTCGCGGCGCAGTCGATCAAGCCGCAGGCACGCGTGCTGGCGGAGTCGCGCGGGATCGCGTGTGTCGAGGTCGACCTGGCGGTTCTGCGTGGCGAGCGCGAGCCGGAGCTGCGACTGTTCGCTGCATGAGCGATCAAGCAGCTGTCCTGACAGAGCGCCGCGAGCGCATCTTCGTAATCACCATCAACCGCCCCGATCAGCGCAACGCGATCAACGGCAGCGTCGCGAGCGGGATGGCGGCCGCCCTCGACGAGCTCGACGCCGACGCGACGCTGTCTGTCGGGATCGTGACGGGGGCCGGCGGCTACTTCTGCGCCGGCATGGATCTGAAGGCCTTCGCCGCGGGCGAGATGCCCTGGGCCGAGGGCCGCGGTTTCGGCGGGATCGTCGAGCGCTCCTCCGACAAACCGTTGATCGCCGCGGTCGAGGGCTTCGCCGTCGCCGGCGGGCTCGAGGTTGCGCTTGCCTGTGACCTGATCGTCGCCGCGACCGGCGCCAAGCTCGGCATCCCCGAGGTCAAGCGTTCGCTGGTGGCCGCCGGCGGCGGCCTGCTGCGCCTGCCGCGCATGCTGCCCCGCAACATCGCCAACGAGATGGCGCTGACCGGGGACCCGATCTCTGCCGAACGCGGCTACGAGCTGGGGCTCGTCAACCGCGTCAGCGGGCCGGGCGCAGCGCTCGATACCGCGCTGGCGCTGGCCGCGACGATCGCCGCCAACGGACCGCTCGCGCTGGCGGGCAGCAAACGCATCCTGCGCGAATCGCTCGACTGGACCCAGTCCGAGGCGTTCGAGCGCCAGCAGCCGATCTGGGGACCGATCTTCGCCTCAGACGACGCGCGCGAGGGCGCGACCGCGTTCGCGGAGAAGCGCGCGCCGGTCTGGCAGGGCAAGTAGGCACGCTCCGGCCGCTGGTCCCGCTGGACCGCGGCCGGCCAAAGCGCTCAGCCTTCGCCGAACGCGGTCGCGACTATGGACCGCGGACCGCCATGGTCGCGGTGCTCGCACAGGTAGATGCCCTGCCAGGTGCCGAGCGCCGGTCGCCCGCCGGCCAGCGGCATTGACAGCGCCGGACCGAGCAGCGAGGCCTTGACGTGTGCCGGCATGTCATCGTCGCCCTCGAGCGTGTGGGTCCAGAAGCCGGCCCGTTCCGGGACCGCGTCGTCGAACCAGGACTCGAAATCACGCCGGACGTCCGGGGAGGCGTTCTCGTTCAGCGTGAGTGACGCCGAGGTGTGTTGGATCAGCAGGTGCAGGATGCCGACCCGGATCTGGCTCAGCCCCTCGACTCCGTCGAGGATGTCGCGGGTGATCAGGTGAAACCCGCGTGGCCGTGGCGCCAGCGTGATCCGTCCTTGGACCCAGATCATCACGTCAGCATAAGGACCCAGCCCGATTCAGACGTGCGATCGGGCCGTTGGAGAACCAAGCTGGACGCGGCGCGACGTCGAAGCAGGTAGCGAGCCACCTGCAAGGCGGCGCGTAGGCGATACAGCACAGGGAATGGGGCGCCCCAGCGCGCGGATGTATCTGAGATGGGTCCTGAGCTCCCGCGCGCTAACCTCGCACGGTCGGTCGCCCGCATACCGGGGGACAGCGGGAGCACCGGCCCTATGACTGAGTCGAGAAGGCGACATCGTTGGCGGAAAGCTGCGGCCGCGGTTGCGGCGTCAGCCTGCGCGATCCCGGCGATCACCGGCAGCGCCACCGGTGACAGTGTCACTCAGCTGCAGGACAAGCTCGGCAGCACCCAGTCGCAGCTGAACAGGAACAGCCAGCGCGAACGGAGCCTGGCCGGCCGCGTGGCCGAGCTCAACGGTCAAGTGAGCGCGATGTCGAGCCAGCTACTGCTGGTGGAGTCGCGCGAGGCGGGTGCCCGGGCGCGACTGGACGGCTACGAGACCAAGCTCGCGGCGGCCAGGGCGGCCGTGATCCGCGAGCAGCTGCATCTGGAGCGCGTGCGCCACATCCTCGGCCGCGCGCGGGTCGCGCTGGGGGCCGAGCTACGGGGCCAGTACGAGCAGCCCCAGGAGTCAATCGTCTCCGTGCTGGTCGACGCCAAGGGCATGCAGCAACTGCTCGACACGCTCCAGTACCAGTCGGCCGTCAAGCACCAGGAGCAATCCGTGATCACCGCGGCGCGCATCGCACGCCGTCAGGCGATAGCAACCGAGGCCAGGCTGCGGCAGCTCCAGCAGAGCGACGCGAGCGCGGCCAGCGCCGAGCAGACCCAGACCAACGCGCTGGCCGGCATGAACGCGCTGCTGAGCTCGGAGCAGTCTGCGCTGAGCGACGAGCACGCCGCCCAGAGCACGGCGCTCGCGGCCAGCCAGGCGCACGGTGCGCAGCTGCAGACGGCGGTCGCGACGATTCAGAAGCAGGAGCAGGCTGCCGAGGCGGCTGCCCGGACGATCGCCGAGAGCGAGACCAGCAGTGGTGGCGGCAGCGGCCTCGGAGCCACCGCCGGATGGGCGATCCCCTACAAGATCGTGCTGTGCGAATCGGGTGGCCAGAACCTGCCGCCAAACAGCGCGGGCGCCTCGGGCTATTACCAGATCCTGCCGAGCACCTGGCACGAGTACGGCGGCAGCGGTGCCGCCGCCTACCAGGCCGCCAAGTCCGAGCAGGACGCTGTCGCCTCCCGCATCTGGAACGGTGGCGCGGGAGCATCCAACTGGTCCTGCTCCGCAATTACGGGCATCACCTGAACAGCGATCGAGTTCACAAAAGCACGCTATACGTGCTTTTGTGAACTCGATCGGCGCAGCTAGCGGTCGCCGCAGCTAGCCGTCGCCGCAGCTAGCGGTCGCCGGGGTTGGCGAGCGGGAAGTGCGAGATCGGGCGGGCCAGGTCGAGCGCCGTGACGACGATCCGGTTCTGCTCGCGCGAGTGCGCCGCCGGGTAACCCTCGCCGGATGCGGCCCGCTCGGGCCGGCCGACGTAGCCGAAGCTGATGTGCTCGGGGAGGATCTGCTGGAGGCGCGGTGACATATGTGCGCGCGCGCCCATGTTGCGCGGCTCCTCTTGCACCCAGAGGACCTCGTTGAGGTTCGGGTAGCTGGCGACCAGCGCCAGGATCTCATCCTCGGGGAACGGGTAGAGCAGCTCGACGCGGCCGATCGCGGCGCCGGGCGCCTCGGCCCGCACCGGGTTGCCGATGATGTCGTAGTAGATCTTGCCGCTGCAGAGCAGCAGGCGCGTGACCTGCTGGGGATCGACACCGGGCTCGGCCAGCACCGGCTGAAAGCGCCCGGTCGCCAGGTCCTCGACGTGCGAGGCGGCGGCCGGCAGCCGCAGCAGACTCTTGGGGGTCATGATCATCAGCGGACGCTGCTGGGCGATGCGCGCCTGGCGGCGCAGCAGGTGGAAGTACTGGCCCGGTGTGGTCAGGTTGGCGACGCGGATGTTGCCCTCGGCGGCGAGCTGCAGGAAGCGCTCGAGGCGCGCCGAGGAGTGCTCCGGGCCGGCGCCCTCATAGCCGTGCGGCAGCAGCAGCGTGAGGCGCGAGGTCAGCCCCCACTTGGCGAGACTGGCGACGATGAACTGGTCGATCATCACCTGGGCGCCGTTGACGAAATCGCCGAACTGGGCCTCCCACATCACCAGCGTCTCCGGCGCCTCCTGCGAGTAGCCGTACTCGAAGCCGATGCAGGCCATCTCCGAGAGCGGGCTGTTGTGCAGCTCCATCGTCGCCAGCGCACCCGGCAGATGCTGGATCGCGCTGTGCTCCTGCCCGGTCTTGGAGTCGTGCAGCACCAGATGGCGGTGGCTGAAGGTGCCGCGCTCGGTGTCCTGGCCGGTGAGCCGCAGCGGGATGCCCTCGCCCAGTAGCGAAGCGAAGGCAAGAGCCTCGGCGTGCGCCCAGTTGATGCCGGCGCGCTCGGGACCGAAGGCCTTGCGGCGCTCGCCCAGCTGGTTGGCGAGCTTGCGATTGACCTCGAAGCCCTCGGGCACCGCCAGCAGCTCCTCGTTGAGGATCTGCAGCCTGTCCTCGTCGACGGCTGTGTTGACCTCGGGCGCGATGCCGCTGTCGAGCGTGTACTCGCCGGTCGCGTGCTCGCCCACGTGCTCGCGGGCGGCGGCGAGCCGCTGCTTGAGACGCTCGTGGTGATCGGTCAGCAGCGCCCAGGCGGAGTCGGAGATCTCCTTATCCTGTTCTTGAGTGATCACGCCGGCGGCGAGCATCTGCTTGGCGAAGAGCTCGCGCGCTGGCAGGTGCTCCTTGACCATCGCGTACATCTCGGGCTGCGTGTAGAGCGGCTCGTCACCCTCGTTGTGGCCGTGACGGCGGTAGCCGATCAGGTCGATCATCACGTCGTGCCCGAATTCGCGCCGGAAGGCGAAGCCGAGCCGCACGGCCGTGATGCAGGCCTCGACGTTGTCGGCGTTGACATGGATGATCGGCACGTCGAAACCCTTGGCCATGTCCGAGGCGTAGGTCGTCGAGCGCGAGTCCTCGGGGTCGGTCGTGAAGCCCACCTGGTTGTTCTGAATGATGTGGATCGTGCCGCCGACGGTGTAGCCGTCGAGCGCCTGCAGGTTGAGCGTCTCGGCGACGACGCCCTGGCCCGGGAACGAGGCGTCGCCGTGCAGCACAATCGGCACCGCGGCGTTGGTGTCCTGGCTGGCGTGCGCGCCCTGGCGGTTTGTCTGCGCGGCGCGGGTGGCGCCGGAGACAACGGGCGCGACGAACTCGAGGTGGCTCGGGTTGGACTCCAGCCGCACGACCACCGACTCGCCGTCGGCCAGCTGGTAGCTGCCGGCGGCGCCGTGGTGGTACTTGACATCACCGGTGCCGCCGTCGGGGATGGTGGTGATCGCGTCGAGCGTCTTGGCGCCCTCGAACTCGGCGAACAGCGACTCATACGAGCGCCCGAGGTTGTGGGCGAGCACGTTGACGCGGCCACGGTGAGCCATGCCGACGACCACCTCGCGCGCGCCGCCCTCGCCGGAGAGCTTGATGATCTCATCGATCATCGGCACGGTCATGTCGAGGCCCTCGACCGAGAAGCGCTTGGCGCCGAGATAGGCGCGGCCCATGAAGCGCTCGAACGAGTCGACCGCCGTCAGGCGCGTGAGCAGTGCCTTCTGCTCGTCGGGCGAGAGCGGCTTGCGGTAGGTGCCGGACTCGATCGCCTCCCGCAGCCACAGGCGCTGGCGGTGCGAGGCGATGTGCTCGATCTCGTAGGCGATCGGGCCGCAGTAGGTCTCCTCCAGGTACGGGATCGCCTCGGCGAGCGTCGCGCCTGGCACATACAGGCGCAGGATGCGCGCGGGGATCTGCGCCATCAGCTCGGGCGTCAGCCCGACGTTGGCGGGATCCATCGCCGGATCGCCGCCGGGGGCGCGGCCGAGCGGATCGAGCTTGGCGGCCAGGTGGCCGTGCATGCGGTAGGCCTTGAGCACAGAGGTCGAGGCCTGCACGGCCTGCAGCAGCTCCTCGCTTGGAGGTGCGGTTGCTGCTTCCGCGCTTGCTGGCGCGGCAGCAACCGGGCTTGCGGCGGATGCAGATTGGGTCCCGCCACCCACCCCCACCGCCGGACGGGCCGGCAGCGCCGGCAGGCTCGCGCCAAGCGCGCTGAAGACGGACTCGTAGAAGCCGTGCTCACCCTGCAGGTACTCCTCGACGAGCTTCAGGAAGCGACCGGACTCGGCGCCCTGGATGATGCGGTGGTCATAGGTCGAGGTCATCGTCATGACCTTCTCGGCGCCGATCTGGGCGCCGATCGCCTCGAGCCCGACGGGATAGGAGATCGAGCCGGTGGCGACGATCGTGCCCTGGCCGACCATCAGCCGCGGCACCGAGGCCACGGTGCCGATGCCGCCCGGGTTGGTCAGCGAGATGTTGCCGCCGGTCAGGTCGTCGGCGCTAAGCGTGTTGGTGCGGGCCTTCTCGACGAGCGCGTTGTAGGCGTCGAGGAACTGGCGGAAGTCGAACCGGCCGGCGTCGCGGATCACCGGCACCATCAGGGTGCGGCTGCCGTCCTTCTTCTCGACGTCGACAGCGAGGCCGAGGTTCACCTGACCGTCGTCGACGCGATAGGGGTCCCCGTCCGACTGGGCGAAGTGGTGGGCCATGACCGGCATCTCGTCGGTCGCGGCCTTGGCGATCGCGTAGGCGATCAGGTGCGTGAACGACACCTTCTGGCCGGAAGCCTTGAGCTGCTTGCGGCGTGCATCGAGCGCCGTCACGGCGAGCGTGCGGAACGAGGTCGCGGTCGGGATCGAGCGGCTCTCGTCCATGTAGCGGGCGAGCGCTGCGCCGCCACCCTTGATCTTGGTCGCGCCCGCGGGCAGCTCGGCGACGTTGGCGGCGGCGTAGAGCACGTCATCCTTGGTGACGCGTCCGCCGCGGGCGCTGCCGGCGACGACCTGCAGGTTGACGCCTAGTGCAGCGGCGGCGCGCTGGGCGATCGGGGTTGCGGCCTTGGGCGCGGGGGCCCCTGCGCCCACCGGCACGCGACCCTTCGACGATGCACCTGATTGGGGTACATCAGGGGGGGCCTGGGGCGCGACGGCGGCAGCCGGCCGCGCAGCACCGGGAGCCGCCCCGGCAGCACCGGGAGCCGCCCCCGCAGCACCAACGCTCATGCGGGCGATGACCTCGCCGACGCCAACGGTCGCGCCCTCCTCGAAGAGGATCTCCGTGATCGTGCCGGCGGCCGGCGCGGGCAGCTCCATGTCGACCTTGTCGGTCGAGATCTCGACGACGGTGTCGCCGTCGCCCACGCTGTCGCCGACCTTCACCGACCACTCGAGGATCGTGCCCTCGGTGACGCTCTCGCTGCCGCCGGGGGTGACGATGTCGATGATCTTGGCCTCCGCCTCCGTCTCCGCTTCCGCCTCGGCGGCCGCGGGTGCGCCGCCGTTCGAGCCGCTGGAGCCATTCTGCGAGACCGCGATCTCGGCGAGTGGTGCACCGACGGCGATCGTGTCGCCCTCGGCGGCATAGAGCTTGACGATCGTGCCGGAGACGGGGGCCGGTACCTCGGCGTCGACCTTGTCGGTCGAGATCTCGACGAGCGTGTCGTCGGCGTCGATCGAATCGCCTTCCTGCCGGTGCCACTCCAGGATGGTTCCTTCGACGACGGAGTCCCCCATCGCCGGCATCACAACCTGGAAAGTGCCTGTCTCAACGGCCATCGAAGCTTCTGTCCTCGTAGGTTAGCCAGTCGGCGGATTACCGGCCCGCCGACGCATTTCATAGATGAATCCGGCTGATCCGAAGAAGGGCCCGAGTCCCCCGAGCACCGCCACCGTGACCGCCAGCCAGAAAGGAATAACACGCCGGCGCGCGGCGGCGATGCAAACCAGTGACATCGCGATCCAGAGGATCCCGTGCGAGAACCCGAGGACCGTGGTGGCGGGCTCGGGGTTGCCGAGCGCGAAAGCGCAGATCAGCAGGGCCAGGTAGATGCAGGAGTGGAAGAACGAGACCGCCTCCAGCCGCTGAATCGTGACGATGCGCGTGAACATTGTTTGCCTCCGAGCGGCCCGGTTCCGGCTCAGGCAGCGCCCAGCAGCGCGCCGAGGCTGCGCAGCGGCGAGTCGGCCTCGGCGGGCCACAGATCGACCTCGGCCGGCCACCAGGCGAACGCGTCATGCTCCTCGTCGGGCCGCACGGTCGCGCCCGCCGGCAGCCATGCCTGACCGACGAACATGACCATGCCGCTGTCAAGACGGATCAATGCCTCGGCGCGTAGGCGCTCTGGCTGCACGCCCCACTCCTCGTCGAGCTCGCGCGCGAGCGTGTCGACCGGGTGCTCGTCGACCTCGATCGAGCCGCCTGCGCCCAGCGCCCAGCGCCCGGCCCAGGAGGCCACCCAGGCCGCACGCCGTCCGGCCAGCCAGCTGCCGCTCGCGTCGCGCACGATGCAGAGTGCCGAGATGCTGCTGCCGGCGTCGTCCGCGAGCAGCCGCAGCGCCCAGCGGATCGGCTGCAGCTCGATCCGCAAGCCGCCGGGCGTCTGCTCGAAGCTGACCATCCGCGCGGCCAGGCCGTCATGGCTAGGTGAACCGCGCTCGCGCAGCTGCTCGAGCAGCCGGTCAGCCTCGCTGCTGGCGGCATCGTCTGGCTCGAAGGCATCGGGGCGCCAGGCGATCGTGATCTCGCTCGGAGCCCAGGGGCCGCGAGCGAGGATCTCGGCGTAGTGGGCCACGCGCACAAGTTAGTGCGCGCAGCCCCCAGTCTGCGCTCAGGCCGGTCTGCCCGCCCGGCACCAAGGGTTCCTCGGCACGCCCTTGCACGGGTTGGACATGCTCGGCAGGTTGTGCGGAAGCGGGTGCATGACCACCTTGGCCGCGCGGGGGTAGCCGCGCTCTCCCACCGGGCAGAAGCCCGGCCCGAGCGCCTCGGTGTCGCAGGCCGCCTGGAGCAGGAAGGGCTCGTTGATGTCGCCCGTCCCGCTCGACGAGGTGACCGTGCCGCACTGTGCGTTGGTCGTCTCGAGGGTGGCCGGTGAGCTCGTCAGCGTGCCGCCCGTGTCGGTGTTGCCCGAGTAGCAGTTGATCGGCTCGCCGCCCAGCAGCGTCAGCTCGGCGAAGTCACCGTTGGAGGGATTGCCGTAGGACCCGTCATTGGTGAAGGTGTTGCCGATCACCGCGTTGCCCCAGTCGTCGTAGAGGCAGCGGACCGTCATCAGGTTCAGCAGGTTGTAGTCCATCGTCCCGCCGTGGCAGTCCTGGCCCGCGGCGATCACGTTCGCAGGCGGCGTGCCGGTGTCCGGGTACGGCTGGAAGACGACGCCCCAAGCGTTGTTGTTCTCGAAGGTGTTGTCCATGACGGTGTCGTCGCGGCCCTCGAGCGAGGCGCCGGTGCCAACCGGCCCGGCCGCGGCCGAGCCCTGCGCCGGCACGTTCGGGTTGTTGTTGTCGCGGAAGACGTTCTGGTAGAGGATCCAGCAGGTCGGGGCGCCCGTGATCTGGGGCTTGACGCCGGCCGGGCAGGCGCCGTCCTGCGGCGAGGGCCAGTCGCTGTTGTTCTGCGCGTTGGTGTCGAAGCCGTCCTGATTGTTGTCGAAGACGTTGTGCTCGATCAGCATCGAGCCGCCGGAGTTGGTGCCCGAGTAGCCCAGCGCGTTGTACTCGGCCTGGCTGTTCTCCATCGTCTGATTGCACTGCGAGTTGCAACCGCCTATGTAGAAGCCCGAGTCGTTGAAGTTGGAGGCGTAGTCGTGGTCGAAGACTCCGCCGTCGAAGTCGCTGGAGAAGATCCCGTAGGTGGCCGCGGTCTTCTCGCCGTTGAAGAAGGTCGAGGTGGCGGTCAGGTAGGAGCCGAGGTAGTTCTTGCCGTGGATGACGCCACCACCAGCGCCGCCGTTCCACCAGATCTCGTTGCCGGTGTCGCCGGTGCCGCCCGTGAAGTTGCAGGTGGTCAGATTCTGGACCCAGACGTTGTTGGCCTCCCACACCTCGATGCCGTTGAGCCCGGCGCGGGCGCCGTTGTAGGAGGGGCCGTAGTTCTGCGCCGAGGGCTTGTTGCTGCACCTGGGGGTGCCCGGCCTGGTGCCGTCGATGATCACCCTGCTGCGGCTCATGCCGCGCACGAACACGAACGACTTCTTCAGCAGGATCGCCGCGGGCGCGTTCGGGTGGCCCTTGGGCGCCTGGTAGGAGCTCGTCTTGTAGTCGCCGGGCGCGATCAGGATCCAATCGCCAGATTTAGCGGCGCCGGCAGCCGCCTGAATCGTCGTGTACTGCCCGGCAATGCCCTTGTAGGTACCAACACGCAGCACCTTCGCGGCCGCGCCGCCGGCGGATGCCAGGCTCAGCGTGAGCGCAACCCACGCCGCACCGATCCTCGAGAACCTCTGCATCTTTCTCCTCCTCAAGCCCTTCGGGCTGGTTCGACTATGAAAGCCCCTGCGGTCCGGCGACCAACCCACCGGCCGGATCGAGCGCGTCCCACTGATCACCGAATTGCCTGACGCCGATGTTCAGGACAGAGTTCTGCGCGCTGTAGGCAAATTTGTACGTGTGCAATGGCCAGCCGGCGTAGGTGACCTCGAGCAGTCTGCCCTTGTAGGGCTCGGTGCCGAGCAGGTTGACGTCGACGCCGGGCCCGGCCACCGGGGGACGGGTGGTGGTCACCGGCGGCCAGTCGCGCATGCACGACCTGATCCTGATGCAGAGCTTGAGCGAGTTCTCCTCCCGCGGAAACATCAGGAGCACGTAACCGGCGCCGTTGGTCAGGACCTGTCCAACCAAAGTGTTGCCGATCTTGATGTGCGCGGTGCCGGCCTCGGCGATGCCGGCGGGCAGGAGCAGTGCCGCAAGCGCAGCGACGCTCGCTGCCCAAATGCGCTTGGGCTTCATGAGCCCTTGGTCCTCCCTCCGACCATCGGGGCGGTAGCTTAGCCGTCCGAGTGACATGAGCCACAAGACCCCGACCCAGCCTCAAGCGCTGACCCGCCGGCGCTTCATGACCGGCGCAGGCACCGTCGTCGCGGCCGGCGTCGTCGCCGCCGTCTCGGCGCGCCGAGCGGGCGCAGAGATCGCGCTGGAGCCGCTCGCTCTGGGCACCCAGCCCCCGGGTCTACCGGAGCGCCAGTACGGCTGGGCGCACTCGCTGCGCCGTGACGAATTCGGCAACCCGCTGGCGCCGCGGTTCGACCGGCTGCTGTTCTTCGATGTGCGCGGCCGGCCCAGCGCCGCCCACGCGCTGCTGCTGGAGTCGCGCCTGCGAGCGCTCGAGCGCCGCTTCCGCTGGGGACCGGACGGTCTGCTGTTCACCGTCGGATACGGCACGGACTACTTTGAGAAGGTGCTGCGCCTTACCTCGCCCGTGCCGCGCGCGAGCCGCCTGTCGAGCTTCGAGTCACCGGCGATCGATCACTACCACCTCTGCCTGCACCTGGCTTGCGACGACCAGCAGCGGCTGGCGGGCATCGAGACGGAGTTCCGCGACGCGCTTGTGCGGGTCCTGATCTGGCGCGAGACCCGCACCGGCTTCACCGGTTCCGGCCTGCCGCGTGCCCACCAGCGGGCAGCGGGTCTGCGCAACAGGAACGAGGTGCCCGCCGATGCACCGCTGTTCATGGGGTTCAAATCGGGGCTGCGCAAGAACCAGGCCAGCGAGGACGCCGTGGGGATCTCCGATGCGCCCTTCACCCACGGCACCACCATGCAGGTCAGCTATATGCGGTTGCGGCTCGCCGAGTGGTACGACGAGCTCACGCCGGCCGCGCGCGTTGCGCTCATGTACTCGCCGCAGACGAGCGTGCGGGCCGCCGCCAGGTTCACGGCCGACGCCTCCGGAGATCCGGACCGGATCATCGAGGCGATCACCCGGCACGGCCGCATCGGCCATGCCCAGGCCTCCGCTCAGGCTCGGCGCCACAACCGCCCGCTGATCATCCGCCGCGACTTCGACACCGTCGACGGCGGCCACGCCGGCCTGCACTTCGTCTCGCTGCAGCGCTCGATCCAGGACTTCATCGTGACCCGCAACGCGATGAACGCCGCGGAGGCGCACAACATCAACCGCAGCATCACTGCCACCGCCAACAACGGCATCAATGCCTTCATGGATGTCCAGCGACGGGCGAACTACATCCTGCCGTCGCGCGCCCGGCGGTCATTCCCGCTGCTCAACGCTGCGGGAGTCGCGGCGTCGTAGATCCGGTGTCGCGGCGGGATCTACGGCCGCGCGAGCGCCTGGTCGAGGAAGGCGATCGCACGCGGGTAGGCGTCGAGCTGGTTGTCGAGCCGCGCGAGCCCGTGCCCCTCATCCTCGTAGATCACGAGCTCACAGGGGACGCCACGGGCGTCGAGACTCTGTGCCAGCTGCTCGGCCTCGCTGACCGGCACGCGGGGATCGTTGCGGCCGTGGATCACGAACAGCGGTGCGCGGATCGCGTCGACGCGGGTGAGCGGTGAGGCCTCGATCAGGAACTCGCGATCGTGAGCGAGTGAGCCGTACTCGCGCTCCCGGTGAGCGCGGCGATAGGCGGAAGTGTTCTCCAGGAAGGTCACGAGGTTCGAGATTCCGACGATGTCGACCCCGGCCGCCCACAGCTCGGGCTGGAAGGCGAGCCCGGCCAGCACCATGTAGCCGCCGTAGGAGCCGCCCCAGAGCGCGGCCCGATCCGGGTCGAAGCCCAGCTCGGCGAGCCGGCCGTGGACCGCCGCCAGATCACGCACCGAGTCGAGTCGATTGCTGGTGTCATCGAGCGCGGCGAAGCGCTTGCCGTAGCCGGTCGAGCCGCGCACGTTGGGCGCGACGACGGCGTAGCCGGCGGCCACGAGCGCCTGGATCGCGGGGACGAACGACTGCATCGTCTGTGCCTCCGGTCCACCGTGGACGACCACGACCACCGGCGGCCGCTGCTCACCGGATCGGGGCCGGTAGACGAGCAGCGGGATCCGCTCGCCATCGAAGCTCGCCACCTCGGCGATCTCGGCCGCGGCCAGCGTGTCTGGCGCGACCTCACTGGGGCTGTCGGTGAGACGGCTCGTCGAACCCGTGCCCGGTTCCCAGCGGTAGACGTCGCCGGCGCGGCGCGGCGTTGTGAGCGTGTAGTAGAGACGTGAGCCGTCCGCCGAGAACTTCGGTGGTGCCATCACGAAGAAGTTGGTGACGCCGGCTTCGGGCAACTCAACCGCTGCAGTCACGGCGCCTGTGGTGGTGTCAATGACGTGCATGCGGTTGGCGCCGTTGTCGTTCTCGACAACGAGCACGCTGCGCCCGTCGGTGGTTGCCGCGACGCAGTCCGTCTCGGCGCCGAAGGCGGCCGCCGTCAGCGGCTTGGTCGTGCCCGCCACGAGGTCGTGCTCGACGACCACCGCCAGGTCGCCGTCGATGTTCGAGGAGGCGTGGAAGCGCGACTCGCTGACCCACACCGGCGCCCCGACGAGCGCCGCCCGATCCGGATGCGGCAACGGCGTGAGCACGCCCGCGGTTCCGACATCGATCAGCCGCAGATCGCAGTCGAGCGGGTGCTCACCCGGACGCAGCACCGAGACCAACCTGCCGTCCGGTGAAAAGCCCGAGCCCGGCTGCAGGTATTCGCCAGCGGCATACAGGAGCCGATGCTGGCCGCCGGCGAGATCACAGAGCCAGAGATCGAAGTCGACGCCGCCAGCCTTGTTCGAGATGTAGGCGAGCGTCTGACCGTCCGGCGAGATGCCGGCGCTCACGTGCACGAAGCGCGGATCGCCGGTGAGTGCTCGTAGCTGAGCGAGGCTCGTCATCGGCGAGCCGGTGGCCTGATCGAGGTCGAGCTCGTAGAGCTGGCCGCGCTCGTTGCCGCCGGCGTCGATCCCGACGATCGCGCGGCGCGTGCCGGGTACGTACTCCGCGCTCGATATCGGCTCGGGCAGTGCGGTGAGCTCGAACAGCCGGCCGTCGACCAGCTCCGAGAGCTGAAACGTGCCCGAGGCATCACTACGCACCAGCAGCCGCTGGCGCTCGCCATCGGACTGCTCGACGTCGGCCAGCAGGGTGCGACGCATGCGAAGTAACGCACGGACGCGGTCAGACGAAGACTCAGCCACGCTCCGGCTCACCGCCGGACCGGCTGTCGGCTGGGAGCGCGACCAGCGGCCGCGCGACCTCGAGCTCGCCCCGCTCGATCAGCCACTGGACCGCCTCGTGGACGGCGGCCTCCGAGGAGTATCGGGGGGCGTACCCGAGGATCGCCTTGGCCTTCTCGATCGACGCGCATTGGCTGCGGAAGAGGTGCTCCCAGCTGGTGTCCGCGTGCTCGGGCGCCGTCGTCTCCCGGAACTGCGCCCAGGTGACCGTCTCGAGCCGGGCTTCCTGACCGAACCAGCCGGCGGCCGCACGTGCGAAGCCGCGCACGTTGAGGGAGTCCTGAGCGACGACGTTGAAGTCCTCGCCGGCCGCGGCGTCCGGGCGCGCGATCGCGAGCTCGAAGAGCTGAGCGATGTCGTCGGCGTGGACGTGGTGCATCTGCTCGGTTCCCAGACCGGGGATGTGCAGAGTGTGGCCGGCCGAGAGCGTGTGCCAGACAGAGGGATCGAGGTTGCCCAGCGGGCCGATCGGGTGCCATCCGGGTCCGACGATGTGACCGGGATGCAACGACGTGGTCGCGAGACCGCCCGCCGCGGTCTCGTCCTTGAGCAGCTGGGCGATGCGATGCTTGCCCGTCCCGTACTCGCCGATCGGAGGCGTGCCGCCCTGCGCCTCGGTGATCGGAAGCCTGTCACTCGGTCCGTAGCGCCAGATCGAACCGCAGTGCAGCAGGTGACCCGCCCCACCGCGAAGCCGCTGGATCAGCGCCGACGCCGACTCGGGGGTGAAGCAGATCAGGTCGACGACCACCTCCGGCCGCAGGTCGGCGACACGATCGGGGAAGACGCCCGCCGCGTCCTCCTGCTCGCGATCGGCCGTTATCGAGCGCACCTCCCCCCACTCGCCGGTCTCGACGTACACGGACCGGCTGCCGCGGCTGATGTTGACGACCTCGTGTCCGGCGCGGACCAGCCTGGGGATCAGGAAGCTGCCGATGTGGCCGCTTCCACCGATGACGACTATTCGCATAACGCTCCGTGACCGTTGAGGGTGGCCGCCCGAACGCTACTGGAGCCCGTGTGCGGCCCGGTCAGGCGGGCGAAGGCTTCCCACCCGCCCGCAGCCAAGCCACCGAGCGCGCCCAGGAGCGAGGCTCATCTCAGAACGGCGGGCGCAGCGGCGGCGGGTAATCGTGGTCGCTTTCGCGACCACCGCCGGGCCGGACGACCTCGAGCTCGCGCGCCTCCTCGGCGACCGCGTCGACGATCTCCTCCTCGGCCTCCTCCTGCTCGCGGTCGTGGTCGCCGTCGCAGAGCACGCGGAAGGCGCCCGTGACGCCGCCATCGGCCTGCAGGACGATGCCGGGGAGGATCTGCTCGCCCTCCTCGAGGCCGAGCCGCTCGATGTCGAAATGGGACATGCCGATGCCCCAGGTGTGATGGCCGGGGTTCTCGCGATCGTGAGCTGCCACACCCTGTGCGAGGCGCTCGAGCAGGTAGGCGATCTTGCTGCGTCCCTGTTCGGCCATCTCAGTGGTCTCCAACGGGGGTGCGTACGGACCGCGAGGGGTCACTGGGGGATGACTGGCAAGAACGCGAGGACTGCCAACACCAGGTTGTATTGCCCCGACTGAGGACGCCTGGAGGCGCCACCGGGGGCCGCTCGAATCCGTGCCTATTCGCGTTGGCGGCCACAAGCTAAGCCTACCCCACGTCCTGGGATTTGCCCCGCAGGCGTCAGGCACGCAACCGATCCTTCACGGCCGGCGGGCTCGGGCCGACGCGACATATGCGGTTGGCTTGGCAACTGCGGGTGCCGCGCGGTCAAGTGGTTACGCTCTGAGTCGTGATCGTCCAGCGCACGATGAGCAGTGAATGGCTGTCCAACACCTATCTGGTGGCGGATGAGGCGAGCGCGGTCGCAGTGATGATCGACGCGGGCGGGCCCGTCGGGCCGCTGCTGGAGCTGCTGCAACGCGAGCGTTACCGGCTCTCGCACGTGCTGCTGACGCACCATCACCACGACCACGTGGCGGAGCTCGAGCGCGTGATCGCCGCCCACCCCGACGCGCAGGTGCTGATCCACCCACTCGAGCGGAGTCTCGTCCCGGGGGCAGGCGGTGACCTCAATCCCGGCGAGACGCTCAGCGTCGGCGGGCTCGAGATCCAGCTGCTCCACACCCCCGGCCACACCGCCGGGATGGTCTCGCTGCTGGTGGGCGGCACCGACGTGTTCACCGGCGACACGCTGTTCAAGGGCTCGGTGGGTGGGGTGCGCGCACCCGGTCACACGACCTATGCGGACCTCAAGTCCTCGATCATGGACACGCTGCTGACACTGCCGCCAGAGACACGGATCCACCCCGGTCACACCGAGCCGACGACCGTGGCCGAGGAGCTCGAGCACAACCGCTTCGTGCGCATCTGGCGCGGAATCGACCCCGAGGACGATCGCCCGTGCACGGCGCTCGGCGAGCCGGCGACGTTGATCCTGCTCGGCGACGATTACGACGGCGGGCATAAGGCGTGGGTGCGCTGGACCGACGGGAGCGACGACATCGTCCCCGGTTCGCGCGTCGAGCTCGACGCCACCTAGTGTCGTGATTTACGGATCAGGACACTAGCGACGCCGGCCGGCGAGCGGAGCGCGCGATGGCGGACAACAGCAAGATCCCCAAGTCAAGGGTCCGCAGGACCGCCAAGATCGGCGGGCTGGCGGCGGGCCAGGCGATGCGCCAGGCGGGCACGGTCGCGACCAACGTGGTGCGCACCAAGGAGGGCCGGGACGCCGCGCTCGAACGCCGCAACCTGGAGGCGGCGGAGCAGATCGTGACCGCGCTCGGGACGATGAAGGGCGCCGCGATGAAGATCGGCCAGGTGCTCTCGTTCCTCGACACCGGCTTGATCCCGCCCGAACACCGCGACGAGTTCCAGCGCAAGCTCGCGCGTCTGCGCGACGCGGCGCCGACGGTGACCATCAAGGAGATGCGCAAGGTGATCGAGCAGGAGCTCGATGACCCACTGAAGGAGGTCTTCGCCGAGTTCAATGAGGAACCGATCGCGGCCGCCTCGATCGGACAGGTCTACCGTGCGCGCCTGCACGACGGCCGCGACGTGGCCGTCAAGGTCCAGTACCCCGGGGTCGCGGCCGCCGTCCGTGCCGATCTCCAGAACCTGGGGATGATCCTGCGGCTGGCGCGGCGGATCGCGCCCGGCCTCGATCCAAAGACCGTCGGCGAGGAGATCCGCCGCCGGATCGAGGAGGAGCTCGACTACGAGCTCGAGGCTCAGAACCAGCGCACGTTGGCGCGGCTCTACCGCGGCCACCCGTTCATCGTCGTGCCCGACGTCATCACGTCGCTCTCACGCGAGCGCGTGCTCGTCACCGAGTTCGTCGAGGGCATCGGCTTCGAGGAGCTCAGGGGCTACGCCCAGGAGGAACGCGACCGCGTCGGTGAGATCCTGTTCCGCTTCTACTTCGGCTGCATGTACCGCAACCACCAGTTCTCGGGCGACCCGCACCCGGGCAACTCGATGCTGCTGAGCGACGGGCGCATCGCGTTCTTCGACTTCGGTCTGTTCAAGCGCATGCCGGCCGGCGCGATCGAGCTCGAGATGGAGATAGCCCGCGCGACGATCGAGGGAGACACCGAGACGATCATGAGGCTCGGGACCGAGATCGGCTTCTTCCCCGAGCCCGGCAAGTTCGACCCCGACCGCGTGCTCGAGCACTTCCGCGCCGCGACCTCGTGGTACACGGTCGACCAGGCGATCGAGGTCACACCGGAGTACGCGACGCAGGTGATGATCGACATGAGCGACCCGCGCTCGGAGTACTTCGGTCAGTTGCGGCACGAGTCGGCGCCGCCGGACCACATCTTCGGACGGCGCATGGAGGTGCTGACGCTGGCGGTGATCGCGCAGCTGCACTCGCGCGGGAACTTCCACCGGATCGCGCGCGAGTGGTACTACGGCGACGTGCCCGCGACCGCGCTCGGGGAGCAGGAGGCGGCCTTCTACGGCAGCCGCAGCTGAGCGGGTCTGGGCCGGCCCAGCGGGGCCGGCATAACTGAAATCACTCGCGGGTCAAGGCCAGCGCTGCACTGGAGTCCATCAGCGTGTAGAGGCTGCCGACCGCTGCCTCGCTGACGTTGGTGTTGAACGCGAGCTGGTTGACGAGCGAGGCGGCCGCCGCCAGATTCGGTGGGATGCTCGCCTCGTACTGCTCGACGGTGATCGTGGAGGCGCCGGACAGGTGAACGAGCGTCGCGGCGGCCTGCTCGGCCGAGGCAGCGTACGGAGTTGCGCCCTGTTGGACGGCCTCGACCCCCACGCTGAGCACGCCCGGAGCGTTGACCGCCAGCTGATTTGAGAGATCGAGCGACGACATGGCACTGGGAAGCGTGGCCCTCGATCTCCGGGACCGCTCTAAAAGCGGACGGATGTCCGATCGCCTCGATTCCCGGGTAAAAGCCCTGCTGCCGACGGTGTCCGGCGGCGTCAGACGCGCTGGATCTGCAGCACGCTGGTGGTGCCCGGGCGGCCGCTCGGGAGGCCGGCGGTGATCGCGACGCGCTGGCCCGGCTTGACCCAGCCGAGCTCGACCACGCGCCGCGCCGAATCGGCGATCAGCGCCTCGGTCACCTCATGGCGGCGGATGGAGGCCGCGCGCACGCCCCACATCAGGCCGCAGCGCCGCACGGTCTCGCGTCCGGGTGAGAGCGCGTAGATCGGTACGTCCGGGCGGTGCGAGGCGACCAGCCGTGCCGAGCGCCCCGAGAGCGTCGGCGTCACGATCGCCGCCAGGTGCAGCTCCCGCGCCGCCGCGCAGGCGCTGTAGGCGACGGTGTAGGCGGGGTCGCGGGCGTCGCGCCGCACGCGCTCCTCGTTCCAGACTCGATAGGGCAGACCGGTCTCGGTGTGCTCGGCGATCGCGGCCATCATCGCGATCGTCTCGACCGGGTACTGGCCGACAGCGGTCTCCTGCGAGAGCATGACCGCGTCGGTGCCGTCGAAGATCGCGTTGGCCACGTCGGTGGCCTCGGCTCGTGTCGGACGCGGTGAGGAGACCATCGAGTCGAGCATCTGCGTCGCCGTGATCGACGGCCGCGCGAGCTGCCCGGCGAGCTTCAGCAGTCGCTTCTGCGCGAGCGGCACATCCTCGATCGGCAGCTCGATCCCGAGGTCGCCACGGGCGACCATGACGCAGTCGGCGGCACGGATGATGTCCTCGGCCGCCTCCATCGCCTGTGGCTTCTCGATCTTGGCGATCAGCGGCTGGCGCGTGTGGCGGCGGACGCTGGTGATGTCCTCGGCGGTACGGACGAAGGAGAGCGCGACCAGATCGACGCCGAGCTCCTCGCCGAAGCGCAGCATCTCGAGGTCCTCGGCCGGCACAGCCTCGAGGCCACGGGTCGAGCCCGGGATGTTCAGGCCCTGGCGCGAAGCGACGGCACCGCCGACCTCGACCTGCGTCTCCACCTCGCCGTCAGCGGAACGGATCGCGCTCACGCGCAACCGAATCTTGCCGTCGGCCAGGTAGATGACGTCGCCCACGTCGACCGCGTCGGCGAGCCCCGGCCAGCTGACCGACAGCCGCTGGTCGTTGCCGACCTCGGTCGAGCCGCAGATCAGCACGAGCGTCTCGCCCGGCTTGAGGTCGGCGACGTCGTTCTCGATCGCGCCGACGCGCAGCTTGGGGCCCGGAAGATCCTGCAGGATCGCGACCTGGCGGCCGGCGGCGTTGGCCGCCGCGCGGACGCGCTCGGCGTTCTCGGCGTGGAGCTCGAGGTTGCCGTGAGAGAAGTTCAGCCGGGCGACGTCGAGGCCGGCCTCGACCATCCGCTTGAGCACCTCGGGCTCACGCGATGCGGGACCGATGGTGGCGACGATCTTGGTTCGGCGCACTCTATTTACCGCCGTCCGGAGTTTTGATCGTCAGCACACAAAACACCCTACTGAAAAGTCGCTTCTCAACACTCGGCCGGTGTCCGTGGGCCCAAAGCCAGCGGGTGCTCCCGCGATCACCAGACGAACTGGCCGTCCTCGATCAGCGTCCCACCGTCGACGCTGACGCGCCCGCCCTTGCGCAGGTCGCAGATCAGATCCCAGTGCAGCGCCGATTCGTTGGTACCCCCGGTCTCAGGGTAGGAGCGCCCGAGCGCCAGATGCACCGTGCCCGCCATCTTCTCGTCGAGCAGCGTCGAGCCCGTCGCCCGATCGATCCCGGTGTTGGTGCCGATCCCGAGCTCGCCGAGGAAGCGCGCGCCCGGATCGGTGGCGAGCGCCGCCTGCAGGTGCTGATCGCCGATGTGGGCGCGGGCCGCCACCACCTCACCGTCCTTGAAGGTGAGGTCGACCCCGGCGACCTCGACGCCACGGGTACTCGAGGGCACATCGAAGTGGATCGTGCCACTGGCGGAATGCTCGTGCGGACCGGTGAAGACCTCGCCGCTTGGCATGTTGCGGCGGCCGTCCGAGTTCATCCAGGTGCGGCCTTCGACGTTCAGTCGCAGGTCGGTGCCGGACGTCTCGATGTGGACCTCACGCGCCGGAGCCAACCGCTCGATCACGCGTGCCTGCTGCTCGCGCAGCCTGCGCCAGGCGGCGACCGGGTCGGGCTGATCGAGGAACAGTGCGCGCTCGACGAAGTCGGCGTACTCCTG
>DASZMI010000037.1:0-10605 GCA_035551915.1 Solirubrobacteraceae bacterium | reverse complement strand
CATCGAGCTCAGTCGCCGCTTCAAGGAGGCGTTGCGGCCACATACCTCCGAGTTCAGGAACCCTGACCCGGATATCGCGCTTGACGTCGCCTTCCGCATCACGTACTCCACGCTCGCCCGGCAGGTGATGTACGGACCGCTATTCGAGTCCGAGATCGACCTTGCCTGGGACGATCTCACCGCCGAGCTGGCCACCGTCTGCACGGCTTACCTGCTCCGGTAGCACCCCGGCTTGCATGAGCTGTTCTGGCGCCCGGCCGTGGATCAGGTCGTCAGCGCCCGCGACGGTCCGCCCGGCGGCCGGGGAAGTGAATCTCACCCCGTCGACGAAGCGCGCGAGCGCCGCGCCGACGTCGCGGCTGCGGCATGCCGCCGCCCAGTCCTGAGCGAACGCGTGCGCTACGGTCTGCCGCACGGGCCGGGAGGCTAACGGACTCGGCTGCCTCTGGAGCCGCATCCGGCCGCCCGGCCTGCATGGGCCGAGAGCGCAGCTCGCGCAGGCTGACCAGCAGACCGAGCAGCAGACCTGGGCCGTCGTGGCGTCCCGGGCCGTCGTGGTGTCCTGGGGCGTCGTGGTGTCCTGGGACGTCATGGTGGCGCACGCGCGCCTCGTAGTTGGGGTTCAGCAACAGCGTTGATGCGGGCTGGGGATGAAACACGGGATGGCTCCTTTATTGCCTGTCATTGAGACGACGAACTCGCCGTGGGGCGGAGGACATTCGGCGTCCAAATTCGTGTTGGATTCGTTGGAACCGGTTGCAAAGCTCGTCCCAAAAACGGGAACCTCAGGCCGACTCGCGGACCACGAGCTCGGCGGGGATGGATACGTGGCCGACGGCGCCGGTGCTCAGCTGCTGCACGAGGCTGTCGGCGAGCAGCCGCCCGGCCAGCGGGCCGGACTGGCGGACGGTCGTCAATGGCGGGTTGGCGTGCGCGGCGAGCGCGATGTCGTCATAACCGACGACCGCCACATCATCGGGCACCCGGTGCCCGGCCGCGCGCAGTACCTCGATCGCGGCGATTGCCATCACGTCGCTGCAGGCGAATACCGCATCGATGTCGTCGTGATGCATGAGCAGATCCCGCATCCGCACCGTTGCGGACTCCGAGCTGTACCAACCGTACGTGACCAGCGACTCGTCGACTGAGACGTAGGCGCCGCGCAACGCGGCCGCGTAGCCGCGGTAGCGGTCCATCGACTCCTGTTCCATGTCGGGCCCACCGAGGAAGGCGATGCGCTTGCGCCCGCTGTCGAGCAGATGCTGGGTCGCGATACGGCCGCCCGCATAGCTGTCGCCGCTGACGGTGCTGAACGTGTGCGAGGTTGAGTCGAGTCCCCAGACGACGAACGGGGCGCCCCGTAGCTCGAGCGCCTCGAGGTGTTTGGTGTTGCACTCGGCCGACATCAGTACGAAGCCGTCGACCCGGCCGGCGTCGAGGTAGCGCGAGATCCAGCCGGTGTCGCCGTCGCTGATCTGCACGACGAGCATGTCGTATCCGTGAGCATGCAGGCCGGTGACCAGCCCGCTCATCACCTCGAGCATGAAGGTGTCCGGAAGCTTGTCCGTGGCCACGAACCCTGGGGGCTGCTGCTCATACGGGCCAAACGGCTTGAAGGGGTAGGTGGCCAGCGCGATCACGTTGGTCTCGCGCCGGCTGAGGCTGCGCGCCGTCGCATTCATCTCAAAGCCGTGCTGCTCGGCGATCGCACGCACGCGCTCACGGGTCTCGGCGCTAACGAGCGTGCTGTCGTTCAGCGCGCGCGACACGGTTGCCTTGGAGACTCCGGCGATCCTGGCGATGTCGGCGATGGTCTTGACGCGTTCGGTTGTCATTGGCGTTCGGCTGTCATCGGTGTCCGCTTGTCATCCGGTGTCCGTTTTGTCGTTGAAACCGGTTGCATGGTAACTCGCCTGCTGCTAACTTGCAACCGGTTGCAAGGCAAATTTGACGAATCCGCTCCAGACCTCGCCAGTGACAGCGGCACGCCCGGCGCCGCCACGACCGCTGCCGCCACGACTGCTGCCGCCACGACTGCTGCCGCCACGACCGACACCGACGCCGGGGCCGCCTCGGTCGAGGACAGCTTCCTCAGCGGCCGCCATGCCGCCATCGCCCTGGCGGGTCTGGCCGCGTCCGCCTCCTGTTTCCTGACCGCTGAGAACCTGCCGATCGGCCTGCTCCCACAGATCTCGTCGAGCATGCACACGTCGCTCTCGACCACCGGTCTGCTGGTCACGATCTACGCGCTGCTGGTGGTCACGGCGTCGATCCCGCTGGCGCGCGCCACGCGCAGGATCCCGCGGCGCTATCTGCTGGCGGCGGTCGCCGCGGGCCTCGCGATCGGCTCGCTTGGCTCGGCGGTCGCGCCCAACTTCGGCACGCTGATCGCGTCCCGCATCTTCACCGCAACAGCACAGGCGATCTTCTGGGCCACCGGACCGCTCGAGGCGGCGAGCCTGGTGCGCCCAGAGCGGCGCAGCCGCGCGCTGACGGCGGTCTTCGGCGGCAGCGCCGCCGGGCAGGTGCTCGGTCTGCCGATCGGCACCGCGATCGGTCATGCCGCCGGCTGGCGGGTGGCGTTCGTCTCGCTGGCGGTGGCCGCGGTCGTGCTGCTGGCCACGATCCTGGTGGCGCTGCCGACCCGGGTACCCCGGCCCCCGCACGCCGACGCCGAGGGCACGTCCGATCGCACCCGCTACCGCGCCCTGATCGTGTTCACGGCGCTGGCGGTCACAGCCGACTTCGCGATGTTCACGTACGCCGCGGCCTTCCTGGTGAAGGTCAGCGGCCTGCCGAAGAACTCGGTCGCCGTCGTGCTATTCGCCGCCGGGCTGGTCTCGACGCTCGGCCTCTTCAATGGCGCCTCGCTCTACCTGCGCCACCGCCGCGCCGCGATCCCGGTCGCGTTCTCATTCATGCTGCTGTCGCTGCTGGCATTGTTCGCAGTCGCCAAGATGACGGTGCTGGCCGCCGTCTTCATCGCCCTGGTCGGTCTCTTCATGAGCGTCTTCACGGTTGCCGGCATGACCGCGGTGATCGAGCTCAAGCCATCCAACGGCAGCGCCTGGTACTCGACCTTCTACAATGTCGGGATCGGATCGGGGCCGCTGGCCGGCGGCTTCGCGCTGCAGGAGTGGGGGCTGCGCTCGACCCCACTCGCCGGCGCGGCGATCGGCGCGGTCGCGCTGGCGGTGTTGGTCGGCACCGACCTGCACCTGCGCCGGCACCGCCATTGAAGCCAGCCAAACGAGGCTCCGAACCGAGAAGCCATGGCGACTTGGGCTCAAACATCGCCCCAAACCTCCACGGCTTCCCTGGGATGATGTGCGTCGCGTCGCAGGGGGTGACCCGAACCCAGGCGCGGCCCCGACAGCCCTCAGTCCACCGGTGCCAGTACCTGGCGTAGCACCATGAGCGCACGCTCACGATGCGCGGCCAGTTCGGCAACCAGCCGATCGGTGTCGCGCGTCCGCACCGCCTCGAGGATCCGGTCGTGCGCCGCGACCGCCCTGCGGCGCTCGTCCTCGAGGTTGTAGTAGAGCGCGCGGTAGGCCTCGGTCGAGTCCCAGAGTTGGCGGATCACGCGCATCGTATGCGGCTGATCGGGGGCGTCGAGGATCGCGAGGTGGAAGCGGCGGTTGGCTTCGAGCTCGGCGGCCACGTCGCCGGCATCGACGGCGTTCACGAAATCACGCGCTGCCAACCCGATCCGCTCGAGCTCGAACTCGTCCAGACTCAGAAGCGCCTGCCGGGCGGCCCGCGCCTCGAGCACGGCGCGCAGCCCGTAGATCTCCTCGAGGTCCGCGATCTGAAGCGCCGTCACGAAGTAGCCGCGGCGCGGCAGATAGGTGACCTGCCCCTCCTGCTCGAGTATCCGCAGCGCCTCGCGCACGGGCGCGATGCTCACCCCCAGCTGCTGGGCGAACTCGTCCTGGCCGATACGACCGCCGGGCCGCAGCTCGCCCGCCACGATCGCGCGTCGCAAGGCGTCGAGCGCGTGCTGCGCCGTGGTGTTCGGACCACTCATGCGCTCACGCTCACGCTCTCCCGCTCCCATCTCCAGCAGCCGATGCCCGACGCCTCAGCGGAACGCCTGCACGCCGGTCAGCGCGCCGCCGATGACGAGCGCGTGCACGTCGGCGGTGCCCTCGTAGGTGACGACCGACTCGAGGTTGTTCATGTGCCGCATCACCGGATACTCGAGCGTGATCCCGTTGGCGCCCAGCATCTGACGCGCGGTGCGCGCCACGTGCAGGGCGGCATTGACGTTGGCGAGCTTGCCCATGCTGACCTGCTCAGACGCGAGCCGGTCGGCATCCTTCAGCCGCCCGAGGTGCAGAGCAAGCAGCAGCCCGCGGTTCACCTCAACCGCCAGCTCGGCCAATTTGGCCTGCTGCAGTTGCGTGGCGGCGATCGGCTTGCCGAAGACGATCCGCTCCTGGCTGTACCGCAGCGCGGCCTCGAAGCACGCGCGGGCCGCGCCGATCGCGCCCCACACGATTCCGAAGCGGGCCTCGTTCAGGCACGAGAGCGGTCCGCGCAGTGACGTTGCCTCGGGCAAGAGCGCGCCCGCCGGCAGGCGGACGTCGTCGAGCAGCAGCTCCGAGGTGACCGAGGCGCGCAGCGACAGCTTCTTGTGAATCTCCTGGGTGGTGAACCCCTTGGTGCCGCGCGGGACCAGGAAGCCTCGCACGCCCTCATCGGTTCGCGCCCAGACGACAGCTACGTCGGCGATCCCGCCGTTGGTGATCCACATCTTCTGGCCGTGCAGGATCCAGTCACCGCCATCGCGCCGCGCGCGGGTGCGCATCGAGCCAGGGTCCGAACCGGCATCGGGTTCGGTCAGCCCGAAGCAACCGATCGCCTCGCCGGCTGCCATCTGCGGAAGCCACCGCTGCTTCTGCGCCTCCGAGCCCCAGCGGTGGATCGCGTACATCGCCAGCGAGCCCTGCACCGACACCAGGCTGCGCACGCCGCTGTCTCCCGCCTCGAGCTCGAGGCAGGCCAGGCCGTAGGCGGTTGCGCTCGCGCCGGCGCAGCCGTAACCCGCGAGGTGCATGCCGAGCACGTTCAGCGCCCCGAGCTCGCGGACCAGCTCGCGCGGGATCGTGCCCGCCTCGAACCAATCGCCCACCGATGGGACCACACGATCGTTGACGAAGGCGCGCACGACGTCACGGATCGCGCGCTCCTCCTCGGAGAGCAGTGAGTCGATGTCGAGAAAGTCCAGCGGCCGGATCGTCATGACGGCGGCTCCTTGATCATAGATCTTCGAATATCTAGGATCGTGGCAGATGTACGCTTGGAGTGACAACCGCGATCAGCCCAACACGGCCCTGCCAGGGCTGCGGATCCTCGACTTCTCGCGCGTGCTCGCGGGCCCGTTTGCGACGATGGTGCTGGCCGATCTCGGCGCGGAGGTCATCAAGATCGAGCGCCCTGAAACCGGTGATGACACGCGCGCCTGGGGGCCGCCCTATGACGCCGGCGGCCGCTCCACATACTTCGACGCCGTCAACCGCAACAAGCGCTCGCTGATCCTCGATCTGAGAACGCCGGCGGGCCTGCGCCGGGCTCAGGAGCTGGCCGCCGAGGCCGACGTGCTTGTCGAGAACTTCCGCCCCGGTCTGCTCGACGGCTGCGGGCTCGGCTACGAGCGGCTTCACAGCGCCAACCCTGGGCTCATCTACTGCTCGATCACGGGCTTCGGCCGCAGCGAGCGGGCGGCGCCGCTGCCCGGGTACGACCTGCTCGTCCAGGCGCTCGGCGGACTGATGAGCGTCACCGGCGATCCCGCGGGCGAGCCACAGAAGGTGGGCGTGGCGCTGGTCGACGTGCTCGCCGGGCTGTTCGCGACGGTCGGCGTTCTCGCCGCGCTGCACCACCGTGAGCGCACCGGCACCGGGCAGTTGATCGAGGTCGACCTGCTCTCCTCGTTGCTGGCGGCGCTCGTCAACCAGGCGTCGAGCTACACGGTCGGCGGAGTCGTGCCGGGGCGGATGGGCAACGAGCATCCGAGCATCGCGCCCTACGCCGTGTATCCGACCGCCGATGGCGAGCTGGTGCTCGCTGTCGGCAACGACCGCCAATTCCAATCGCTCTGCGGGGTGCTGGGCGCGCCCGGGCTGGCCAGCGACGAGCGCTTCACGACCAATCCCGCACGTGTGGCGAATCGTGACGCGCTGCGCGGCGAGCTGCACTCCCTGCTCGCCGCGCAGCCCGCGACTGCGTGGGCGTCACAACTGATTGACGCGCGTGTGCCCGCCGGAGTCGTGAACGACATCGGGGCCGCCTTCGATCTGGCGCAGGCACTCGGCCTCAATCCGCTGGTTGATTTGCAGGATCAAGGAGGATCCAGTGTGCGCCTGCCCAAGAACCCGATCGGGCTTTCGGCAACGCCTCCCACCTATCGAACCGCGCCTCCAAAGCTGCCGCGCGACCCGGACGACTGAGGCGACGCGAGTGCGTGTCAGCGCAAGCTGACCGCTGCCGTGGATCGCGTTATGTTCGCTAACGCCCGTGGCTCAGCGGGCCGATCAGAGACAGGAGGCCACCTCCCAGGTGGGCTCGCCAGAAGGCCCCCTACCCACGCGGGCCAGGTTCCACCCGGGCCGGTGCCTCCACCCGGCCCGCGCTTCAGGGGGTCACCCACCATGGCCAAGCGCCCGCGCGTCGTCGCATCGATCTTGATTTCACTAGCTCTCGCCGCCACCGCGGCTTCGGCGGCTGCAGCTCGCCAACGCGGGTCGCCGGCGGGTGTCGCCGGTCAGTGGCGGCTCGCATTCGACGACGAGTTCAACGGCCACGCGCTCAACCAGGCGGTCTGGAATGCCCACAACGGCTGGACCAACCAGAACGACGTCACCGATTCGCTGCGCAACATCAGGCTCCGCCACGGGCACGCGATCTTCAGGCTCGCCTCGCCAGCATCGGGCGCCGAGGTCGGAACCAGACGCTTCCGTCTGAAGGTCGGGGAATACGCGGAGGCCCGCATCAGGTTTGCCGGCGACGGCCAGACGGTCTACAACTGGCCCGCGTGGTGGGTGTCGGGGCCGGATTGGCCGGCCGCCGGGGAGAACGACATCGCCGAGGGGCTCGGGCAGCTCACGATCAACTACCACTCACCGCTCGGCGGTCTCGAGACCGGAACCGTCGGCGGTATCTGGGCCCACCGGTTCCACACCTACGGGATCTACCGCGGGCGCTCCCTCTCACGCATCTACTGGGATGGGCGGCTGGTCCGGACCTATCGCACCCATGACGACGGCCGGCCGCAGATGCTGCTGCTGACGATGGGCGCGGCGAACGTGATCCGTACCGGTCCCGCCGGCGCGATGGTCGTCGACTACGTGCGCGCCTGGCGGCGCACCTGACCACACACACGTCCTGAGCATGCTCGCTCGCGCGCAACTGTGAGCGCCAACGCGGGTAGTCCCACGTTGGCGACTACTCGCAGAGAGCTACTCGCAGCGGCGCACGAGCTCGCTCATGGTCCAGAACAAGCCAGGCAGAACAACCAGGCTGATAGTCAGCCTGATCGTCGTATTGGTGGTGGGCGCCGCGGTCGGCGTCGCCATCTCGACGCGCTCGAATGCACCTGAACCGGCGGCGCGCGGAAAGCCCCCGCCGACGGTCAGCCACGCCCAGCTCGAGCAGGAGCCGCAGCCGCTCGGGGTCCCCGGCCCCTGGAAGCTCGTCTTCAACGATGGCTTCGCGGGCCGCTCCCTGAACCGCTCGAAGTGGGACGCGCACAACGGCTGGAGCGATCAGAACGGCGTCAGCGACTCGCTCGGGAATGTCCGGGTCCGCAACGGCCACGCGATCCTGACGCTCGCGTCCGACTCCTCCGGTGCGGAACTGGGAACCAGACACTTCGCGCTCCGCGTCGGCGAGTTCGCCGAGGCGCGCGTCCGCTTCGCCGGTCGCGGTCAGACGATCTACAACTGGCCCGCATGGTGGCTCTCGGGACCCGACTGGCCCGCCGGTGGCGAGAACGACATCGCCGAGGGCTTCGGAGCGCTGACCGTCAACTACCACTCGTCCTCGCTCACCGAGCATTCGGGTCCGGTCTCCGGCGACTGGGCCAACCACTTCCACGTCTTCGGCATCTACCGCGCCCGAAACTTCTCGCGCGTCTACTGGGACGGCAGGCTCAGGGAGACCTACCGCACCGACGACGACGGCCGTCCACAGACGCTGCTGCTGACGCTCGGCGCCGGCAATAAGCTCCGGACCGGACCGGCGGGGGCGATGATCGTCGACTTCGTGCGTGCCTGGGCCCGCCCCACCCCGGGCCACCGCTGATGCCAGGTTGGCAAAGCACCCGATCCTGAATATGCCACTGCGCACACCAAACGCGAGATAGTTTTCGCGTTTAGCGGAGGATTGGCTTGGGAGACGCTGTCTGCGTCTCCCGGCTCCCGTAAAAGCATCGAGGGAGGCGAGATGTCCACAGGGGCGGACTCAAACGCAGGCGCCGTCAGGGCGACGATGACCGACGACGAGCGGCTCACGCAGCTCGGCTACACGCCGCAGCTAACGCGTGTGCTTGGGCTGTTCTCGAACTTCTCAGTGGCCTTCACGTACCTGTCGCCAATGGTCGGCATCTACTCGCTGTTCCTGCTCGGCGTCGGCACCGGCGGACCCGCATACATCTGGCTGACCCTGATCCCGCTGGTCGGGATGCTGTTCGTCGCGCTCGTCTTCGGCGAGCTCGCGAGCCACTACCCGGTGGCGGGCGCGCTCTACAACTACTGCAAATTCTCCGTGGGCCCCGGCTACGGCTGGTTCGTCGGCTGGTTCTACGGGATCGCGCTGCTCGTCACGGTGGCCTCGGTCGACACCGGCATCGTCGGCTACTTCACGTCGCTGATGCAGAAGCTGTTCCACTGGAATCTCAACCCGGCCTCGCACGGGACGATCCTGCTCGTCACGCTGGTGCTGCTGGCGATCCAGACCTTCCTGAACATCACGGGCACCAAGGTGATGGCGCAGGTCGCCAGGATCGGCGTCTACGTCGAGCTGCTCGGCACGATCGGGATCGCGATCGTGCTCGGCATCAACGGCTTCCATCACGGCCTCGGCTTCCTGTTCTCCAACCAGGGCGTCACGCACATGAAGACAAATCCGCTCGCGCTCAACTTCCATGGCAGCTGGCTCAGCGCCGGGCTCGTCGCGGTGCTCGCCCCGGTTTACATCTTCTACGGCTTCGAGTCCGCCGGCGACATCGCCGAGGAGACCAGGGACGCGGGCCGGTTGATCCCGCGGGCGATGCGTCTGGCGCTGATCTGGGGCGGGATCGCGTCGCTGGTCCTGACCGGTGGCCTGCTGCTCGCGATGCCCACGCACAACGCGGTCGGCGCCACCGTGGCCGGCGGCGGCGTGCCGTTCATCCTGGCGCAGCTGCCGACTTGGCTGCAGGACGTGCTGCTGGTGCTGATCATGTACGCCTTCTTCTCCTGCGGCACCTCGATCCAGGGCGCCGGCTCGCGGCTGGCGTTCTCATACGCGCGCGACGGCGCATTGCCGGCATCGCGCTGGATCGCGAAGGTCAGCCACCGCCACCGCATCCCCGTCAACGCGCTGCTCGGCGGCGCCGGCGTGACGATCCTGTTCATCCTGCTGGTGTTCGTCTCGCCCAAGCACAGCACCAACATCCTCTGGTTCACGTATCCGGCCAATACCAGCGCGCTGGTCTCACTGGTCTCGTTCGGGGTCAGCGGCATCTACCTATCGTTCCTGATGACGGTGATCGCGTCCATCATCGCGCGCTCGCGGGGGTGGATCCCCGAGGGCGTCTTCACGCTCGGGCGCTGGGGTTGGGCCGTGTGCATCATCGCCGCCGCCTACCTCGGTCTGATGTTCATCAACGTCGTGATTCCGAGCGGCCTGACCAGCGGGCGCGCGTACTTCAACATCGACTGGATCACGCTGATGGTGATGGTCGTGATTGCGCTGGTCGGCGGGATCTACTACGTGATCGGCCGCCCCGACCGCGCGCTCAGGAGCCATCTGCGCGACGAGCTCGCGGCCAGCCAGGTCGAGCGTGACGCCGAGACCACATAGGCTCGGTCCTGGGCAACCGGCCCGCTTGGCCGGTTGCCCGACTCGTAAGGCGGGCAGCAGGCCCTCTTAGAGCAAGCGCAAGGCGACAGGAGGCTATGACGGCATGAGTAAGATCGCGACGGTGAAGATGTACCTGCACAGGCCGGCCACGCAGGATGAGCAGACCGATCTCTATGCGCATCGGCTGATGCTGCTCGACGGCGGTGAGCTCGACCTCGCCGACTGGCGCGGCAGGCCGACGCTGTTCGTCAACACCGCCAGCAAGTGCGGATTCACGCCGCAGTACGGGGGTCTGCAGACGCTCTACGAGCGCTACCACGCAAGCGGGCTCAACATCCTCGGCTCGCCCTCGGGTGACTTCGCCGATCAGGAGTTCGAGCAGGCCACCGAGATCGGGGCGTTCTGCCAGAAGAACTACGGGGTCGAGTTCCCGTTGACCGAGCGCACCTCGGTGCGTGAACACCCCGACGCGTTCTGGCAGGACCTCACCACCCAGCCCAACTCGGCGCCACCCACGTGGAACTTCACCAAGTACCT
>DASZMI010000036.1:0-45738 GCA_035551915.1 Solirubrobacteraceae bacterium | reverse complement strand
TAGCAGACCTATAAGCCGGATCTTGTCGAGTGCAGTCATCCATCTAAGCGGCCTACCCGAACCTTGGCGGGCAACCTGCAAACGGTTCTGCTCGGCCTTGCATCAGGTGGGGTTTACCTTGGCCGCCGCGTCGCCGCGACGCCGGTGCGCTCTTACCGCACCATTTCACCCTTACCGGTCCGGGACGCTGCAGCGGCCCCAGACTTAGGCGGTGTTATTTCTGTGGCACTTTCCCGCGGGTTTCCCCGGGTCGGCGTTACCGACCACCTTGCCCTGTGATGTCCGGACTTTCCTCGAAGGCATGAACCTCCGCGACTGCTCAGCCTGCAGTCGCGAGCATAGCGGCGGTCACGTGCAGCGCAAAGCGCTGCACGGCTACATGCTCCGCATCAGGCCCACGACCCGGCCGAGCACACTCACGTCTCGCACCAGGATCGGCGCCATCTCCTCGTTCTCCGGCTGCAGGCGGATGTGATCACCCTCGCGGAAGAAGCGCTTCACGGTCGCCTCCTCCTCCACCAGCGCGACGATGATCTCACCGTCGCGCGCGGTCTCCTGCCGTCGCACGACCACCAGGTCCCCATCGAGGATCCCGGCGTTCTTCATCGACTCGCCGCGTACCCGCAGCAGATACTCACCGCTGTCGCCGCCGCAGGCCGACGGGGTATCGATGTACTCCTCGACGTTCTCCTCGGCGAGGATCGGCGCACCGGCCGCCACCTGGCCGAGCAGCGGCAGGCTTGGTCTGACCGCTTGACGCACGGCCGCACCCGCACGGTCGAGCAGTTCCATCGCGCGGGGCTTCGTCGGGTCACGCCGCAGCAGCCCCAGCTTCTCCAGGTTGGCGAGGTGCGCGTGCACGGTCGACGACGACGCCAGCCCAACCGCCTTGCCGATGTCACGGACCGTCGGCGGATAGCCGTTCTTCTCCGAGTACCGCTTGATGAAGTCGAAGATCTCCTGCTGACGCTTGGTCAGGTCCATCCCTTGGCTCCTTGCTCGGATTCAATGCCGAATCTGGCGAACGTGTGTTCGGAAGATACCTCGCCCCGAGGACGGAAGCCAGCTGGCTATACTCCCCGGCCCCAGGCGCCGGTGGCGGAATTGGTAGACGCGCAAGGTTGAGGGCCTTGTGAGCGCTTAGCTCGTGGAGGTTCGAGTCCTCTTCGGCGCACTGGACGAGCCGTGGAAGCCAAGCGTTTCCGGGGCTTTCTTCTCGTCTGCCTGGGGCTTCTCGGGCGAGCGCGAGAGCCACGACTGCGACTACGGCTGGATGCCCGCTGGTTCGATGAGCGTCTCGCCGTACGCGAGCGCCTCGATCGTGCGTCGAGCGCCGTGGCGGTGCAGCGACCGTAGAGCGCCAAGGTACGCTTCGACGAAGCGCTCGTCGGAGGCCAGGTCGCCGAACAACTCCGGGCTCTTCAGGAAGGCGGTCGGGTCTGTTCGCTGGCGGGCCGCGCGCGCCATCACCTCGTCCCGGCGACGGTCGACGATCTCGATTGGCTGGCCGTGCTCGTCCACCCCCTCGGCGTAGCGGGCCCAGCTCGCGACGATCGCCGCGGCGTAATCGATGGGCCCGCCAACGGACAGCTGGTAGCGGATCACGGGCACGACCCACTTGGGGATCCGATCGGAGCTCTCGGCGCACAACCGCGCGATCGTGTCGCGGATCTGCGGGTTTGAGAAGCGCTCGATCAGCTCCGCTTTGTAGGCGGCAAGATCGACGCCCGGGACTGGGTCAAGCGACGGCGTCGCCTCCCTGTCCATGAAGCTGCGCAGGAACCTTCGGAACATCGGATCCAGTGCGGCCTCGTGAGCGTATGTGTAGCCGCAGAGGTACCCGAAGTAGCAGAGCCCTTGGTGACTGGCGTTCAATAGCCGAAGCTTCATCAGCTCGTAGGGCGCTACGTCGGTGACGAGCTGAACTCCCGCCTCCTCGAGCGGCGGTCGCGACAGTTCGAACGAGTCCTCTAGAACCCACTGCGTGAACGGCTCGCAGACGACCGGCCACTGGTCGTTGATTCCGAACCTCGCCCCGATCTCAGCGCGATCTTCATCTGTGGTAACCGGGGTGATGCGATCGACCATCGAGTTGGGGAACCTGACGTGCTCGCGGATCCAGGTCCCCAGGTGCGGGTCGCGCAGTTCGGCAAATGCGGAGAACGCCTCGCGGGCAAGCGCGCCGTTGCCCTGCAGGTTGTCGCAGGACATGATCGCGAATGGTGCGCGCCGCTCGCGTCGACGACGCTCGAGCGCGGCGGTAACCAGTCCGAAGACGGTCCGCGGGGTGGCGTCGGTCACGAGGTCGCCGGGAATTCCGGGCGCCTGCGGATTGAAGCGACCGGTGACGTCGTCGATGGCGTAACCGCCTTCCGTGATCGTGAGGGACACGATTTTGGTGCTGTCATCGGCGAGGCGGCGAACGACCGCTTCGGCATCGTCGGGTGCGTACATGTAGTCGATGATCGAGCCGATCACCGAGGCCTCGTAGGCACCGTCTGCGTGCTTCTGCACCAGCGTGTAGAGGTGATCCTGGTCGGCCAGCACGGTCTGCATGGCTCGGTCGGCGGGCAACACGCCGACTCCGCAGACCCCCCAGTCCGGGCTGGCTCCGGCCGTGAGCAGAGCGTCCAGGTACATGGCCTGGTGCGCCCGGTGAAAGCCGCCGACACCGAAGTGCATGATCCCGCTATTGACCACGCCGCGCTCGTAGCTGGGAACCGGCACCCGGGCGGCGATCCGAGGCAGCTCGGCAGCGCTCAGTGCGAGCGGATCGAACGGCGGCTCCTCCGTCGGCCCGTCAGCCCGCATCGCGAGCTCCACCTGTGGGGTCCGACTCGTCCTGCCCCTGCTCAAGCGGCTCGGCGGCGCCGAGCCTCGACCCATCGGGCGCCGAAGGGACAGGCTCAGCTGCCCGGTGTGCCTGACCCGGCCTTCCCCCATTGGCGCCCGCGAAGCCGATCGCGCTGGTTGCGACCGGATCGAAGAACCGTAGCCTGGAGAGCTCAATCCGGAACCGCACAGTGTCGCCGGCTCTGACCGCAGCTCGCCTGTCGACCCGCGCGACGCCCGCACCGCCCCGATTGATGGTTCCCTGACTGAGCCCCTGCGCGTCGGTGTCTTTGGCGCCTTCAACCTCCACGGCGCGAGCGTCGGTGGTGAAGTGAATCAACTGCTCGGAGCCCAGCGCCTCGATCAGATCCGCGCGGCCTGTCAGTTCGCAGCTCTGGCCTGCGTCGTCGTCGCCCGCGGGCTGGACCGTGCCGAGGTCCTCGGGCCGGATCCCCAGCACGACGGGCCGTCCGGCGTATTCGCGCAGCTCGGAATTCCCGGCCAGCACGGAGGAGGACAGCCTCACCTGTTGCGAGCCGACGGTCAGGTGATCGGCCTCGGGTGCCAGGACCGCCTCGAACAGGTTCATCGGGGGTGAGCCCATGAAGCCGGCGACGAACAGGTTGCGCGGATGGTCGTAGACCGCCTGTGGGGTGCCGCACTGTTGCAGCACGCCGGAGTTGAGCACCGCGACGCGGTCCCCCATCGTCATCGCCTCGACCTGGTCGTGAGTCACGTACAGGGTCGCGACGGCGAGCCGTCGCTGGATCCGTGCCACCTCCGCGCGCATCTGCACGCGGAGCTTCGCGTCGAGGTTCGAGAGTGGCTCGTCCATCAAGAACACACTCGGCTCGCGCACGATCGCGCGGCCCATCGCGACGCGCTGGCGCTGGCCGCCGGAGAGCTGTGCAGGCCTGCGATCCGCCCAGTCGGTGAGACCGAGCAGCGCCATGGCCTCGTCGACGCGGGTCGCGATCTGCTCCTTGGGCTTGTGCCGCAGCTTCAGCGCGAAGCCGATGTTCTCCCGCACGCTCATGCTCGGGTAGAGCGCGTAGTTCTGGAAGACCATCGCGATATCGCGGTCCTTCGGGTCCATCTCGTTTACGACGCGGTCGGCGATCTCGATGGTGCCGGCAGTTATCTCCTCTAGGCCCGCCACCATGCGCAATGCCGTGGTCTTGCCACACCCTGACGGTCCGACCAGGACCATGAACTCGCCGTCGTTTACGGTGAGACTGAGGTCGTGCAACGCCTGGTAGCCGTTCGGGTACACCTTCGAGACGTTGCTGATTGACACGTTGGCCATCGTTCTCCTTATCGAACGGCTGCCGGTGGGCGGGTCACTTGAGGGCCCCCAGTGACAGACCCCTGACGAGCTGCTTCTGCGCGATCCAGCCGGCGAGGATCACCGGCAGGCACGCGGCGGTGGCTGCCGCAGAGAGCCGCGCCCAGTACTGGCCCTCGCTCTGAAGGAAGCTGACGAGGAAGATCGGGACGGTCGGGCCCTTGGTCGCGGTCAGGAAGTACGCGAAGAAGAACTCGTTCCAGGTGAAGATCACGCAGATCAGCGCGGTGGCCGCGAGCCCAGGTGCGACTATCGGCATGATCACCTTGGTCAGCTCCACGCGCAGGCCGCCACCATCGATACGTGCCGCCTCCAATAGTTCGCGCGGGACCTCGAGGAAGAACGAACGGATCATCCAGACCGCGAGCGGCAGATTGAACCCTGTGTACAGGATGACCAGAGCCCAGTCGTTGTCGAGCAGGCCTACGTGCAGCGCGATGATGTAGATCGGCACGATCGCGGCTACGTACGGAAGCATCTTCGTCGAGAGGAAGAAGAACAGCGTGTCCCGCCAGCGTTTGACTGGACGGATCGCGAGCGCATAGGCAGCGGGCAGCGCCAGCGCCAGCACGAGAAGCACCGAGACGAGACTCACGAAGACCGAATGCAGGAACGGAGGGCCCGCGCCGCTCGAAAACACCTGCGAGAACTGAGTCAGGGTCGGGTGGAAGACGATCTTCGGCGGGTCGGTGTACGCGGACCCTTCCGACTTGAAGGAGGTGATCACCATCCAGAGGACCGGGAAGAACAGGATGATCGCCAGCAGCCAGGTGATCGCCGACCAGAACGCGCCATTGGCGCGATGTCTCGTGATCCGGAACCTCCGAGGGGCATGGAGCTCACGGACGGTCATGGCTAGCTCATCCCCTCTGCCGCGGCGAACAGCCCAGACAGGAGCCGCAGCGCGATCGTCGCGACGATCTCTGTTCCGATCACGACGATCACGCCGGCGGCGGCCGCCTCGGACACGTTGAACTGCTGGAAGGCGAGTTCGTAGATGTAATAGGGCAAATTGGTGGTCGCGGTACCGTGTCCGCCACCTCCCTGAGTGAGAACGAAGATCTCACCGAAGGTCTGCAGCAGGTAGATCGACCCGAGCAGCATCCCGAGCTCGATGTAGCGGCGCAGGTGCGGAAAGGTGATCGCCAGGAACGTCTGAACTGAGTTGGCGCCGTCGACGCGCGCCGCCTCGAGCGATTCCAGCGACTCGCCCTGCAGGCCCGCGAGGACGATCAGCATCATGAACGGGGTCCACTCCCAGACGAGTACCGCGATCAGCGATGGCGTGGCGTAGGAACCGATCCAGTTGACGTGATGCACGCCGAACGGGCTCAGTATCCAGTCAAGAAGCCCGAAGATCGGGTCATAGACGGTTGTCTTGTAGAGCAGAGCCGTCGCGACCGGCATCACCAGGAATGGCGTGATCAGCAGCGTTCGGACGACCCCGCGTCCGAAGAACTTGCGGTTCAGGAGGATCGCCAGCGCGGTTCCCAGCAGCATCGACAGGATCACCGCCGACCCCGTGATCACGACAGTGTTGATGATCGCCGAGCGGAACACCGGGTCGGTGAAGACGAGCTGGTATTCCTTGAGGCCGACCCACCGGTTTGAGCCGGGGGTGAGCGTGTTCCAACCGCGGAAGCTGTACCAGAGCGTGACCACGAACGGAATCTGGGTCACGACGATCATGTAGATCAGCGCCGGCAGCAATGGCGCGCGTCGCACCCAGGCGCGGCGACCCCGCGGAGATGAGGAGGATGGGGTCCCCGCGCCCCGGTGCCGCCGGCGCAACCCGCGGGCGCCTGAGCCCGCGGGTGCACCACTGGGAATCAGCACGTCAGTCATGCGCTGATGCCCGCCCAGACTTGACTGTTGCCTATCACAGGACTTGACACGAGCTCGCAGCTGGGCAGCGTCTGCCTACTTGAGGCCGGCCTGTCGAACCGTGTTCTCAGCGTCCTGCTGAGATGTGGTGATCGCCTGTTGCACCGACTCGGTTCCCGCGATCGCAGCCGAGATCTGATTGGAGACCTCGGTGCCGAGCGCAATGAACCACGGCTCATCCACGAACTGCACCCCCGTGTACGGCACCTTCACGCTGGGCAGCGTCGGATGCAGGGGGTCGGCGTGGTTGATCGACGCGAGCGTGATTCCTGCGAACGCGCTCGCTGCCTTCTTGTACTGCGGCAGCGCGTAGGTCGAGGAGCGCGTGCCCGGGTTGATGTTCGCCCAGCCGAGCTTCGGACCGCTGGCCTTCAGATACTGCTTGCCTGTCGCCCACTCGATGTACTTGAGCGCCGCGGCCTCATTGGGGTCGCCCTTCGGGATGCTCAGCGACCAGGTGTAAAGCCACCCGGATGGAACGCCGGCAGCGCCCGTCGGCGAACCGGTCGGCGCATACGCGTAGCCCGTGTCGGCGCCGACCTTCGGATAGGTCGTAGTGATCAGGCCGGCGGCCACGGTGGCGTCGTACCACATCGCGGCCTTGCCCTCGCCGTAAGCGGTCTCGCATTCGGTGAAACCGTCATTGGAAGCGCCCGACTCGCCGTCGTTGCGCACCAGGTTGACGTAGAACTTGATCGCTGCGGCGTCCTTGGGCGAATTCAGCTGTGGCTGCCACTTGTTGTTGAACCACGACCCGCCCGCGGTGTTGATCACCGTGTCGAGCGCCGCGAGATTCTCACCCCAGCCCTCCTGGCCACGCAGGCAGATGCCGGCGACTCCCTTGGACTTGTTGTTCACCTTGGCCGCGATTGCCGCAACCTGCTTCCAGGTCGGGTGCAGCGGCATGGTTACACCCGCGGCCTTCAACATGCTCTTGCGGTAGTAGAGCATCGAGGACTCGCCGTAGAACGGCACCCCATACAGGCCGCCTTTGTAGCTGAGCGAGCTTGCTATCGGCTTCAGCAGATCACTGATGTCGTAGCTCTTGTCGGCCGTGAGCGGTGACGTGAGATTCACCAACCAGCCATTCTTCGCCCAGATGGGGGTCTCGTAATTGGAGATCATCACCGCATCGAACTCATTCGCATGGGTGGTGATGTCGGTCTCGATCAGCGACCGCTCGTTGTTTTCGTTCAGCGTGTCGTACTTGACCTTGATCCCGGGGTTCTGCGCTTCAAACTGGTGGGTGAGCTTCTCGATGTTGATCATGTTCGAGTTCGACACCACCGCAACTCGAAGCGTCGTGCCAGACGAGGCCGGGTGAACGGTGGCTGAGTCCGCCAGCCCGCTGGTCGCTGCTACCACAATCGACGTGGCGACTGCCGCGACGCCAAGCACCGTGATCCGCTTCCCAAGTCCCAGGCGGCGAGGCGCGCCGGGCCCGTGCGTATTCCTGCGTGACACCTCTTTGTTCCTCCTTCTCAAGAACCTGCGTCGGGTTCTGAGGCGCACCCAAGCGAGCCCGGAATGCCACACGAAGCACCACCTTCGGCTCCCTCAGGGGCCGAGTTCCCGGCGTTCGCTGCTGGCTTCGTGCTCATATGAGCGCTACCTCTCTCTCATGTGCAAGATTACGGCGCCGGCGGTAAGAAGTCAACTAATGTGCGGTTCCGTGCGAGATGCGCTCATATGAGCGCACACGCCAAGCGGCTCCACTCAGCGGCAGTGGCGCACGTCATCTGGCCGCGGCGGGCACGTCACCTGGCCGCGGCGGGATCGCCCGAGCGCGAGCGCGAGCCGCTGTCAGCTCGCGAGCAGCGCGCCGGCGAGCGAGCCGTGCGTGATCAGCGTCGTGATGAGCTGGCCACGAACCGCAGCGCGAACCGCGGTCGCCTTCTCGGCGCCGTAGGCGATCGCGACGATCTCAGGCACGCGGCGCAGCCCCTCGAGCTCGATTCCGATCAGGCGCTCACTCAGCGGCGTATGGACCGCGGCCCCGGCAGCGTCCAGTTGCATCCCCGCGATCTCGCAGACTACTCCGGCTGCCTGAGCCTCTTCGTAATCCTGAGTACTGATCGCATCGACAACCGTGGATTGACCCGGCTGCCAAGCGCCGATGGTGACTATGGCCTTGGTGAGGTCGTCGAATCTCGCCATCGCGCGGGCGACCTCCGGCTGGAGACGAAGAGACCTGGCGGTCTCGGCCTTGGGGACGATCATCGGGGCGTAGAAGTAATAGGCGGACCCGCCGGCGGCGCGCGCGACGTCGCGCACGAGGTCGATGGAGCTCTCATCCACATCGGGTCGCGGCAGAGCGCCGCTCAACTGCACGACATCGCACGGCGCCATGTCGCGCAGGAAGGAGCGCATGGCCAGCAGCGTCCGCGACCATGAGAGTCCGAGCGCGTCGTCGGGCTCGACGATCTCCTCGAGCAGACCCGCGGCTACGCGCGCCAGGTTTGCGCGCAGGCTCAGCTCGTCCTCTTCCGGCGAGTCGACCACCAGGCATCTACGGAGCCCAAGCTTTGCCGAGAGCTCAACGGAGAGATCGAGGTCGATGTCTCCGTCGTAATGCAGCTCGATCCGGACCAGTCCGCTGGCCAGGGCTCGTTCAAGGGTACGAGCGACCTTGAACCGGCTCAGCCCGAGTTCGGCAGCGATGTCCCGCTTGCTGATCCCGTCGATGTAGTAGCGCCTGGCGATCTTCGCGGCCAGCACGGTTTGCGCAGGGCCGGACGCGCTTCTTGCAGGGACGGGCATTGCTCGCTAGAAGGGCCGCTCATCCGAGCGGAAAGTGGTTGAAAGCATGAAAGTTGACGCCCGAGGCATACACCGCCTCGCGACTCTGATGAGCAGCATAGCGCTCATATGAGCAACCCGCGAAGATCCCTGGGCCGCGCTGTCTCAGGCGTCGAGCCCGGGCGCCTCAAGTCCGAGCGCCTCGCGCACCTTTGCTCCATGCGTTGCGAGCCACCGGCGGGTGCGGTCAGCGGAGTCGTTGCCGCCGCCGTGCCAATAGCGGCTGAAGGTCTCGTGACCGGATGCAACCGCGTCCTCGACGATCTCGTAGCACCAATCGTGGCAGGGCAGCATCGCGTCCGCGAGCTCTTCGCGTTGCGCGGCCGTCGCTCCATAGGCGTCCGCGAAAACCCCCAGCCGCCGGAGCGCCCTGCGTGTGACTATCGGGCGCTGGCGATCGACCTCAAGTGGGGCCCACAGGCGCAGAGCGCCGGCCAGATCCCAACCGACGCATCCAGGGCCGGCAAGGTCGAAGTCGATCAGCGCAACGGCACGACCGCCCGCGAAGATGATGTTGTCGAGGTTGAGGTCGTTGTGACACACAATATCCCCGCGAAACTGCGGAGGCAGCGGGTGTGACCACTCATACGCGGCGAAGTCGAAGCCGGCGGCCGCGCGATGGTAGCCGAGCAGTAGGACGGCGACGCTGACGAGCGCCGCGTCGGTCAGGGCCCACGCAGGGTACGGCTTCAGCACCGCGGTACCGGGTACGTACGACAGGACCTCCCTACCTTGCTCGTCGGTTCCCAGGTAGCGCGGAGCGCCGTCGAATCCAACCCGTTCCAGGTGATCGAGCAGCGCGCGGGTCGTGCCACTGGTCGGCCGCAGCGGACGGCGGACGGTGTCACCGATGCGGATCACGAGACCCGCATTCGTGCTCCCACCGAGGAGCACCTCCTCGAAAGCCTCAACACGGACGCTCATCGCCTCTCTCCCGACGCCACTATACCCTCCACCATCGGTCGGCCAAAATCGCCGGGACGGTCAGTCGGCGGGCATGGGCACAGGTCGAATGGATCGGTGCGGCGAGCGTTTGCCGGCTCGCAATCGACATTCCTCGATCCGTCCTGCGGTCCGGTCAGCTTGGCGCCGTCCGAGCTACTCTGCACGGGAGTCCCCGCTTTGCGGCGCATCGGTTTGCACCGAGCGGGACGCAGGAGCGCTACCCACCCGTCGACATTCACTGGAGCGGTCGTTGCCAGACGATCCCGAGAAACGGCCAAGCGCGGAAATTCGCGCGGTCCTGGAAGTGGCCGAAAGTGTTCTCGCGGAGCTCGATGTCGAGGTGGTGCTCAACCGTGTGCTCGAGGCGGCTCGCGCGCTGACCTCCGCGCGATACGCAGCCGTCGGCGTGCTGGACCAGTCCCGCAGCGAGCTCGAGCGCTTCGTCACCTCGGGGATCGACGAGGCCACTCAGGCCGAGATCGGGCCGCTACCGCGCGGCCGCGGCGTACTCGGCGAGCTGATCGTGAATCCCAGCCCGCTGCGGCTCAACGATGTGGGGTCGCACCCGCGCTCGTACGGGTTCCCCAAGGGGCACCCGCCCATGAAGACGTTCCTCGGTGTCCCGCTGCTGGCCGCCGGCGAGCTGTTCGGAAACATCTACCTGACCGACAAGGCGGGCGGGCGACCGTTCACGCTGGACGACGAACGGGCGCTGGTCGCGCTCTCGCGCTTCGCCGGGATCGCGATCGACCACGCCCGCCGCTACGCGGTGGTCGAGTCACAGCGTGCCGAGCTGCAGCGAGCGGTCGCGGCCCTCGACGCCACCGTCCAGATCGCCCGCGCGGTCGGCGGCGAGACCAACCTCGACACCGTGCTCGAGCTGGTCGCCGACCGCGGGCTCGCGCTCGTGTCCGCCAGTACACTTGTGATCGAGCGCGAGATCGACGGCGCCATGGTCGTGGTCGCAGCAGCCGGTGAGCTGCCGAGCGATGTCGTTGGACGAGCGCTGGACCCCGGAGGCAGCCTCGCCAGCGTGGCACTGCACGAACGCCGCACCCAGCGCCTCGAGGACAGCCTCAATCGCGAGCGCTTCGAGCAGCACGGAGCGGGCCGCCTCGGCCTCAGCGCCAAGGCCGGACTGGTCGTGCCCATGATGTTCCGGTCCCGTGGCTACGGGGTGCTGATCGCACTCGACCGGACCGAGGGCGGTCCCGAGTTCAGCGCCGAGGATCAGCGCATGCTCGAGGCCTTCGCCACGAGCGCCGCCACCGCGATCGCCACCGCGGTCTCGGTCCAGGCCGAGCGCGCCGCTCAGCGGCTGACGGCCGCGGAGGCCGAACGTGCGCGCTGGGCGCGGGAGCTGCACGACGAGACGCTGCAGAACCTCGCCGCGCTGCAGATCGCGATCGCCGGGCAGCTGCGCACGCGCGACCCCGCGGCGATGACGACTTTCATGGGCGAAGCCGCCGAGCAGCTCGCAATCGAGATCCAGAACCTGCGTTCACTGATCTCGGAACTGCGCCCGACCGCGCTCGATGACCTCGGTCTCGGCCCGGCCGTGATGGCGCTCGCCGATCGAACCAGGCAACTGGGACTGGAGGTGCGCCTGAACATCGACCTCTTCTACGAGGCGAAGAAGGCTCCCGACCGCTTCTCGCAGGAGGTCGAGACGGCGATCTACCGGATCACCCAGGAAGCACTGACCAACGCGCGCAGGCACGGAGCGGCCTCGCGGGTCGACGTCGACCTCTGGGAGGACAGCACCCATGTCCACCTGACGGTGCAGGACGATGGCCACGGCTTCGACCCGGACGCCAAGACACAGGGGTTCGGGCTGACCGGCATCCGGGAGCGGGTCGAGCTTCTGCGCGGCGTGCTCGAGCTCTCAACGATCGTCGAGAAGGGCACCACGCTGACCGTCACGGTCCCGGCGACCCATCGCTCGGATGCTCGCCGGCATAACGCCCTCCCAGCCTGAGACAAACTCCGGGTAGGAAAGCTGTCCGGCTCGGCCGGGCCTCGGCGGACCGGCGCGGAGAGGTAGCCTCACTCAGACGACGCATAGCCACGTCAAGGAGTCGCCCTTGAGAAGCCTCCAGAACCAGTCGCCCGCATGATCGCTGCTCTGGCGGCGGTCTTCGCCCCCGCCCACCAGCGCTACCTGCTGGAGGCGCGGCAGATGCAGGCGCTGTCGTTCATCGTGCACATTCCGCTGGTCTGCTTCGGGATCTCGTTCCCGGTGATGGTGCTGTTCGCCGAGCGCCGCTGGCAACGCACCGGCGACCCGGTGTATCGCGAGCTCGCGCGCCGCTGGTCGCGGCTGATGATCGGCCTGTTCGGCGTGGGCGTGATCACCGGGACGATCCTCAGCCTCGAGATGGGCCTGCTGTGGCCGAACTTCACCGCCACCTTCGGCGGCGTCTTCGGCCTCGGCTTCGCGATCGAGGGCTTCTCGTTCTTCGTCGAGGCGATCTTCATCGGCATCTACGTGTACGGCTGGAACCGCCTCTCACCAAGAGCCCATTTGCTGAGCGGCATCCCGATCGTGATCACCGGCTTCACCGGGTCCCTGAATGTGATCGCGGTCAACGCCTGGATGCAGCACCCGGGTGGCTTCACGCTGCGCCGCGGCAAGGTCATCCACGCCAACCCATGGAGCGCCCTGTTCGGCAACGACTACTTCTGGCACGAGCTCGTGCACATGTACCTCGCCGGCTACATGGTGACCGGCTTCCTGATGGCCGGCGTCTACGCGTTCGCGCGCCTGCGCGGCCGCTGGGGTCGCTACGAGCGGGCCGCGCTCGCGATCCCGCTGACGATCGCCGTGCTCGCCTCGATCGCCCAGGCGCCGGTCGGCGACTGGGCCGCGCGCGATGTCGCCACCAATCAGCCGGTCAAGCTCGCCGCGATGGAGGGGCTCTACCAGACCACCAGTGGAGCACCCGAGCACCTGCTCGGCTGGTATGTGAACGGCAAGGTCAAGTTCGGGATCCCGATCCCGCATCTGCTCTCGCTGCTCGCGTTCCACAGCTGGAATGCGAAGGTCAAGGGACTCGACACCGTGTCCGCCTCGCGCCGGCCGCCGGTCAACGTCGTCCGCGCCGACTTCCAGATCATGGTCGGCATCGGCACGCTGCTGGTGGCGCTCAGCCTCTTCACCCTATTCGTGCGGCTCCGCCGCAGGCGCCTGCCCGACTCACGCTGGTTCTACATGCTGCTGGTGATCGCCGGGCCGCTGGCGACGGTCGCGCTGATCGCCGGCTGGGTGGTGACCGAGGTCGGCCGCCAGCCCTGGGTCGTCTACCACCTGATGCTGACCTCCGACGCCGTCACCGGCGCGCCGGGCATCCCCGTCGGCTATGGCGCGCTGATCGCGGTCTACGCGTTGGTTGCGGCCGGCGTCGCCTGGATGCTGCGACGACTGGCCGCGCGGCCGCTGGAACTGGAGGCGCGATACCGATGAGCTCGCCCTTGCTGTCAGCCGTTCCGATGGTGTTCATCCTCGCCGGCGTGGTCCTCTACGCGGTGCTCGCCGGGGCCGACTTCGGCGCCGGCATCTGGACGCTGCTCTCCGGCCCGGGCGTACATGGCGCCGAGGTACGCGACAGCGCCCACCACTCGATGGGACCGGTATGGGAGGCCAACCACGTCTGGCTGATCTTCGTGCTGACGGTCTTCTGGTCGGCCTACCCGACCGCGTTCGGCTCGATCGCCTCGACGCTCGCGGCACCGCTGTTCATAGCTGGTCTGGGCATCGTCACCCGCGGCGCCGCCTACGCGCTGCGCTCGGGCGCGCTCGGCAAGCGCGAGCACGTGCTGATCGATGGGCTGTTCGCCGTCTCCTCGATCCTGGCCCCGTTCGCGCTGGGCACGATGGTCGGTGCGATCGCCACCGGACAGGTGCCCGTCGGCAACGCCGGCGGCGCCCACTTCTCCAGCTGGCTCGGGACCACGCAGATGCTCGACGGCGCAATCGCCGTCGTCACCTCCGCCTACCTGGCCGCCGTCTATCTGGCTGCCGACTGCAGCCGCCGTGGTGAGGTGCGTCTCGCCCGCGGCTTCCGGCTGCGTGCCCTCGCCGCCGGCCCGCTGGCCGGCGGCCTCGCCGTGGCCGGGCTGGTCGCCATCCACCACTCGGCGCACCCGCTCTACCACGAGCTGCTCGCCGGCCGGGCGTTGCCGGCGGTCCTGGTATCCGCGGTCGCCGGGATCGTCGCGATCGTGCTCGTGTACCGGCGCCTGTTCGAACCCGCCCGCTATGTCGCGGCACTCGCGATCGCCGCGGTCCTGGCGGGTTGGGCGCTCGCGCAGTGGCCGCGGATCCTCCCCGGCCTCGACCTGCGTCATGCCGCGGCCCCGCACGACGTGCTCGTGGCCGTGATCGTCGCCGTGGTCGCGGGCGGCGCGATCGTCTTCCCGTCGCTGCTCTGGCTCTTTCGGCTCAGTCTGCGGGGCGATTTCGATCCCGTCACCGTGACCGAGCAGGTGCCCAGCGGGGCACCTGCGGCGGAGGGCACCGCGGCGCCGAGGGCCGTGACCGGACGAGTCGCGGTGGCCGCACTGGTGGTCGGTGTCGGCCTGCTCGTCTTCGCCGACGCGCCCGCCCTGCACGCCGTCGGCGTCGCCGCGCTGATCGTGTTCGTGATCGCCGGCTTCGTGAGCCTCGCACCGGCGCTGCTGCCCGAGCGGCCGGTGCGATCCAGCGGTGACGGCGGTTAGAGTCGGCACATCATGCACACCATGCGGATCGCGGTCGGGATCGCCTGGGGCGTCTTCTGGGTGGGCTGGCTGCTTGCGGCCTTCAGCGCCACTGATCCCGTTCGTCCTCTGAGCGCTCAGCGCGGCCGGAGCAGCTGTAGCGTGGCCGCGTCCTCGGTACCGGCGTAGAACTCGTCGAGCACGCGCCTGAACACCGGCGCGGCCGCCTGCACCTGGGCAAACAGGGTCATCGAGGAGCGCAGCTTGATCGCGTCGATACCGCCGAGAATGGCCCCGGGATCGCGAACAGCCAGTCCCAGCATCGCTTCGGCCGCATCGCTCAGGCGCCGGCCGAGGACGGGGTGCGCGAGGTAGGCGCTGGCCTCCTCGAGTGAAGCGATCCCGTAGAAGCGCGCGGTCTCGCTCGAGCCGAGACCCTCGATCTGGGGGAACACGAACCAGATCCAGTGACCCCGCTTGCGCCCGGCGCGCAGCTCGGTGAGCGCGCCCTCGTAGGCGCCGTGCCGATCCTGCGCCTCGACGAAGCGCTGCAGGTTAAACGCGTTGCCCGTCATCGAACGCTTCAGTCACGCTACCGCTTGCGCGCCGGGCGCATCCGATCCGCGGACAGGGCCCAAGGCCCACCTGTCGCTCACGGAGGGCGGCGGTGGCCAGCGGGCCACCGCCGTCATGGCTGAGCTTGGAGTCGATCCCCCGGGTTAAGTGGTCGTGCCTGACTTGCGAGCTCGCGCGCGCGGGCGACGAAGCGTCGGACGCTTGCGCGCTCGTCGCCTCCTCGCCAGGCGATTGCCACTGCGCTTGGCTCGATCCCCGTCACCGGGACGTAGCTGATGCCGGAGCGCGGGTAGGCGCTCGCGACCGACGCCGGGGCGAGGCTGACATAGCCACCGGTCGCCGTGGCCGCCAGCTGCTCGTCAACGGTTCGGACCTCCGGCCCGAGCAGCGGCGTGACGCGGTCACGGTGGCCGCTCGCCAGCCAGAACTCACGCCAGGCGTGATCGCGCCCGGGCATCTGCAGCCAGTGCTCGTCCGCAAGGTCGCCGACGGAGATGCTGTCGCGCGCAGCGAGCGGATGCCAGGCCGGCAGCACCGCGACCCGTGGCTCGCTCGTCAGCGTCTCGATCTGAAGCTCCGGCGCGGTCACCGGCAATCGCAGGAAGGCGGCGTCGACGCTGCCGCCGGCGAGGCCGGCCGTCGGATCGGAGAAGTCGGACTGGCGCGTCTCGAGCCGCAGCTCAGACGCCGGTGCGGCGAAGGCTGCCAGCGATCGGTCGATCACGTCGCAGGCACCATATGCGAGGAACCCGACACGCAGCCGCTGCTCCCCCCGGCCGGCAGCACGGGCGATGCTGAGCGCGTGCGCGACAGCGCCGAGCGCGGCGCGGGCGGCGGGCAGCAACGCCTCCCCCGCTGCGGTCAGCTCTACATGCCGGCTGGTGCGCTCAAGCAGCGCGACGCCGAGATTGGTCTCGAGTGCTCTGATCGACTGGCTGAGCGGCGACTGGCTGACGTGCAGGCGCTCCGCCGCCCGTGTGAAGTTGAGCTCCTCCGCGACCGTGACGAAGTAGGTGAGCTGCGCCAGCGTCACGTTCGGGGGCAGGTCGGCCATCGCGCGAGGCACCTTACCCCGGTGGGCGCACGAGTTCGAGCCGAAGCGCTTCCAGCTGGTGCCGAGCGGCCGCCAGCTCTGGCCGCCGCCGACCGTGTAGCCGAAGCCTCTTGGCGAGATCAGCTAGCCGTAGCAGTCGGACGACGTTCGTCAATGTGCTAAGGTAATTGGCACATTGCTGGATGTCAAGCTCGACCGCAACGATCCAGCCCACCTCCACGAGCAGGTGGCGGCGGAGATCCGCCGTGCGATCGCCGATGGCGAGGCCACGCCAGGCGAGCGGCTCCCGCCGGCCCGCCATCTCGCCGCCGTGATGGGCGTCAACACCAACACGGTGCTGCGCGCGCTGCGGGCGCTGCGCGACGAGGGCCTGCTGGAGATGCGCCCGCGGCGCGGCATCAGCGTCGTCGGCACACCGGCCGAGGGCGAGTTCCGCGGCAAGGTCGCCGAACTGCTGCAGCTGGCGCGCCAGCGCGGCTACACGCGCACCGACCTGCTGCAGATGATCTCCGACGCGCCGTAGCGCCTATCCAGACGTTCAGCGTCTGGATCGCCCGCAAGACGTCTTGGGGCCCGCACGCTCAACAGCTAAGTTGAGTGCACAACCGTTCCAGCGAACACGCACACGACAGGAGCAAGCTCATGCAGCTCGACGGCATGCACCACATCACGATGATCACCGGTGACGCCCAGCGCAACGTCGACTTCTACGCCGGCGTCCTGGGGCTGCGGCTGGTCAAGAAGACGGTCAACTTCGACGCGCCCGAGGCCTACCACCTGTATTTCGGCGACGAGCAGGGCTCGCCCGGCTCGCTACTGACCTGGTTCGAGTTCGCCGGCGCCCAGCCGGGCCGGGCCGGCGCCGGCATGATCCACACGATCCAGCTCGGCGTCACGACCGAGGAGTCGCTGGGCTTCTGGGAGCAGCGGCTCGGCGAGCACGGCTACTCCAGCGAGCGCACCGCCGGCGCGCTCAGCTTCGCCGACCATGACGGCCTCCGCCTCGAGCTGGTCGTCGCCGACCCGCAGAACCCGCCGCTGCAGGCGCGCTACGCACCGGTCCCGGCCGAGCATGCGATCACCGGCGTCGAGGGTGCGCGCGCCTATGTCGGCCGCCCACTCGACGCCGACCAGCAGCTGCTGACCGAGACGCTCGGGTTCGCCACAACCGCGACCCCCGGCAGCTACCGCCTGCAGGGCCCGACGCGTGGCTTCGGCTGGACCTACGAGCCAACCGACCGGCACGGGATCCAGGGCGCCGGCACCGTCCACCACATCGCCTGGCACTCGCCCGACGCCGATCATGTGCCGTGGCAGCAGCGGGTCGGCGCGGCCGGCATGCAGGTCACGCCCGTGATCGACCGCGACTACTTCAACGCGATCTACTTCCGCCAGCCGCAGGGGATCCTGTTCGAGATCGCGACCACCTCCCCCGGCTTCGCAACCGACGAGGACGCCGCGCACCTGGGCGAGGAGCTCCGGCTGCCGCGCCAGCACGAGCACCTGCGTCCGCAGCTCGAGAAGCTGCTCGTGCCGCTGCGCAACCCGCGTGCCGCCACGACCCCGACGGAGGCCTGAGATGAGCTCGCTGGTATTTCAGGAGCGGCCGGCCGCGGGCGCCGCGGAGGGGCTGCTGATCCTGCATCACGGCCGCGGCGCCGACGAGCATGACCTGCTCGGCATGGCCGACTTGCTCGACCCCGAGCGGCGGTTGCACGTCATCACTCCACGCGGGCCGCTGAGCGTCGCAGGTTGGCAGGGCAGGCACTGGTATGTGGTTCCGCGCGTCGGGCACCCGGACCGCGAAACCTTCGACGCGGCCTATGCCCGGCTCACGGCCTTCCACGACGAGCTCTGGGCGCGGACCGGGATCCCACCCTCACGCACCGTGCTCGGTGGCTTCTCGATGGGCTCGGTGATGAGCTACGCAACCGGGCTCGGCCCGCAGCGGCCGGCGGTCGCGGGCATCCTCGCCTTCTCCGGATTCATCCCGACCGTCGAGAGCTGGACCCCCGACCTCGCCGCTCACGAGCAGACGCGCGTGTTCATCGCCCACGGCCGCCGCGACCCGATCATCGCCGTCAACTTCGCGCGGCATGCCGACGAGCTGCTCGGCGCCGGCGGCATCGACGTCGAGTACCACGAGTCAGACGCCGGCCACCACATCGATCCGGCACACCTGCCGGCGGCGATCGGGTGGTTGAGCGGGACGCTCGCCCCGCTGGGCGAGCGTCTTTGATCGGCGTCCCGGGAGTTACAGGTGGTAGATGTACACGGTCCCGGTGCCGGCGTGATCGTGGTAGTCACCGATCGGCAGGATGATCCGCCCGCCCACGATAATCGGGCTGTTCCAATGGCCGCCGCCGGCCGGCAGCGACCGGTACAGGTGACCGCTGACCGGGTTGAACACGTTGAGCACGCCGTGACTCTCGTTGTAGACGTAGAGCAGGCCGCCGGCGACCATCGGGCTGGTGCCAGCCTGGTTGTTCTGCCAGGCCAGGTGCAGGCGATGAGCGCCCCGGACGACGTAGCCGGCGGTACCGGCACCGGTGGTGACGTAGACGTAGACACGCCCACCGCCCGACCGCCAGACGGCGGGCTGGCTGTAGATGTCGGTCGGGCCCGGTGCGTCGATGCTCTGCAGCTGACCACCGGTGCGGGGCCCCGCGTGGCCGCCTGTGCCGTCGAGCCGGCCGAGGTCGAGCACGCTGAGGATCCCGGACTTGCCGCCCTGCACCGCGAAGCGCGCGCCCGAGCCGGGGGGCAGCAGCGCCGGCTCGGTGCTGCCGAGGTCACTGTCCTGGCTGTTGAGCTGCCGCTGGTTGCGCGGCGTCCAGTTGTGCAGCAGCTTCAGCGAGGGCGAAAGCTCGAGCACGCTGTCACCCCAGTCGGTGTGGCCGTTGAAGTCGCCGTTGCCGGTGCTCACGAGGATGTCGCCGTTTGGCTCGATCACGCTGCCGGGCCTGCCCCAGATCGCCGAGTCGCTCTGGTGGCAGCTCGAGGGCGGATCGATCAGCGTCCGCACGTTCGAGCAGAGCGTGTTGAAGACGTGCGTGATCCTGCCAGTCGCCGGGTCGAGCGTGACGAGATGACCCTGGTAGGGCGGCGCGTCGCCGTCGTAGCCATCGGTTCCGACGATCAGCTCGCCATCGGCGAGCTTCAGCGCGCCGGCGAGCTTCTCGCGGGTCGGATCGTCGGTCACGCGGATGCTCCAGACCGGATGCCCGGAGGCGACGGTCAGCTTGTGCACGAAACCGTCGGGGCTGGTCGCGTACACGTACTCGCGATCGGGATCGACGACCGGCGAGGCGGTGGTGATCTGCGCGCTGCCCTGCAAGCGGTGGACGCTCGCGGGGGTGTAGTCCCAGAGGATGCGGCCGCTGGCCGCGTCGAGCGCGAGCGTGTGCCCGTAGGCGGTGGTCATGATCACCACGTCGCGGGTTGCGCCCTTGACCGGGACGTTGGCGAGCTCCACGGCCGAGGAGTCGACGGTGCCCGGGATCTGCACGCTGATCCGCCGCAGCGAGCGCAGGTTGCGGGCGGTTATGCCCGTATCGCTTGGACCGGTGCCGGAGCTCTGGTCGTTGTAGCCGAACATGGGCCAGTCGCCGCTCGTCACCGCGGGGTGTGAGCCGGTGGCCCCGAAGCCGGCGGCCGCCGCGGCCATCATGCAGGCCGCAACCGCGAGGAAAGGAGCAATTCGTCTGAGCAAACGCACGCCCGCACAGAGATACCACGCAACGCGCACTTCACAAACACCGACATTGAGATCAGCGTGTGAGCCCTGCCCGCGCTAACGCTGCTCTTAGGCGCGTGGGCCATCTTTGTGGCCATCGGGTTGCCCGCCCGGTCCCACACTCCTGCTCATGCCACGCAACGCCCGCCGCCATCCCCGACGCATCTCCCCACGCGCCGGCATCCTCGTGGCGGTGGTGATCGGCGTCACGGCCGGAGTCATCTCGGGTGGTGGCGGCAGGACCAGCCCGTCCGGCGACCTGGGGCCGGCCGTGACCGCGGTGGACTCGGCACGCTTCGCCAGGGGGTCGTGCATGGCCTACGCCCCGACCCACGGCAACCGCCATCTGACGGTCTTCCTGGACGCCGGCCACGGCGGTCTCGACCCCGGCGGTATCGGCCGGACCGCGAGCGGCAAGACGATCTCAGACGCCGGCGAGGCGCTGCCGGTGGAGCTCGACGCGCTTGCCCTGCTGCGTGCCCAGGGGTTCCGCGTGGTCGTCTCCAGGACCACCGACAACACCGTGGCCCGCCTGGACGCCGCCGACGTCGACGGGCGGCTGCTCACCGCCCGCGGCGTCCACGATGATGTGGCGGCGCGGGCACAGTGCGCCAACGAAGCTCACGCCAAGGCGCTCGTGGGCATCTACTTCGACACCGGTGGCGCGAGCAACGCCGGCGCGGTCACGGGCTACGACACCGCACGGCGGTTCGCCGCCGCGAACCTGCGGCTGGCGACGCTGGTGCAGGACGAAGTTCTGGCCAGCATGAACAGCCATGGCTGGCAGATCCCCAGCGGCGGCGTCCAGCAGGACGATCAGCTGGGCTCCACCGTCAACACTTCGACGGGTGACAGCTACGGGCACCTGCTGCTGCTCGGCCCGGCCAAGCGGGGATGGTTCTCGACGCCGAGCCTGATGCCCGGGGCGCTGATCGAGCCGCTCTTCATCACCGACCCGTTCGAGGGCTCGATCGCCGACAGCAGCGCGGGCCGACGCGCGATAGCCGGCGGCATCGCCGAGGCTGTCGAGCAGTTCCTCAAGCCCCCGGCAAAACACGCACAGGGACGGTCTCGACCGTCACGAGGCCACGCTCGGCAGTGACCTGCTCGACCACGCCGAAGACCTCTGCGATGCGCTCCTGGGTGTCAACCGCGATCGTCATCACCGGCGCATGCCGGCGCGCCTGCAGGAGGCGGTCGCCGCGCGCCGGCAGGTCGTCGTGAAACCCGTACACACCGCGCAGGGTGGTGGCGCCCGCGAGGCGCTCCCCGCGCAGACGCTGGACCAGCATACGGTGCAGCGGGTGGCCGTCGACGCGATCGTCCTCGCTCGAGTGCACGGTCAGCTTCTGGCCCCACACGCGGTCGTGATCGAGCACCGGCGCGATCGCCTCGAGCTCGGCCAGACGCTCACCGTCGCGGCGCAGCACCTGAACGCGCTCGAGCGTCATCACCGGTTGCGCCAGCGCCGAGTCGAGCCGCTCCGCGGCACGCGCGATCGCCGCGCCCGACCCGACACAGACGATCAGCACCGGCACGTCAACGTTGCGGCCGAGCAGGCGTGCGCGCGTGCGCACGCCTGCGCGCGTGCCATCGACGCCGAGCAGCACGGTCGCGCCGTGCACGCCGCTGGTGTGCAGGAGCTCGCAGGCCGTGAGGAATGCGGCCCGTCCGGCCGCGCGCTGCCGGCGGCCGATGAAGAGCGTCAGCTTCGCCTGGTCCCGGAGGTCGTCGGGCAGCAGCGACCCGGAGTCGCCCGGGAGCGGGCCGCCAAGCGGGCGAGCCCGCTCCAGCGTCACCAACCCACGCCGCTTGACAGCGAGCACGCGTGGCATCAAGGCCTCGATGCGCTCTGCCGTGTCGACCGCAACCGAGACGACGGGCAGATCCTCGGAGAGCGTCAGCAGCCGGTCGGTGTGGGCGCTGTGATGCTGCCCGAAGCCCTCGATCCCGCGAAGCATCGCGCTGAGCGCCACGCGCTCGCGGCCGTAGAGCGCGAACAGCTCATCGGCCAGCAGCTCACCGTCGCTGCGATCGCGCTCGCCGAAGTAGGTGGTGAGCTTCGCCAGCTCCTTCACAGATGCCTTCCCAGCAGGTGCCCGAGGACGACGGCGGCGAAGCCGGCGACGATGCTCGCGCCGATGTTCAGGGCGGCCGATGCGAACTCGCCGTCCTCGGCCAGGCGCTGGGTCTCGAACATCCAGGTCGAGAACGTCGTGTAGGCCCCGATCGTGGCGGTACCGGCGATCACCATCGCGTTGCCGCTCAATGCCACGCCGTCGAGCAGGCCGAGCAGGAACGAGCCGCTGGCGTTGATCGCGAACGTGCCGAAGGGCAGCTCCCGCCCGAAGCGGATGCCGATCCAGCCATCGAGCAGGAAGCGCGCGACCGCCCCGAGGCCGCCGACGACTGCCACCGCTATCCACGCCCAGACGCTCACCGTGACCGAGAAGCTACCGCCGGCCCGCGCGGGCTGCGTAGAGCTTCGAAGAACCTCGTGGAGCCCGCTGGACGTGCGAGCGGCGGTCGGTACCCTCGTCGTTTAAGCAATGGCCTACGCCGAGCAGACCACAAAACTGCGGGGACCGATCAACGAGCACGCCGCCGCACTCGCGCATGAATGGAGGCGCCTGACGCGCGCCGCGACATTCGTCGCGCTGCTGACCGCGCCCGCCTTCTTCCTGGTGCTCTACGAATCAAACCATCTGAGCTTGATCGCCGCGATCCTGATCACTGCGCTGGCTGTGGTCATGTTCCGCGGGCTGGTCGAGGTCGTGGCGCGTCATTTCCTTCCGTGGCCGAGCCTGTTCGGAACCGGGGATTCCCTGCGCGAGGCGGACATAGTCGCCCGGCGGCGGCATTGGTTCTGGCTGTCGAAGTACAGGCGGCTGCCCTACTGGATCGCTGTGATTCTCATCCTGCTCGGGCTGTTCCAGGCGCTGTTCGCCTTCTCCGGTGTGCATTCGAGCTTCTTCGATCCCTGGCCGGCGCTGCGCCAGCTGTTCCCGCCGCAGGACGCGGCGCAGTACGCGTCGCTGGCCTTCCAGGTACCGATGCTGCTGTTCATCAACATCCTCATCTTCATGGGCCCGTTCGTCTTCATGGCGATCAGGGGCATCCGCAGCTATGAACCGGGCGACGCCAGCTGGGGCGTGAAGATCGACGACGTCCGCGGCCAGGCCGAGGCCAAGGAGGAGATCACGCGGGTGATCACGCTCTGGCAGTCCGGCGAGGAGTTCGAAAAAGCAGGCGGCAAGCGCGAGCGCGGGCTGCTGTTCCTGGGCGCGCCCGGAACTGGCAAGACGATGATCTCGAAGGCGATCGCCACCAACTTCAACTGCCCATTCGTGACGATTCCCGGCTCGGGCTTCGCGCAGATGTTCATGGGCATGGACGCACTGACCGTGCAGATGCTGGCCCACCGGGCGCGCAAGCTGGCGCGCAAGTGGGGTGGCCAGTGCATCGTCTTCATCGACGAGATCGATGCCGTCGGCCTCCGCCGCCAGGCGCTCGGCAGCTCGATGACCGCCGGCGCCGGGGCCACGCCCAACTCGATCCATGACTTCCTGTTCTTCGGTCCCAACGGCTCGATCACGCCCACGGGCGATGTCGTGATTGAGACACGCCAATGGCGAGACCAGCTATTTGCAGCGCGCGCGGCCAGCGAGCCGACGTCCGCCAACCATGTCCTCAACCGGGTCGCCCACAGGGTGAACGCGGTCTTCCCAGGCGGCATGGGCATGGGCATGGGCTACCAGGGACAGGCGCTGAATCAGCTGCTGGTCGTCATGGACGGCATGGGTGAGCCTCCGGTTTTCCGGAAGTTCACCGTCAACCGTGTCAACACGTTCCTTGACGCCATGTTCGTGCTCCCGCAGCGCATCGGCAAGCTCCGGCTGCGGCTCGCTCCTCCAAAGCCGCGCAAGGAGGAGATCTACTTCATCGGGGCATGCAACGTGCCGATCGAGGCGCTCGATCCGGCGCTCACGCGGCCGGGACGCATGGGCCGCCACATCTGGTTCCGGACGCCGACCAAGGACGACCGCAAGGACATCTTCGACCTGTATATGGCCAAGGTCGACCACGAACCCGACCTTGACACCGATCGCCGGCGTGACGAGCTCGCGCGGATCACCGCCGGCTACTCACCGTCGATGATCGAGCAGTGCTGCTCTATGGCGCTGACGATTGCCCACTCGGAGGGTCGACGCGTATTCGCGTGGCGCGACATCGTCGAGGCGATGACCACAGTCGAGTCGGGCACCGCCCAGAACATCGACTACGTCGAAGACGAGACGCGGGCGGTCGCGATCCACGAAGCTGGACATGCGGCCGCCGGGCATGTCTATCTCGGCAACGACGTGCTTTCGACGCGACTCTCGATCCGCAAGCGCGGCGGCTCCCTCGGTCACTACCAGTCGATGGAGAAGGACGAGCGCTTCAGTCACTTCCGCGCGCGCGTTATGGGAGGCCTCGTGATGACGCTGGGCGCGATGGCCGCCGAGCACGTGTTCTACGGCGAGAACTCGCAGGGCGTCAGCGGCGACCTCTACAGCGCCACCGCCACCGCGAGCGCGATGGTCGGGATGTGGGGTATGGGCCCCGACGAGCTGCCGATCATGCTGCGGCCGAGCAGGCGCCTCGGTCCCGGCGAGCAGCCGGACGCACAGGCTCAGGTGCGAGAGCGGCTCGAGGAGATAGGCAACCAGATCATGAATCGGGCGAGCGCCGCGACGGTTGAAGGCGCCGGCATGATCGGAAACACCGTAGTCAGCCCGAGCAAGCAGGCTGCGGTCGCGCAGGTCCTCGGCCAGGCCTACGTGATGGCGTACTCGCTGATGGCGACGAATCGCGATGCGCTCGAGCAGATAGCGGACGAACTGATGGCGCGCAAGGAGATGCACGGCGACGAGGTCGGCGAGCTGCTCGACCGGGCTGGTCTCGTTCGGCCACAGATCAATCTCGATGACGACTCAACCTGGCCGACGATATGAGCACCGAGAACCGCATCTCCAGCGAGCACCCGCCGGTCAGCGCCAGCCATCAGGTGCTCAGCAGCGGCGCCCAGGATCTGCCGCGGATGGATCACCCCCACGCGCCCAAGTTCCGGGTCGTGATGGCCGTGCTCGCCGGGATCGCGGTCGCCGCGGTCGCCGTCGCCGTCGTGGTCGCGTCGCGCGGCAAGAACAGCGTGAACTCGGTGAGCTCAGCGAACTGGTCGAGTTGGACGCCGGGCACTTCCGGCAGCGCCGGTATCTCGGAGATCGCTCAGTACGTGTCGCCGTACTACCGGGTCAGCGGCTCACAGCAGCTCGACGTGATCACTCCGATGCGGCTCGCGCAGTCGACGGCAGCGGGCACCACGACCGGCAGCGGTCTGACGATCGCCGTCAACGAGAGCACCGGCGGCAAGCAGTCTCTCGGCCTGCTGAACGGCAGCACGATCGCCTACGAGGTCTGCGGCCTCGGCGCGAAGAACTGCGGGCTGCTGGGAACGCCGTCGGTCCACCGCATGCTGCTGCTGCGACGCGAGGCGCTGGAGCTCGCGCTCTACACCTTCGAATACATCGGTAACAGCCAGAACGTGGTTGTGGTGCTGCCTCCAGGCCACACCGTCACCTCGGGAGGGACGAACGAGAAGGGCCTGACGGTCGCGCTCGTGTTCCTGCGCAGGGACCTGCAGCCGTGGCTGACGGTGCCGCTCTCGCGGACGCTGCAGCAGTATCCGCCCGAGCTCTCCGAACTCAGCCCGTGGAGCAAGTCACAGGAGGCCGCGTTCGTCGATCAGGTGACCGCACACTTCCTGTTCTCGTCCCAGGTCGAGGCGCTGCAGGAGGGCGGCAGCGCGCTCGTGCTGACGCCGCTACCGGCCCAGTGAGCTCGGGCCGGTTCCCGTCGTCACTCTGCGAGTTCTGCATCCACCAGCAGCTCGTGCCCAACACGCGGGGCTCGATCTTCTCGCTGTGCCTGCGCTCGCGCACCGAGCCCGACCGCTTCGTTCGCTATCCGCGGCTGCCCGTGCTGGAATGTCCTGGCTATGAGCGTCACCGTCACAGCCCTGTACACAGCGGCGATCAAGGGGACACGGGTCCGTAGCGTCGATCAGGTGGTGCTCGACGAGCGAGGGGCGTCCGGAGACCGGAAGTTCTTCGTCGCCGACGAGCTGGGCCGCATGCGCAACGGCAAGCAGCTGGGCAGGCTGCAGGCGATCGTGGCGCATTTCACGCCGCCGCGGCTGGCACTCGAGTTTCCCGACGGCTCGGTCGTCGACGGCGAGATCGAGCTCGGCGAGCCGATTCCGACCCAGTTCTTCTCGCATCAGGTGACCGGCCGTGAGGTGCTCGGCCCCTGGGCGGAGGCTCTGTCTGCCTTCTGCGGGCAACCATTGCGACTGCTCGAGAGCGGCTCGGCCGTGGACCGCGGGGCGAAGGGCCCGGTGAGCCTGATCTCACGCGGCTCGCTGCGACGCCTGGGCGAGCAGGCCGGGACCGAGCCGCTGGATGTGCGGCGTTTCCGGATGCTGATCGAGGTCGATGGCGTCGCGCCTCACGCGGAAGACGGTTGGCTGCGCCGGCGGCTACAGGTCGGGACCGCGGTGCTGCGCTTCGATGGCAACGTCGGACGCTGCCTGGTGACGGGCCGCGATCCCGATACCGGTGCGACGACGATGCCCACGCTCGACCTGCTGCGCGCCTATCGCACAGAGCTCGAGGCAACCGAGCCGCTGCCATTCGGGATCTACGGGCGAGTGTTGCGCCCCGGGACCGTGCGGGTCGGCGACAGCATCGAGCCGGCCGCGGAACTGCGAGCCACGGCATGAGCCAGCGGCCGGCGGCGGACGGCGAGCGGCTGGCGGCCGACGGCGAGCGGCTGGCGGCCGACGGCGAACGGGTGGCGATCCGGCTCGACGAGCACATCGCCGTCGTGACGCTGACGCGCCCCGACAAGCACAACGCACTCGATCTGGCGATGCTCGACGCGATCATCGCCGCGGCGGAGCGGCTGCGTGGCGAAGCGGGCGTGCGCGCCGTCGTTCTGCACGGCGCCGGAAAGAGCTTCTGCTCGGGTCTCGATTTCCCCGCGGTCGCGGCGGCCGGCGGACTCGAGGCGTTCATGGGGATCCTTGACGAGCCCTCGCCCAACTACTTCCAGCGCGCCGGCCACGGCTGGATCGACCTGCCGGTCCCGGTGATCGCCGCAATCCACGGCAACTGCCTAGGCGGGGGCCTTCAGATCGCCCTGGCCGCGGACATCCGCATCGCCGCGCCCGATGCCCGGCTGTCGGTCATGGAGGGTCGCTGGGGGCTGATCCCGGACATGTCGATCACGCGGACGCTCCCGCGGCTCGTCGGCATCGACGTCGCCAAGGAACTGACCATCACGGCGCGCACGATCGACGCCGCCGAGGCCGATCGTCTGGGGCTGATCACCCACCTCGACGATGACCCGCTGACGGCCGCAATCGAGCTCGCACGGGAGATCGCCGAGCGCTCCCCCGATGCGGTCCGCCGTGCCAAGCGCCTGTTCAACGACGGCTGGACCGGCTCAGCCGATCAGACGCTCGCGCTCGAGGCGGAGCTCCAGGGCGAGCTGATCGGGACCCCGAACCAGCTGGCGGCGATGACCGCCGCGATGACCAAGCAGGCTGCGCAGTTCACGGACCCCTGAGGGTCCGCGGCACTAGGCGCGCACTAGGCGGAGCGCGCGACGGTGGTGAACACGCTCGTCACGCCATGACCGAGCGTCGTCAGCGCCACCACCGCGACCAGGCCAATCAGCGCCAAGATCAGGGCGTACTCGGTGAGCCCCTGGCCATCTTCGGCCGCCGCCCAGACGAGGAAACGCGAAAGCAAGTTATTTAGAACTTTGGGCATTGAGCATCCTGCATCGACATTTGGCGCCCTGGCCTTTAGGGGATTGAGACGCTGTCAGCTGCCCGACCAGCCGATGAACAGCGCGACGGCGAGTCCGAGGCCCGCCAGCGCAATCGCCACCCGCAACGGCTTGTCGGGCACGATCCGGACCACCGCCGGGCCGCACCAGCTTCCGCCCAGCACGCCGATCGCGATCGCGGCTGCCGCGGGCCAGTGCACGGGGCTGTCGAAGGCGAAGATCACCGCGGCCACGCAGTTGGCGGCCGTCATCGTCAGATTCTTGACAGCGTTGGTGACCGGCAGCGGCTCGAGCGTCTCCAGTGAGAGGACGGCGAGCATGATGACCCCCGCACCCGCCCCGAAGTAGCCGCCGTAGATTCCGACCATCAGCACCGGCAGCCTCCTCCCCCACGACGGACTGCGTCTCGCCGCCGCCGGCGATTCGACCATCTGGCGGGCGTCGAGCCAGCCGCGCAGCGGGTCACGCACCAGCAACAGCAGCGAGCCGAGGGCGATCAGCCACGGGACAACCTGCTTGAACGTCGCCGAACTGCCCCACAGCAGCAGGCCCGCCCCCAGCGCTCCGCCGACCCCTGACCAGACCGACAGCATCGCGATGCGGCGGCCGTGCCCTCGTAGCTCTGCCCTGGCGCCGGCGGCGCTGCCGGGCCCGTTGCTGAGCAGCCCGATCGTGTTGGTCACGTTGGCCGCCAGCGGCGACAGACCGAGGGCGAGCAGGGCCGGGTAGCTCACCAGCGACGCCAGGCCGGCGACCGAGCCCGTCAACCCCGCCCCGAAGCCGGCCGCGATCAGTAGTAGGAAATGGACGAGGCTCATGTAGGCAAGACGCCCCGTCGTGACGGGGCATCCACGTTAGCCGTAGCGACTGAGGGTTGTCGGTGCGCGTGCGCCGACGCTCCTAGACTGGGGACCAGAGAGAGGAGCCGAGTTGGAGCTCGCCAGCATGTTTCCCCGACTCAGACCAATGCTCGCGTGCACATGTGCGGCGTCAGTGCTGCCGGCAGGCGGCGCGCTGGCGGCGACCACGACGGTGCCTGCCAAGGACACCTTCAGAGGTAGCATCGCCCGGGCGACCGGCAGGCTCGCGGCCGACCGCGGCAGCGTCACGATCCTGATTGACGTCGCCCAGTCAGCCGACGCGGTGAGACCGGTTGTGCTGAGGATCGAGGGCATCGCCTGTTTCAGGGCGACACATTGCCTCTCGCTCGCGGGCAGGTTGTCTGGAACGATCAGCGCACGTCCTTCCACGATCCCGGACCTGGGTAAGCGCTTTGGCTTGGCGGGAACCGGAACCCTTGGCCCACTCGGCCGCGTCTCCGCAGCCGGCGCGGTCACCGGCGTCGGCTTCATCAGATTCGGTCGCGAGACGCTGACGCTCGATCTGCGGATGAAGCTCGGCAGCGTGACGATCCACGCGCTCAGCCCGAAGCTCCCGGGCTTCACGTCGCCGTGAATCGCGGAGCTCCGGCGTGCGCAGGCGCCGGCCGGCCACGCCGCTCTCCGAGAACAGCGAAGCCCCGTGGACACGGGGCTTCGGTGAAACTGCCGGACAAGGACTCGAACCTTGAATACCAGGGCCAGAACCTGGCGTGTTGCCAATTACACCATCCGGCATTTGGCTCGGGCGAGTATAGCCAGGGGGTTTCTGAGCGGGCCGCGAGCGGCCCGTTCGGCGCACCACATCCGCGTTGCGATACGGTCGCCACATCGCACGAATTGTGGTGACCGGAGCAACGGGAACGATCGGCGGCGCCGTCTGTCGCGAGTTGCTCTCACGCGGCGATCAGCCCGTCGGGCTATCCCGCGATCCGGACCGCGCGGCGCCCAAGCTCCCGGATGGCGTGCAGTGGCATGCCTGGCCCGATCCGCTCGCCACCCCTCCCCCATCGGAGGCGCTGGCGGGGGCGGACGGGGTGATCCACCTGCTGGGCGAGCCGGTGTCGCAGCGCTGGTCGGCGGACGCCAAGCGGCGGATCCGGGAATCGCGCGTGCTCTCCACCCGCAACCTCGTCGCCGGACTGCGATCGCTGCACGACGGTCGGCGGCCGGCCGTGCTCGTATCGCAATCGGCGACCGGCTTCTACGGGGCACGCGGCTCAGAGCAACTCGACGAGCGCGCCTCCCCAGGTCAGGGCTTCCTTGCCGGCGTGGTGAGTGCCTGGGAGCAGGAGGCGCTGCAGGCGGCCTCCGCCTGTCGCGTCGTCGTGACCCGCACCGGCGTGGTGCTCTCCCCCAGCGGCGGGGCACTGGCGAAGATGCTCCCGTTCTTCAGAGCGGGCATCGGTGGGCCGGTGGCCGGCGGCCACCAGTACGTACCCTGGATCCACATCGACGACCTGGTCGCGGCGATCCTGTTCTGTCTCGGGAATCCCGAGGCCTCCGGCGCCGTGAACGCCACCGCGCCCCGTCCCGTGGACAACGCGGAGCTTTCAAAGGCGCTCGGGCGTGCGCTGCGGCGGCCCGCCGTGCTCCCGGTCCCCGCACTGGCTCTGCGGCTGATGTATGGCGAGATGTCGGAGATCGTCACCACGGGCCAACGGGCTGTCCCGCGGAGACTCGAGGAGCTCGGCTTCAGCTTCAGCCGGCCCGAGATCGAACCCGCGCTGCGCGACGTGCTGGGCGCTGCCTGAGGTTGCCCCGCGTGCGGATCAGGCCGAGGCGCCGGCGCCCGTGGACGCGAACAGCGCTGTGATCTCGCTCTCGAGCCCCGGGTCCAGGATCAGCAGAACCTGGTCCCCGGACGCGACCGTGTCGCTCGGCTTGGGCACGAAGCCGCGTCCGGCGCGCAGCACCGAGATCACGAGCGAGCCCTCTGGCAGCGCGATCTCCTGGACCTGCCTGCCGACCACGAGCGAGCCTTCGAGCACCTCGAGCTCGATGATCTCGAGGTGCTCCTCCTCGAGCGCGAGCAGCTGGACAAGCCCGTACTCCGGGACCTCGTGCTCGATCAGGCGCAGGATCAGATCGGTCGCGGAGACCGCCGGCTGGATCCCCAGCATCTTGAAATGCGTCAGGTTCCGCGGGTTGTTGACGCGCGCGACGATCCGCTGCACGCCGTACTTCTTCTTGGCGACCTGGCTGATCAGGATGTTGTCCTCATCGTCACCGGTGACAGCGATCACCAGATCCGCCCGCTGGATGCCGGCCCGCTCGAGCACCCATAGCTCGCTGGCATCGCCGTATTGAACGGCGTGCTCGAGCTCCTGCTCGACGACGCGGAAGCGATCGTGATCGGACTCGATCAGGGTCACCTCACGGTCCTTGGCGATGAGCTCGCGTGCGAGGTTCCAGCCGACCTTGCCCGCCCCGGCGATGATCACGTACATGTTGCTTTCAACTCTCAATGGCGCGTCGGCTAGGGAGTGAGCAGGACCTGTTCGGCCTGCTCGATCGCGACCTGCGTCGGGCAGATCGTCTGAAGTCCCTGCTCCGCATACCAGGCGGCACGCGCGGGATCGGCCACCCGGACGACCACCCGCGGGACATTGAAGCGGCGCTGGGCGATCTGCGAGATCACGAGGTTGGTGTTGTCGCCGCTGGTGGCGGCCATGAAGACGTTCGCCTGCTCGATCCCGGCCTCGATCAGGCCATCGACCTCAAGCGCCGTGCCGACGGTGAAGCGACCGCCGGCGTCCTCCCAGGTGGACGTCTCGTCACGGTCGAGGCGGATGTGCGACAGCGGGTCGATGTCCATCACCGAGACCTCATGGCCCGCGTCGAGCGCGCTCTTGGCGACCGCGGAGCCGACGCGGCCGCATCCGACGATCAGGATGAACATGCCTGCACTGTATCGACGATCACTGGCCCGGCACCCACAGACGCCCGCTCTTCTGCGCCGGCCCTGGCTCGCCCGGCTCCGGCGGCTCCTGCGCGCCCGGATCCGGCGCCGGTGCCTGCTGCTCAGCGGGCCCAGCGGGGCCCGCGGCGGCTGATGGTGCAGGCTCTGGCTGCGCGCCGCCCTGAGCCTGCACGAACGCCACCTGCAGCTGTGAGAGGGCGTCGCGGATCGGGGCCACCTGCTGCGGCGCGATCTGCTCGATCTGGGGCATCAGCGCACGGACCGACTCGATCGCCATCTGGACCTGGGCAAGGTCGCGCTCGTCCTCTGTGCCCGGCATCAGGCCGGTGCGGCGCATGCCTAGGTTGACCATTGTCACGACGTTCTCGAGCAGCACATGCTCGACGCGCACGCGCTTGATCTCCTGCTCGTAGGCTGCGCGCAGCTGCTCCTCTGAGAGCTGCCCGGGATCGGGAATTTCCCCCGCCATCAGTTCACCTCCACGGTGCTTTGGGCACTTCCAGCATAGGTCGCCCGGGTCGCCTCGACGGTCGCGGCGTAAGCCTCCGGCAACGTCAGACCCTGAGCCAGCAGCGCCCGCTGGCGCTGCGCTCCGTTCGCTCCCGGCAGCTCGACGCTCAGTCCGAGTTCCTCGCGCATCGGCGTCGTCCAATCGAGCAGCCTGTCGACGGCGGCGCGGGCCGGATAGGCTTCACCAGTCTCGAGCTCGAGCAGCTCGCCGTCGAGCCCATAGCGGATCGCCCGCCACATGTTCTCCTCGATCAGTCGCGGCGCCAGGTCGACGTGCGAGCGGCCCTCATCGAGATCGCGCGCGGCCTGAGCCACGCAGGCGACGATCAGCGCTGAGAGCGCGTCGGCCTCGGCGGCGGTCGGCTGGGTGTCGCAGATGCGCACCTCGACCGTGCCGAAGGTCAGGTGCGGCCGCACCGACCACCAGACCTGGGTGTATTCGACGATCGAGCGCGTACGCAGGAGGAAGTCGATGTAATCGGCGAAGCTGCGCCAGCTGCCGAAGGCGTCCGGTACGCCGCAGCGGGGGAAGCTCTTGGTGAAGATCTGCGAGCGCATGCTGTGCAGGCCGGCGTCGCGACCCTCCAGGAACGGCGAGTTGGCCGAGATCGCCAGCAGCAGCGGCAGCACGGGCCGCAGGCGATCGCAGATCTGCACCGCGCGATCCGCGCCCCGGACCCCGACGTGCACATGCACCGAGAACGTGTTGTTGCGCCAGGCCACGTACTTCAGGTCGTCCTCCACACGGTGGTAGTGCTCGGTATCGATGATCCGCTGCTCCCGGTAGTCGGCCCACGGGTGCGTGCCGGTCGCGCCCAGCAGCACGTTGTGGGAGGCGGCGAGCGCGAACAGCCGGCGCCTCGCCTCGCGCTGCGCGAACTGAGCAGCCGCCAGGCTCTGACCGCGACCGGAGCGGATCTCGATCTCCGACGAGATCAGCTCGCCGGCGATCGCGGCGGCCAGGAAGGCGTCCGACTGGGCGCCGTCCCGCAGCTCCTCGAAGCGCTGGGCAAGGCCCAGATGGGTCGGATCGAGGATCGCGAACTCCTCCTCGAGCCCGACCGTGAAATCGGTCCCCTGCTCGAAACGGGCATAACCGCTGTCCAGGTCTATTTCGCTCAAGCCAGATAGAAGTAGAGCGCGTACAGCAGATCAACGGCCGGGCTGGAGGCGTGAACCGTCACTTCCGGCGGCGTCTGCAGAAGGGCCTCGGAGTAATTGAAGAGGACCTTCACGCCGACGTCGACGAGGTCATCGGCAACCCCCTGAGCGACGCCCGAGGGCAGCGCCAGGACGGCGACCACCACCTCCTCGTCCCGGACCACGTGCCGCATGTCCTCGTAGTCACGGACGACCAGGCTGCCAACCCGCGTCCCGACCTTCGCGGGGTCGGCGTCGAACAGTGCCACGACGTTGAATCCGTGGTCGGCGAAGATGTCGGACCCTGCGATCGCGGTGCCGAGGTTGCCGGCCCCGAACAAGGCGATGTTGTGTTGCTCCGAGGTGCGCAGGATCTGGCGGATCTCGCCGATCAGAGCGTCGATGTTGTAGCCGACGCCGCGCTTGCCGAACTTGCCGAAGCCGGACAGGTCGCGGCGGATCTGGGTGGAGTTGACGTGGGTGTAGTCGGCCAGCTCCTGCGAGCTGATCGTCTGATTGCCCATCTTGCGGGCCTGGGTCAGCACCATCAGGTAGCGCGACAGTCGCGCGGCGACACCCAGCCCGAGCTTCTCCGCGGGCTGCTCGAGTTCCTGTCCGTCGGCGGTCATGAGGCTTCAACTCTACTGTGGGCCGGGCCGCGACTTCGGGCTCACGAGCATCTGTTCGAGCTGCTGCTGGTCGATGAACAGCTCAAAGACCTCGTGTCCGTCCAGCTCGACGACCGGGATGCGCTCCAGATAGCGCTTGAACCATTCCTCGTCCGCCTCGATGTCGCGCTGCTCGAGCTCGAACGGGACACGCGCGCGGACCCGCTCGATCACAGCCAGCGCGTCCTCGCAGAGATGGCAGCCGGGGCGCCCGTACAAGGTGACTTTCACTCCGGGGGTTGGTCCCGCTGGACCACCCCCGGTCACAGCCGCTCCCCGGTCGCATACACGTCCAACTCCAGGTAGTCCGGGAAGCTGAGCACCGGGCTGTAGCGCGCGGCGCTGGCGATCATCGCCGCGTTGTCGGTGCAGAGCTCGCGCGCGGGGATGTCGAGCTCCACCCCGAGCGCCGCGAGGGCCTCGCGCAGCGGGCCGTTGGCGGCGACGCCGCCGCCCACGGCGAGCCGTTTGGCGCCGGTCTGCTTGAGCGCGCGCTTGACGCGGATCAACAGGCCCTCGACGATCGCCCGCTGATAGGAGGCGGCCAGGTCCGCGCGCCGGCGCAGCGTCTCCGCCTCGCCCAGGTCCCGGACCCTGTAGAGCAGCGCGGTCTTGAGCCCCGCGAAGGAGAAATCCAGCCCCGGCATCCGCGCCGCCGCCGGGAGGTCGAAGGCAGCGGCATCGCCGCCGGCTGCCAGGCGCTCGAGTGCGGCGCCGCCCGGATACCCGAGCCCGAGCAGACGCGCGCCCTTGTCGAAGGCCTCCCCGGCAGCGTCGTCGAGCGTCTGTCCGAGCAGGCGCAGCTGCGGGCCCCGATCGTGCACCTCCGCCAGCAGCGTGTGTCCGCCGCTGGCGATCAGCGCCAGGAACGGCGGCTCGAGTTCCGAGGGCTTTAGGAAGCTCGCGGCAAGGTGGCCGTGGAGATGGTCGACGGCAGCGAACGGCAGCTCCCGCGCCGCCGCGATCGACTTGCCGGCGCAGAAGCCGACGAGCAGCGCGGCCACGAGGCCGGGGCCGCGCGTGGCCGCGACCAGGCCGACGTCGTCAAGCGTCGCGCCGGCGCCCCGCAGCGCCTCATCGATCACCGGCGGCAGCAGCGTCAGGTGGTGACGTGACGCGATCTCGGGCACAACCCCGCCGAAGCGGTCGTGCACGCCCTGCGAGGAGATGATGTTCGAGCGGATCTCACCGTCTGCGGTGATCAGCGCGGCGCAGGTGTCATCGCAGCTCGTCTCGAGCGCGAGAATCAGGCCGCCGCCGCGCATCACGGCTCCCACGGCGTCCCGACGGCGCGCCACATGATGATCGCGTCCTCGCCGTTGTCGGCGTAGTACCGCGGGCGCCTGCCGACCCCACGGAAGCCGTAGCGCTCATACAGCGCGATCGCGCCCGCATTCGAGACCCGTGCCTCGAGTGTGTAGTTCGCGTCCGCGCCGGCACGCTCGATCATGCCGTCGAGCAGCGTGCTCGCAACGCCGCCCCGACGGTGATCAGGATCGACGGCGACCGTCATCACGTGGTAGGCCTCGTCGTAGCGGGAGCAGATCAGATAGCCGACGATGCGCCCCTCCTGAATCGCGCCCAGGCAGATGCCCGAGGGCTTGGACAGCTCGAGTACGAACATCGCCAGCGACCACGGGCTCGTGAACGAGCGGCGCTCGATCGATATCACCTGAGGCAGGTCGCTGAAGCCGATGGCCCGGATCTCGACGCCAGTGCGTTCCATGCGCCCGTCGGTGCTCACGGCTTGCCCAGCTCGGCGTCGGGGACGCGCAGATACTCGGGTTCGATCCGGCCGTCGCCGCTGGGCTGGGCGAGCGCGCCCAGCCGGCAGTGCTCGCGCGCGGCGACACGATGGAGCGGTGAGTCCGCGCCCGGGACGGCGACGCCGCCGGCTGCCAGCAGCTCCCGGAACTTCAGGGCACCGTCCCCGACCGCCTGCGTGCCGGTGTCGCTCGCGCCGGCGATGCCGGCGAGCTGCTCGGGCGTCAGCACCCGCGGTGGCAGCGCCGGCTCGGCGGTCAGCGGGTCCTCCCCAGCGGCCCAGCCGGCGGCGAACGCCTCGCCACGGCGGGCGTCGATCACCGCCAGCGTCGCGCGACGGGGCTCGCGGTCGTGAGCCGCGAGTGCCAGCGAGCGCAGCGTCGAGATGCCGACCAGCGGCAGCGCACGCGCAGCGGCAAGCGCCTGGGCGCTGGCGATCCCGATCCGCAGGCCGGTGAATGTGCCGGGGCCGACACCGACCGCGATCCGTTCGATGCTGTCCCAGCCGGCGCCGCCGCGCTTGAACAGCTCGTCGATCAGCGACAGCAGCCGCTGGGCGTGGCCCGGTCGCCCGCCGGCCGGCGGGTCGTCGGCGGCCGCGAGGTCGAGCTCATAGAGCATGCAGACGTTGGCGCCGGTGTCGATGTCGCGCAGGGCCACCGCCGTGCGCGCGGTCGCGGTGTCGAAGGCGAGCACCCTCATCACTTCTCCCGAATTTCGACCTCGCGGTGGTCACCGCCCGCGTGCGCGAGGGTCACGCCGGCCGCGATGCGTCCCAGATCGGCGAGCTCGCGCGCGCCGGCGGCGGGCCATTCGACGAAGGTGATGGTGTCGGCGCCGATGTAGTCGGCCAGCAGATCCGGATCCTCGTCGCGCAGCGACGCGAGCCGGTAGAGATCGACGTGTGAGACGAACGCGAGCGGCGGCGCGGCCGTGTAGCGCTGCCCGATCGTGAAGGTCGGACTGGTCACGGGGTCGCTCACGCCCAGTGCTCGCGCCGCCCCCCGCACGAATGTGGTCTTGCCGGCCCCGAGCTCACCGCTGATCAGCACGACATCCCCGGGCGCAAGCGCTCGGGCCAGCTCGGCGCCGAGCTGCTCGGTCTCGCTCGCGGCCTGCGTCAGGTGCTTGCTGGACTGGCTCACCATGAGCCCGAGTCTATGAACCTCAGCTGCGCGCGCGCCGGAGCCGCAGGCCGATGCCCGCGCCGACGAGGGTCAGGCCGAGCAGGGTCTCGGGCAGCAGGTCATAGCCGGTGTTCGGCAGCGACCCGCGCGGCGAGGCCGTGCTCGTCGCAGCCGGAGAGGTCGTCGCCGTCGAGGTCGTCGTCAGGCGCGACGGAGCGGTCGGCGTGATCTGCGACGAGGTGGTGGTCGTGGATCCGGCGGCCAGGGCCCCTGTGGGCATGGCGAGCGAGACCCCAACCGAAGCTATGGCGGCGGCAAACCTGAATGACTTCACGGGCCTCGAGAATGTAGTTGAACGCGCCATATCACACCGCCCAGACGGATTACTTCGCATTTTGCACGTTTTTCGCCTGGGATTCAGCAGGCGCTACCGTGCAGGCGCAAATGCAAGCTCGGATTTCTGGGATCCTCGGGCGGCTGCGCGACTCGGACACGAGCAAGGCCGCAGGCCTCGCCGCAGCGATGATCGCCAACAATGTGATCGCGCTGATCCTGTCGGTCGTCTTCGCCAGGCTGCTCAGCAACTACGGCGCACTGGCCGCGCTCGTCAGCTATCTGGTGATCCTCCAGGTCGTCGGCCAGGCGCTGCAGGTCGCGACCGCACGGGAAGCGGTGCTCGGGCACCTCGGCACCGGCGAGGCGCTGATCGCGACGCTCGAGCGCTGGGCGCGTACGTTGATGCTCTTCACCGCGGTGGTCACGATCGGGTCGATCCTGGCGCGCCAGGCGATCGCCGACGCCGTCGGCGATCCCCGGCAGGGCTGGGCGGCCGCGGCCGGGATTCCGGCGGCCTGCGTCTACCTCGAGCTGTGCCTGATGCGCGGTGCCCTGCAGGGGACCGGCGACTTCCGGACGCTCGGATTCAGCCTGATCGGCGAGCAGAGCGTGCGCCTCGTCGCCGGGGCGATTCTCGCCGTCATCGGGCTGGGGGTCACCGGCGCCTACCTCGGCTCGTGTGTCGCCTACGTCGCGATGTGCTGGTACTGCGCACGCGAGCTGTACCGCCAGGCCGCCGGCCCCTCGTATCGCCGCTGGCGGCTGTCCAATGCCGGCGCCGGCGTGTTCGATCTCGGCCGCCACGTCTGGGCGGCGGCCGTGCCGATCACGGCGCTGGCGATCATCACGCTGCTGCAGAACCTCGATCTGATCACCGCCAAGCACCGATTCTCCGACCGCGTCGCCAGCTCCTACGCCGTCGCAGCCGTCGCAGCCAAGGTGCTGATCTGGGTGGCGATGGGCGCGAGCTTCTACATCGTGCCCGAGACCTCACGCCTACGTGCGCTCGGCAAGGACCCCCGTCCGGTGCTGCTGAAGTCACTCGGCATCGTGCTGGTGTGCGCGCTGCCGTGCATGCTGATCTACGCCTTCGGCGCACACCTGCTGCTGGCCACCGTGTTCGGCAGGAACAAGGCGATCGCCTCGAGCTCACTGCTCCCCCTGGGGGCCGCGTTCAGCGTGTTGGCGGCCACCTACCTGGGGGTTCAGTACATGCTGGCGCTGAAGCGCGTCTGGTTCCTGCCGGCGATCGGGCTGGTCGCGGCGATCGAGCCGATCCTCTTGCTTCAGGCATCGCGGCACCCGGCCTCGTTTGCCGCCGTCGTACTTCTGGTGCAGACGGTGGGAGCAGTGCTCACGTTCGCCGCGGCGCTCGGGCGGCGGCCCACGCTCGTCCCGGTCGGGGAGACCGGCGCCGCCGGCTCAGAATAGGCCGAGCTGCTCCGAATCCGGCGGCTCCGGAAGCGAGCTGGGCGGCCCCGGAAGCGAGCTGGGGGGCTCCGAAGCCGTTGGCTGCGGCTGATCGGGCGGGCCCAGCGCAAGGATCTCCGGGATGCGCAGGAAGTCGCCGCGCAGCATCTCGAGCGTCGAGGGCGTGTAGAGAGCCGCGGCCGGGTGATACAGCGGATACAGCCTGACGGTGCGGGGTCCGATCGTGCGCACCTCCACCTGCCCGTGAATCCTTGAGATCCCGGTCGCGTCGCCGCGCAGCAGCTTGGTCGCAAAGTTCCCGAGCGTGCAGATCATCGTCGGCTGGATCAGCTCGAGCTTCGTGTACAGAAAATGCTGACAGGCCTCGAGCTCGTGCGGATGTGGGTCGCGGTTGCCGGGCGGCCGGCACATCAGCGTGTTCGCGATGAACACGTCTCCACGCTCCATCCCGATCTCACCGAGCAGCTTCTCGAGCAGCTTGCCCGCCTGCCCGACGAACGGCAGCCCCTGCTGGTCCTCATTGGCACCGGGGGCCTCCCCCACGAACATCAGCTCGGCGTCGGCGTTGCCCGAACCGAAGACGACATTGGTGCGCGTCTCGTGCAGCGGGCAGGCGACGCAGACGCTGGCCTCCTGGTAGACCGCCCTGAGCAGATCCCGGCGCTCCGTCGATGTCGTCATCGAGGCGATGCTAACCGCGCCCGCAGCTGGGTACCATTCATGTAGGCCGTCACCTCAGGCGAGGGATGGACCAGAGAGAGATGCAACGCACTGATCCAACTCGTGGAGCCCAGAGGCTCGCGATCGTCGGCTCCGGGAGGCTCGGGGCCGCCGTCGCGTCCGCGCTTCGCGGGAACGACTACTTCGAGCTGACGGGTCCGCTGGGACGCGGCGCGGACGCCGCCGGAAATGATGTCGCCCTGCTCTGCGTTCCCGACCGTGAGATCGCGTCCGCCGCCGCACTGATCCGGCCCGACACGATCGTCGGGCACTGTTCCGGCGCGACCGGCCTCGAGCCGCTGGCGCACCGCGAGGCGTTCTCGCTGCACCCGCTGATGACCGTCACCGACGCCGGCGCCGACTTCACAGGCGCGACCGCGGCGATTGACGCCGGCAGCGAGCGGGCATTGGAGGCTGCCGGAATTATCGCCACAGCCCTCCAGATGCAGACCGTGCGCGTGCGTGCCGAGGACCGCGTCGCCTATCACGCCGCCGCCTCGATCGCATCGAACTTCCTGGTAACGCTCGAGGCCGCCGCCGAGCGATTGGCAGCCACCGCCGGCGTGGGCCGCGAGGCGCTGGCGCCACTGGTGCGCGCGACCGTCGAGAACTGGGCGGGGCTGGGCGCCGAGCGGGCACTCACCGGCCCCGTCGCGCGCGGTGACGAACTCACCGTCGCCCGCCAGCGGGAGGCCGTCGCCCAGCGTACGCCGGAGTTGTCGCCGCTGTTCGAGGCGCTGATCGATGCCACCCGGGAGCTCGCGGGGGTCGCGACCGGATGAGGACGCTTCGCACAGTCGCCGAGCTGAGGATCGCACTCGCGCAGCCGCGCCGCGAGGGCCGCCGCATCGGCCTGGTCGCGACCATGGGTGCCCTGCACGAGGGCCACCTGTCGCTGATGCGCCGGGCCCGCAGCGAGTGCGACGAGGTGGTGGTGACGCTGTTCGTTAATCCTGCCCAGTTCAACCAAGGCAGCGACCTCGACGCGTACCCACGCGACGAGCAGCGCGATGCCGTGATCGCCGCCGAGGAGGGGGTCGACTACCTGTTCGCTCCGCCGGTCGGCGAGATCTATCCAGATGGCTTCGCGACCACAGTCAGCATCGGAGGGATCACCGAGGTGCTGGAGGGCGTGTACCGCGGCCGCGAGCACTTCGAGGGCGTCGCCACCGTCGTCTGCAAGTTCTTCAACATCGCCGCCCCCGACGTCGCCTACTTCGGCCAGAAGGACGCCCAGCAGACACTCGTGATCAAGCGCCTGGTCCGCGATCTCAACATGCCCGTGCGGGTCGAGGTCTGCCCGACCGTGCGCGAACGCGATGGGCTCGCCCGGTCCAGCCGCAACGCCCGCCTGAGCCCAGCCGAGCGCCGGCGCGCCACAGCGCTGCATCAGGCGCTGGCGACCGCCCAGGTGCTGGCCGCGGCCGGCGAGACCGACGTCGCCACGCTAATCGCCGCCGCGAATTCGGAGCTCGCCGACCCGCAGCTGCGCGTCGAGTATTTCCGGATCGTCAACCCCGAGACGCTGATGCCGATAACCAGCGTGGACGGGCCTGCGCTTGCGCTGGTCGCGGCCTGGGTAGGCGAGACACGCCTCATCGATAACCAGATGCTGTCAGTTCCAACGAGCTCTCGACCGCCTACGGCGGCGGGAAGCATTACGAGGAGTGGTTGAGATGTCTTCGCATCCATCGCAGATCGCAGTCCTGGACGATGCGTCACGGTTGCCTGTGACGCTCGCGACGATCAACGATCGCCGCCGGCTCGGAGAGCCGCTGGTGATGGTCACCGCCTACGACTTCCCCAGCGCGCGCGCCGCCGAGGCGGCCGGCGTCGATCTGGTGCTGGTGGGCGACTCCGGAGCGATGACCGTGCTTGGGTACCCGTCGACGGTCGGAGTCAGTGTCGAGGAGATGATCATGCTCACCCGCGCCGTACGCCGTGGGCTGCGCACCCCGTTCCTGATCGCCGACCTCCCCTTCGGCTCATACGAGGAGTCCGACCAGCAGGCCGTCGGCACCGCGATGCGGTTCGTCAAGGACGGCGGCGCCGACGCGGTCAAGCTCGAGCGTGGCAACGTCACCTCGGTGGCGCGCGCCCGCGCGATCGTGCAGGCCGGCATTCCGGTGATGGGTCACGTGGGGCTGACGCCGCAGACCTCGACGGCACTCGGTGGCTACCGCGCTCAGGGCCGCAACGCCGGCAGTGCCGCGCGCATCGCCGAGGAGATGCTGGCGCTGCAGGAGGCGGGCTGCTTCACGATCGTGCTCGAGGCCGTTCCGGCGGCGGTGACGGATGAGCTGATGAAGCTGATCGACGTTCCCGTGATCGGGATCGGTGCGGGCCCCGCCACCGATGGTCAGGTGCTCGTCTTCCACGACCTGCTGGGAATCCGCGAAGGCCGCGGTGCCCGCTTCGTGCAGCGCTACGCCGATCTGCAGAGCGAGATGGATGCCGGCGTCGCCGCCTACGCGGCGGATGTGCGCGCACACCGCTACCCGGCGCCCGAGCACTGCTACTCGATCGATCCCGAGCAGCTGGCCGAGTTCCGCAGTGAACTCTCCGCACTGAGCGAACAGAGGCCAAGGGGCTGACGCTCTCCGGCGCGGCACGCGCGCGAACCAAAGTACGATGCGGAGCGTGCCGCGCATCACACAGGTTTTCGCCTCGAGAGACCGCGCCTACTTCGAGCTGTTCGAGGAGGCGGGCCGCAACGTCATGCGCTGCGCGCAACTGCTCGAGGAGCTGCTGTCCGACTACCCGGACAACCGCCACCTCGCGCAGGACATCCGCGATTGCGAGCACGAGGGCGACCGCATCACGCACGAGATCCTGAATCGGCTGAACCACACGTTCGTTACGCCGATCGAGCGTGAGGACATCCTCGCGCTGGCGTCGGCGCTCGACGACATCGCCGATTACGTCGAGGAGGTTGCCGATTACCTCGGCCTCTACAAGATCGAGGCACCGATGGACCAGGCGATCAAGCTCGCGCAGGTGCTGCACCAGGCCGCAACGCAGATCGCCGAGGCGATTCCCAAGCTGCGCGGCTTCAACGACATCTCCGCGCACACGGTGGAGATCAACCGGCTCGAGAACGACGGTGACCGTATCACCCGCGAGGCGATCGCCTCACTGTTCGACGGCGGCATCGACCCGATGGTCGTGATCCGCTGGAAGGACCTGTTCGAGCGGCTCGAGGACGCGATCGACGCCACCGAGCACGTGGCGAACATCCTCGCCGGAATCGTGATCAAGAACTCCTAGTGCCCTCCGGGGCAGCTAGTTCTTGGTCAGCTTGTAGGCGGCGTCGGCCGAGATCAGCGACTGCGCCGAGAGCGCCTGCGATCCCGTGCCTGAGATCTGACCGGCCAGCTCGCTGACGAGCGCGCCGGCTGCCGCAAGGTCGGCGGGGACACCGCTGTCGAGCTCGCTGCTGACGTTGGTGGAGTTCGTCGCCGTGCCGCTCAGCTGAACGAGTGTCGCGTCAGCCGCTTCCTCGGGCGTCTCGCCCTGCGTGAGCGGGGCGGGCGTGCCGAGTAGAGCTTCGTCGGTCTGCTCCGATGGTGTCGGCGCGTTGCCGGTGATCGAGCTGAGATCGTTGCTGATGCTTGACATGCACCAAGGGTATCGGCCGATTCAACTCTCAGCGATAGCTGATCTCGCGGATCACGCGCGCGGGCGCCCCCGCGGCGACCGAGAACGGCGGGATGTCGGTCGTGACCACCGAGTTGGCGCCGATCACGCAGCGCTCGCCGATCGTCACGCCACTGGTGATGACGACGTGGGCGCCGCACCAGACGTTGTCACCGATGCGCGTCGGGCCCTTGCTGGTGAAGCCCTGCCACGGCACCGGCCGCTCGCGGTCGTCGAAGCGGTGGTTGGAGTCGGCGATCACGCAGCCGTTGGCGAACATGCAGTGCTCGCCGATCTCGACCAGTTCCAGCGCGGCGACCATCACACCGAGATTGAACATACTGCCGCCGCCGATCCTGACCCGCGCCGGCGCCGGCATCGTGATCCACACGCCCGGCTCGAACAGCACCTGCGGCCCCACCTCGAGCCGGCCGTCGCGGAGAGCCTCGAGCACCTCGCCGTGCAACGGCCAGCGTGCGAACGCCTGGCGGCGCGCTAGCTCGAAGTGGATGCGCGCCCGGTTCCAGGGCAGCGCATTGCGCTCATACCACCGCCACTTCTGGAGCCACAGCCTTGCTTCGTCGACCACGCGACAAGTATGCGCCCAGCAGCGGCTTGAGGAAGCCGCCGGTGTAGGACTCGGCCACCCCGGCGATCTGCTCCGGCGTACCCACCGCGATCAGGCTGCCGCCCTCGTCACCGCCCTCGGGCCCCAGGTCGATCAGATAGTCGGAGACCTTGATCACGTCGAGGTTGTGCTCGATCACCACGATCGAGTTGCCCGCGTCGACCAGCCGCTGCAGCACCTCGAGCAGCCGCTGGATGTCGGCGAAGTGCAGACCGGTGGTCGGCTCGTCGAGGATGTAGATCGTGCGCCCGGTGGCGACCTTGCAGAGCTCGGCGGCGAGTTTCACGCGCTGTGCCTCACCGCCGGAGAGCGTCGTCGCCGGCTGTCCGAGCCGCATGTACCCGAGACCGACGTCATTGAGCGTCTGCACCCGCCGCCGGATCTTGGGAATGTGCTCGAAGAAGTCGAGCGCCTCGGCGATCGGCATCTCCAGCACGTCGGCGATCGTCTTGCCCTTGAAGCGCACCTCGAGCGTCTCGCGGTTGTAGCGCTTGCCGTGGCACTGCTCGCAGGGCACGTAGACGTCGGGCAGGAAGTGCATCTCGATCTTGATCTGGCCGTCGCCCTTGCAGACCTCGCAGCGCCCGCCCTTGACGTTGAAGGAGAAGCGTCCCTGCTTGTAGCCACGGGCGCGCGCCTCGGGAGTGCGCGCGAAGAGATCGCGGATCTGGTCGAAGAGGCCGATGTAGGTGGCCGGGTTGGACCGCGGCGTGCGCCCGATCGGGGACTGGTCGACGGAGATGATCTTGTCGAGCTGCTCGAGCCCGCTGATCGACTTGTGCAGGCCGGCGCGCACACGTGTGGCGCTCAGCCGGTTGGCGACCGCCTTGAACAGCACCTCGTTGACCAGCGTCGACTTGCCCGATCCGGACACCCCGGTGACGCTGCAGAGCACGCCCAGCGGCACCTTCACGTCGATGCCCTTGAGATTGTTCTCGGCCGCGCCCTTGATCTCGATGTAGCCGGCCGGCTTGCGGCGCTTCTTCGGCACCTCGATCCGCCGCGTACCCCGCAGGAACTGCCCGGTGAGCGAATCCTCGACCTCTGAGACCTCCTCGGCCGTGCCCTGCGCAACCACGTGTCCCCCGTGCTCACCGGCGAACGGGCCGATGTCGAGCAGATGGTCGGCGGCACGCATCGTGTCCTCGTCGTGCTCGACCACCAGCACCGTGTTGCCGAGGTCGCGCAGCCGCTCGAGCGTCGCGATCAGCTTGTGGTTATCGCGCTGATGCAGCCCGATCGAGGGTTCGTCGAGGATGTAGAGCACGCCCACGAGCGAGGAGCCGATCTGGGTCGCCAGCCGGATCCGCTGCGCCTCACCACCAGACAGCGTCGCGGCCGCCCGCTCGATGCTCAGATAGCCGACGCCGACATTCTCCAGGAAACTGAGACGCTCCTCGATCTCACGCAGGATCAGATGCGCAATGCGGCGGTCATGCTCGGAGAGCTCGAGCTCACGCACCCACCCGAGCGCGCGCCGCGCCGAGAACGCCGTGAACTCGTTGATCGGCAGATCGCTGACCAGCACCGAGCGCGACTCCGGACGCAGACGCGCGCCGTTGCACTCGGGGCACGGCCGCAACGTCATGTACTCCTCGATCTTCTCCTTGACGAACTCGGAGTCGGTCTCGCGGTAACGGCGCTGCAGCCCGCTGACGATTCCCTCGAAGGCGGTCGTGTAGTTGCGCCGGCGCCCGAAACGGTTGCGATAGGCGACCTGGAAGCGCTCACCGCCCGAGCCGTACATGAAGAAGTCACGCTGATCCTCCGAGAGCTCGCTCCATGGGAGATCGGCATCGACGCCGTAGCGCTCGGAGATCGCCTGCGTGAGCTGTTCGTAGTAATCGGAGGCGCTGGCCGCCCACGGCGCGATCGCGCCCTGCGCGATCGACAGTCCGGGGTCGGGCACGACCAGCTCGGGGTCGATCTCCATCTGCGAGCCGAGACCGGTGCAGCGCGTGCAGGCGCCGTGCGGCGAGTTGAAGCTGAAGATCCGCGGCTCGAGCTCGACGAGGCTGGGACCGTGCTCAGGGCAGGCGAACTTCTCGCTGTAGAGCGTGACCCGGTTGGCGGGGGTGGGCGGCGGGGATGAATCGACCAGCTCGATCTCGACCAGGCCACCGGCCAGCGTGACCGCCGTCTCGACCGAGTCGGCCAGGCGCTTGCGCAGGTCGTCCTTCATCACCAGACGGTCGACGACGATCGAGATGTCGTG
>DASZMI010000035.1:0-50386 GCA_035551915.1 Solirubrobacteraceae bacterium | reverse complement strand
GCTGTGACCCGACCGGGACCGGACACAGGTTCTCAGCGCCGCCCTTGCTCCCGCTGGAGCAGGGGCGGCGACCAAGGTGCTCAGCGGGTCGCGTTCAGCCGACCGGCGCTGGCGCGAATTCGGCCTCGTGGCCGTCCTCGGTGGGCATCTGCCGAACGTCGGCCAACTGCTCCTCGCCATTGTCTGGCTCCGGTGCGAAGCGGTAGCCCACGCCGAAGTGTGTGTGGATGTAGTTCCACCCCGGGGATGCGGTCCGAAGCTTCTGGCGCAGCTTGCGCACGAAGACGTCGACCGAGCGGTCGCCGTGGGCCATTGCATAACCCCAGACGCGCTCGTAGATCTCTTCACGGCGCAGCACGCGGTCGGACTGTGAGAGCAGATGCAGGATCTCGAACTCGCGTGCGGTCAGCTCCAGGCTGGCGCCGTCGGCGTAGGCCTGGTAGAGGTCGGGGCGGATCGTGATCTGGCCGACCGAGGTCGGCTCCTCGATCCGCGGCATCTCGTTGCGACGATGGCGACGGATCGCCGCCTCGATCACGCAGATCAACTCCTCCGCGTGGCAGGGCTTGGTCATCCAGGCGTCGGCACCGAGGCGCAGCCCGCGCACCCGCTGGGCAACCGACGAAGGGCCCGTGCAGACGATCACGGCCAGGCCGGGAAGGCGTCCGCACACGCGCTCCAAGTACTCCCAGCTGCCGGGGCCGAGCACCGCGACGTCCACGACCAGCGCGTTGAGCCGCATCGAGACCAGCGCGTCGATCGTGACCGCGCTGGACAGTCCTCTCAGATTCCAGCCGAGAGCCTCGAGGCGGTTGGACAAAACCTGCATGAAACCGGGATCCCGGTCGATGACCGCGAGCCGCAGCCGGTTGTTGGCGCGCTGGGCGGCCGCGGCTCCCGCCACGTAGCCGACGAGCACGTCCCTTGCTTCTGGCGACATGGGTCGAAGCATAAGTGCTCGGGCGGCAGGTTCCGCCGGCCACGCGAGCCTGGTCACAGGATCTTCACATGCAAACTGCGCGGATTTCCGATCCGTCCCAGGAGCAGCCCCTTCTATACAAGCTCTTATAAGCAATCTGTAATCTGGCGGCCCATGGCGTCCCGTAAAGAACAGAAGGAACAGGCGCGCGCAGCGCGCATCGCACAGGAGCAGGCGGCCGCTGCCAACAAGCAGCGGAACCAGCGCATTCAGATCTTTGGTGGCGCCATCGCCATCGCAGTGATCGCAGTGGTCGTCGTGATCGTCCTGTCGGTCAGCGGTGGCAACGGCAGTCCCAAGGGCGCCACTCCCGGCATCCAGAAGGGCAAGTCGGCGCAGAAGCTGTACAGCTCGATCAACACGCTGCTGAAGGGGATCCCCCAGAGCGGAACGACGCTCGGCAACCCCAGCGCAAAGGTCACGATGCAGTACTTCGGTGACCTCGAGTGCCCAATCTGCCAGGAGTTCACACTCAGCATCTTCCCGCAGTTCGTGCAGGACCAGGTCCGCACCGGCAAGGTCAAGGTCATCTACCGCTCGATGTGCACCGCCACCTGCGATGGCAAGATGAGCGCTTCGGCGGAGAACACGGTCTTCAACAGGCAGCAAGTCGCCGCCGCGGCCGCCGGCAAGCAGAACAAGTTCTGGCAGTACACGGAGCTCTTCTACCACCAGCAGCAGACCGAGGGAACCGGGTATCCGACGGATTCGTGGCTGACCGGGCTCGCGAAGGAGATTCCCGGACTCAACATCAAGACCTGGCAGACCGATCGCACCGATCCGGTCCTGCTCGACACCGTCAACGCCGACCAGAGCTATGCCGGCAAGGCGCAGCTGCCCGGCACGCCGTCGCTGATCATGAAGGGGCCGAAGGGCGAGACACTCGTCGACAACGGCAACTTCCCGTCCTACAGCGATCTGGCCAGGGCCGTCACCTCCGTCTCGTGAGCGTGATGGAAGGTTCCGCGCAGCAGAGCGCGGCGCGCTCCCGGGCGCGCCGCGACTGGCTGGTGATCGCGATCTTCGCGGTTACGATGATCGGCTTCCTGGATGCGGCCTTCCTCACCTACGAGCACTACAACGGCCTCGTCGGACTGCCCTGCGTGGGCGCCAGCCACGGCGTCTCCAGCTGCGAGCAGGTGCAGTCGTCGGCGTGGTCGAAGGTCGACGGCGTGTCGGTCGCTGTGCTGGGCCTGATCGGCTACTTCGGACTGTGGGTCTCCTACTGGATCGCGGCCAAGATCAACGGTGAGATCGGGCGCGCCATGGGCTTCTGCATTGCCCTGATCGGCTTCGGCTTCAGCGGCTACCTGACCTTCCGCGAGATCTTCACGCTGCACGAGATCTGCGAGTGGTGCGTCGGCAGCGCCGTCTGCATGACGGTGCTCGCGATCCTCACCGCGATCCGCTTCCTGCGCGGCGAGCCAGCGGTTAGCTAGACCTACTCCACCGGCCGCTCTCCCCGTAGCCTGTGGGCATGACCCATGTCGGCATGCACGAGGCCAAGACCCAGCTCTCGAAACTCGTCGAGCGCGTCCAGAGCGGCGAGGAGATCGTGATCACCCGCAACGGCCAACCCGCTGCGAAGCTGGTCCCTGCTCCCAAGAAGCGACCGATCTCCGAGGCGCTCGGCATCATGAAGGGCCAGATCTGGATGGCCGACGACTTCGACGAGCTTCCAGACGATCCCGAGTTCCTCGAAGCGTTCGGCCTCGATCGCCCGAAGCCTGAGTGAGGCTGCTGCTCGCACGCACGCGGCGATCTGGCTGATCGACGACGACAAGCAACTCAGCGACCCGGCGCGCCGTACCGTCACCGATGGTGCGAACACGTCCTCCTGAGCGCCGCACTCGTCTGGGAGATCGCGATCAAGCGGGCGTTGGGAAAGCTTGCGTTCCGGACGGTTACGTCGCGCGCCTGCTCGAATACGCATTCGTGCCGCTCGAGATCACGCTCGAGCATGCCGCGGCCGTCGAGCGCCTCCCCCACCACCATGGCGACCCTTTCGACCGCATGCTCGTCGCAAAGGCTCAGATCGAGGGAGCGGCGATCGTCTCCCGCGACCCGCGCTTTGAGCCATACGGCGTGCCGGTGCTCTGGTAGCCGCGCAGCCTGATCGCCGCCGGCGAGCGGCTCGCGTCCGCGCGGTAGCGGATCATGGATGGATGAGTTGGAGGACCACGCGGGCGGCCGCCCAGGCCGCAAGCGAGCCGCGCCATGTCGCGGTGATCGATCTGGGCTCCAACTCGTGGCGACTGGTGATCTACTCCTACGGCCCCGATGAACCGCAGGAGTGGTGGAAGCAAACCGACGAGCTGTACGAGTCGGTGCGGATCGGCAGCGGCATGGCCGCGACCGGCGTGCTCAGTGAGGACGCGATCAACCGCGGCTTGGAGACGCTCGGGATCTTCGCGCGTTTCTGTCACGCCAACGGGCTCCGCGACGAGGACGTGCACGTGTTCGCCACCAGCGCGATCCGTGACGCTGGCAATCGCGAACCGTTTCTGGCACGTGTCCGCGAGAGCACCGGTTACGACGTCGAGGTGCTCTCGACCACGCAGGAGGCCCACTACGGCTACGTCGCCGCGATCAACAGCACAACGATCGCCAATGGGGTCGTGCTCGACATCGGCGGCGGCAGCATGCAGCTGATCCAGGTCGAGGACCGCCGCGAGCGCACCAGCGTCTCGCTGCCGATCGGCGCCGTACGCATGACCGAGGCCTTCCTCTCAGACGGCGACCCGGACAAGGGCGCGCGCAAGAAGGACCTGCAGCGGCTGCGCGATCATCTCGCCGAGCGGCTCGCCGAGGCCGGCTGGCTGAGCGGCCACGGCGGCCGCATGGTCGGCACCGGCGGCGCCGTGCGCAACCTCGCCGCCGCCGCCCAGCGCGCGCAGTTCGGGGCGTCCGGCGGAACCGACATCGGCATCCAAGGGTTCGTAGTCGGCGCCGAAGCGCTCGATCAGCTGGTCGACACGCTCGCGGCCCTGCCGGCGGGCGAGCGCCGCGGCGTTCCCGGGATCAAGCCCGGGCGCGGCGACATCATCCTGGCCGCCGCGGTGGCACTGCAGACCGTGGTCCAGATCGGCGGCTTCGAGGGGATCGAGGCGACCGAGTCCGGACTGCGCGACGGCATCTTCCTGGCGCGCACGATCCTCGGCGAGGATGAGCCCCGATTCCCCGACGTGCGCCGGGCGGCGGTGCGCAACCTCGCGGTCCAGTACGAGTCCGACCTCCCCCACACCGAGCACGTCGCGCACCTGGCGCTGCAGATGCACGAGTCGCTCGCCGAGAACGGCCTGTTCGAGCCCGAGCCGGGCGAGGCCGAGCTGCTGTGGGCCGCCGCGATGCTGCACGACGTCGGCATGACGATCTCCTATGGGGATCACCACAAGCACTCGTGCTATCTGATCGTCAGCGCCGAGCTCCCCGGCTTCGATCCGCGCGAGCGTGCGCTGATCGCGCAGATCACCCGTTATCACCGCAAGGGCGTGCCGAAGCTTGGTGAATGGGCCAAGCTCGCGCGCGACGGCGACGAGGAGATGCTCGATCGCTGCGCGCTGGTCCTGCGCCTGGCCGAGCACCTCGAGCGTGGTCGCGACCAGTCCGTCAGCGAGGTGCACCTGCGGACCAACGGCGACGGGATCTCGCTGCACCTGCTGGCCGAGGGCGATCTCATGCTGCCGCGCTGGAGCATCGAGCGCTACGGCGACGGTGAGGCCTTCGAGCGCACCTTCCATCGCCCGCTGGTGATCGGGTGACGGTCGCCGGCCCGCAACGCACGGAATCCTGTCGGCCCAAACGGCGCGCGGCGTAGTCTCTCCTGCATGCTGTGGTTGCTGCGCCACGCCGAGGCAGCTGAGGGCCGTCCCGATGAGGCGCGCCCGCTGACCCCGCGCGGGATCGAACAGGCCCGCATTGCCGGGCTGGCTCTGGCGCAGCTCGGCGTGACTGTCGAGCACTGCCTCTCGAGCCCCAAGCGGCGCGCGATGGAGACCGCGCGGCTCGCCTGCGAGCCGCTTGGGATCGAGATCACCGCCGAGCCGGCGATCGCGGGATCGACCTACGACCCCGAACGACTCGCCGCCGGCCTCGGCGAGACCGTGCTGGTGGGGCACAACCCCTCGATCTCGAACGTCCTGCGCGACATGACTGGCGTCCGCGCGCACCTGCGCAAGGGAGGCATCGCCGCGGTGCAGCGCGGCGAGCTGATCCTGCTCATGACTCCCACCGAACTGGCCGCGATCGCCGGAGTGACCGCCGCATGACGGACTCGGTGCTCACCGAGCAGCACGTCAGCGGTGATGACGACGCGCCCGACCTACGCAGTCCCGCGCTCTACATCAGCCGTGAGCTCTCCTGGCTGGCCTTCAACCAGCGCGTGCTCGAGCTGGCCGAGGACGACGAGCAGCCGCTGCTCGAGCGTCTGAAGTTCCTGGCGATCTACACCTCGAACCTCGACGAGTTCTTCATGGTGCGTGTCGCCGGTGTTCATCAGCAGATCGAGGCGCGCGTCGATCGCCGCGCCAACGACGGCCTCACCGCCTCGCAGCTGATGGAGGAGATCGCCAGGCGGGCGCGCGCGCTCGATCGTCGCCACGCAAGCCAGTTCAGCGACGTGATCAGGCCGGCGCTCGCGGCCGAGGGCATTCGCATCGTCTCCTACGATCAGTCGGGCGCCAGCCCCGAGCGGCTCAAGCGCCACTTCCTCGAGCACATCTTCCCAGTGCTGACGCCACTGGCGATCGGTCCGGGCCGGCCCTTCCCCTACATCTCTAACCTCTCGCTCAGCCTGCTCGTGCATCTGCACGACCCGGCGCTTGAGACCGAGCTCTACGCCCGCGTGAAGGTGCCCAAGGAGGTGCTGCCGCGCTTCGTCGAGATCGACCCGGACACGTTCGTACCGCTCGAGGACATCATCGCCCACCACCTCGACACGCTCTTTCCCGGTATGGACGTGGTCTCGCACAGCCTCTTCCGGGTGACCCGCGATGCCGACTTCGACATCTCCGATGAGGCCGATGACCTGCTCGCCGCGGTCGAGGACGAGCTGCGCCGCCGGCGCTTCGGCGAGGTCGTGCGGCTCGAGGTCTCGAGTGACATCGAGGCCACGCTGCGCGAGCGACTGGTCGATTGGCTCGACCTGGTCGAGAACCAGGTCTACGACGAGCAGGGCATGCTCGACCTCAGCGATCTCTGGCAGATCGTCGGGATCGAGGGCCATCCCGAGCTGCGCGAGCGCTCCTGGACACCGCTCACGCATCCGGCGCTGCGTCCGCGCCCGGATGACACCGATGAGCCGGCCGACATCTTCGCGCAGATGCGCGAGGGCGAGTTCCTCGTCCATTACCCCTACCAGTCGTTCTCGACGAGCGTCGAGCGCTTGGTCATGCAGGCCGCCGTCGACCCGAATGTGCTGGCGATCAAGATGACTGTGTACCGCACCTCCGGCGACTCCGAGCTGGTGCCGGCGCTGGTCACCGCCGCCGAGAACGGCAAGCAGGCGGTCTGCATGGTCGAGCTCCAGGCGCGCTTCGACGAGCGCCAGAACATCCGCTGGTCGCGCGAGCTCGAGGAGGTGGGCGCGCACGTCGTGCACGGCATCCCGGGCCTGAAGACGCACGCCAAGACGATTCTCGTGGTGCGCCGCGAGCACGACGAGGTCCGTCATTACGTGATGATCGGGACCGGAAACTTCCACGCCAAGAACGCGCGCCTGTATGAGGACTTTGGCTTCTTCACGACCGACCGTGAGATCGGCCAGGAGGTCGCCAACCTGTTCAATGCCCTGACCGGCTATGCGCACCCCGGGCGCGGCCGCAAGGTGCTGGTCGCGCCGGACTTCATGCGGGAGCCGCTGCTGGAGCTGATCGAGCGCACGATCGCCGCCCGCCGCGACGGCCGGCGCGCGCGCATCCGCATGAAGCTGAACTCGCTGGTCGACACGCGCTGCATCGAGGCGCTCTACCGGGCCTCACAGGCGGGCGTGCCGATCGACCTCAATGTGCGCGGGATCTGTTCGCTGACGCCCGGCCTCCCCGGGATCAGCGAGACGATCAACGTCGTCTCCGTCGTCGGGCGCTTCCTCGAGCACTCGCGCGTCTTCTCCTTCGAGTTCGGCGACGAGCGCGTCATGTACATCGGCTCCGCCGACCTCATGCAGCGCAACCTCAACGCCCGCGTGGAGCTGATGGTGCCGATCGAGCGGCCCGAACTGCAGGCCGAGTTGGGTGACACGCTCGACCGCTGCCTCGAGGACGACACCAACTCCTGGACGCTCGCCTCCGACGGCAACTGGACGCGGCGCCCGGGTCGTACGCGCTCGGTCCACCGCGAGCTGATGGAGCGGACCGCGCAGAGCTCGGCCGCGGGGCCACCGACGATCAGCTGACGCCGAGGGTCGGTAGGCGGCGGCAAAGCATGCCGCCGCCATCCCTGACGAGTCGCTAGCAGAGCTAGCCGGCCGTCGGCGCCGAGGCCGGGCGGACGCCCAACGTCACCTTGACGGTGCTGGTCTTGCCGCTCGGCGAGACCACCGTGAGGGTCACGGTCTGCCCCGGCTTGTAGCCGCTGATCACCGAGATGAACGCGTCGCTGCTGGCGACCGCCGTGCCATCGACCTTGGTGATGATGTCACCCGAGACGAGGCCGGCCTTGGCCGCAGGCGAACCGGGAACCACGGCGGTGCTGGAATTGCTGCCGACGGCGCCGATCTCGGCACCCGGTCGGCCCGTCGTCGACTGGCTGAGGCTGACGCCGACATAGGGATGCTCGACCTTCTTGCCGGAGATGATCTGATCGGCGACCTGAACGTCGGTGTTGCCGGGGGTGGCAAAGCCAACGCCCGCGCTGTCGCCGCTGCTGGTCTGGATCTGATCGTTGAGTCCCAGCACCTGGCCGTTGCCGTCGAGCAGCGGACCACCGGAGTTTCCTGGGTTGATCGACGCGTCGGTCTGGATCGCCGCCGGGATCTGGTAGCCGTTGGGGGCCGCGATCGTGCGGCCGACGGCGCTGACGATTCCTGCTGTGGTCGTCTCGGGAAGGCTGAAGGGGCTGCCGATCGCCACCACCGGGTCGCCCACCTGGGCGTCGCTCGAGTTGGCGAACTTGATCGGGTGCAGCTCCGAGGCGCTTGTGTTCTCGACCCGGATCACCGCCACGTCGGTCGAGGGATCGCTGCCGAGCACCTTCGCGGGTCGCGAGACGCCGTCCTGGAAGTTGACGGTCACACTGGTCGCGCCGGCGACGACGTGCTCATCGGTGAGGATGTCGCCCTGCTTGTCATAGACCACCCCGGAGCCCTCGTCCTGCGAGGTCTGCGAGGGGGTGTTGAAGAAGCCGTTGTTGGAGCCCTGCTGCACGGACTTGACGACGATGTCGACGACACCGGGGCTGTCCATCTTGTAGATCTGGTTGACGCTCAGGCCGGTGGTGGTCTTGCTGTTCGAAGTCGGGACCGCGGTTGCACTCGACGAGCCACCCAGCTCCTCGATCACTGTCTTGTTCGTGCTGCCACTCGAAACCAGCAGTGCGATGACCGCGCCCGCGACCGCGCCTGCTATCACAGGCAGCGCTTTCATGAGGCGGGACATGGTGATGGTCTTTCTCCTGTCGAATCTTGGTCGGGTCTCTTACCCTCTGCCCATGATCGTGGCGGGGCACTGCTAGAGCTTCGTAAGAGTCCGGCGGTCGAGCGTCGTTGACGCACCTGGCGCGGTGGGCGCGCGCCGCTTGACGCGCGCCCCCGCATTGGTGTCTGCGAAGCTGCTCAGGATGCTCAGGCGACTCATGTGCTCAGACTCAGGCACTCGCGGTCGTCGAGGTCCCTGAGATCGTGTTGGCGGCCCCACCGCCCGAGCCTGCGCCCGCGCTTGGGCGGCGCACGCCCTTGAGCAGGACGCTCTCGCACTTCTTGTTGGCCGCCTGGAACTTCGCGTTCTTCTCGACGCTCACCGGGAAGAAGGAGCCCGTGCCGGAGGCCTTTGGCTGCGGCATCGCCGCGTAGCCGTTCTTGCGGATGCAGGCAACGTAGGACTTCAGCGCCGCGGTGGTGAACTGCGGCCTGGAGTTGCCCGCGCCGGCACCGCCCGCGCCGCCCCGCCCGGCACCGAAGCGCCCGCCGAAGCCGGAACTGCCGAGCTTCGAGCGGCATGCCTGCAAGGCCTTGGCGGACTTGGAGTTGCCGCCCGCGAATCCGGCGCCACCGCCGGGGAAGCCGCCGCGCGGCGCGGCGCCGCTGGGCCGCCCGCCCGGTGCGCCCGAGCCACTGGGGGTGGTGCTGCCACCGTTGGCCGTGTTCTTCGGGATCGTCCCGGTTCCGGCGCCGGGAGCGCGACCACGGCCGCCGAAGCCACCGAAGCCGTTCCGCGAGAGCGTCACGCCGTGAGCCTTGAGGCAGGCCGTGAAGGCCGTGCTGCCGGTCCCGCTCGTGGTGGAGGTCGTGGTCGTCGCGGAGGCCTTCCTGGACGCCGACTTGTTCGAGATGCCGGAGCCACTGGAGCCGCCGCATGCGGCCACGATCAGGGCTGCGAGCAGCGCCGCCAGCACGGCCGGCGTCAGGCGCGGGATGCGTCTTGTGAGTCTCATGGTTTCAGTCCTTTCAGGAGTGTCGGGCGGGATCAGCCGCCGCCAAAGAGCGAGCTGATCGCCGAAGACGAGTTGCGCGCGGAACTCGTCGAGCTCGAGGCCGTCGCGGAGCTGGTGCCGCTCGCGCCCGAATCCGTGATCGAGGTCGCTTGCACGGTCCCGTTGGAGCCGGCGCTCCCCGACACCACCAGGGAGTCACCGGGGTAGAGCTTCTTGCGGGACACGTCCTCGCTCTTGGAGATCTTGGTGGCGCTGGAGAGCTCCACCTTGACGGTGTTGCCGTCGGTCTCCTTGACATAGATCGTGTTGCCGTCGATGCTCGAGACTGAGCCGGTTGTGCCTCCGACGCCGCCCGAGCCGCCGGCGGCAAAGCGCGAGGCCAGGCTGCTCGCGCCCGGAAGGCCGCCGCGCGAGCTGCTGCCTGTCTTGCTGGAGCTGCCGGTTGCACCGGCGCCGCCGGTTGCGCCGAGCGCACCGCCCGTCAACGCGCGTCCGAATGCCGTTGCCCCGCTGCCGCCGCTTGAGCTCTGTGATTTCTCTACGCGGATCCCCACGTAGAAGCCGACTCCGCCGAGGATCAGCGCCATCAGCAGCGCCGTCAGCGGGGTCAGGTAGCTGGCGCGGGGACGGATCGGGAGGACCTCGTCGAAGCCGTCGTCGTAATCGTCATGGGGCTCCGCAGCCAGCTGCCGCGGGGAGCTTGCGTTCATCTCGGGTTCCTCTGGATATGTGCGTTCAGGGCTGTTGTGGTCGGTCATGCGGGCTCGGTTTTCATTCGAAGCGGAGCGCGTCGATCGGGCGCATCGCCGCCGCGCGCCAGGCCGGATAGGTGCCGAAGAAGAGGCCGATCAGCACCGAGGCGCCGAAGGCGAGCCCGATCGAATACGGCGCAACGACGGGCTTGACGCCGGCGATCTTGAAGTGAGCGCCGACCAGCCCGGCGATCACGCCGGTGGCGCCGCCGAAGATCGAGACAAGCACCGCCTCGACCAGGAACTGCGTGAGGATGTCCCCCCGCCGCGCGCCGATCGCCTTGCGGATTCCGATCTCCCGGGTCCGCTCGGTGACGGACACGAGCATTATGTTCATCACGCCGATGCCGCCGACCAGCAGTGAGATCGCGGCAACCTCGGCCAGCAGCGTGGTGAAGACCTTGTTGCTGGAGTTGGAGGTCTGGAGGATCGAGCTCTGGTTGATGACCTCGAAGTTGCTCGTGGAGCTCGATCCGGAACTGACCGGATCGAGCTGGTTGAGGATGTCAGTGACCTCTGTCTGAGCGGCGCTGACCGCATCGGCCGCCTTGGCCTGTACGAGGATCTGGTCGATTGTGGTGCCGCCGGTCAGCAGTTGCTGCACCGTCGACACCGGCGCGGCGGCGATGTCATCGAGATTGGTGGAGCCGTTGGAGCCCTTCGAGGAGGTGACGCCGATGATCTCGAAGCTCGTGCTGTCGATCTCGATGTCGTCGCCGACCGGGTCGCTGGTGCCGAACAGCTCCTGCGCCACGGTCGGGCCGATCACGAGGACGTCGGCCTTGTCCTTGACCTGCTTGTTGGTGAACCAGCTCCCGTACTGGATCGAGTAGTCACGCGCCGACTCGTACCCCGGTGTGGTGCCGACGAAGGTCGAGGGCTCGTAGGTTGAGGAGCCGTAGGTGAGTGTCACCGAGGAGTCGGTCACCACCGGGGCGATGCTCTTCACGTCGGGCGCCTCGAAATGGTTCTCGAGCGCGTCGGCGTCGGCTAGCGTCAGGCCCGAACCGGAGCTCGAGCCGAACAGGCCTCCGAGCGTCGGGGCCGCCGTGATCGTCAGCGTATTGGCACCGAGCGAATCGATCTCCGCCTGCACCGCCGCCGAGGAGCCGGTACCGACCGCTACCAGCACGATCACCGACCCCACGCCGATCATCAGCCCAAGGATCGTCAGCGCCGTGCGCAGCTTGTTCGTACTCAGTCCGCTCAGCGCGACCGAGAGCACCTCGGTCATGCCACGACCTCGCGTTGATGCTCTTTGCAGATGTCGGCGACGATCCGGCCGTCACGGACGCGAATCACGCGGCGGGCATGCGCCGCCACCTCCTCCTCGTGCGTGATCAGCACTATGGTGCGTCCCAGGCGGTTGAGGTGATCGAAGACGTCGAGCACCTCCCGCGTCGAGTGCGTGTCGAGGTTGCCCGTCGGCTCGTCGGCGAGGATCAGTGCCGGGTTGGTGACGAGCGCCCGCGCAACCGCGGCGCGCTGCTGCTGTCCGCCCGAGAGCTCCGACGGTAGGTGGTCGGCGCGGTCCGTGAGACCGACCATCGCCAGCGCCGCCTTGGCGCGGGCCAAGCGCTCCGCCTTGGCGAGACCCGCGTACTGCAGTGGCAGCGCCACGTTCGCGATCGCGCGGGTACGCGGGATCAGGTTGAACGACTGGAAGACGAACCCGATGTACCGGTTGCGCAGGTCCGAGAGGTCATCCTCGTCGAGCCCGCGCACGTCCACGCCGTTGATCCGGTAGCTCCCGCTGGTCGGCATGTCGAGACATCCGAGGATGTGCATCAGCGTGCTCTTGCCGCTGCCCGAGGGCCCCATGATCGCGACGTACTCGCCACGTTCGATCTCAAGGCTCACTCCGCGCAGGGCGCGCACGGCGATGCCACCGAGCTCGTAGGTCTTGAGGACATCCTTGACCTGGATGACAGATCTGCGCGGGCTCATCCCGTGCCCCCGCCAGAGAAGAACGCCCTGATCGCGGCACGCCCAGTGCCCGCGCCTCCGGCGAGGCCACCGGCCCCACCGAAGCCGGCACTCCCGAGACCGCTCGACGTCGAGCTGCTGCTGGAGGTCGTGCTGGCACCGAGTGATGGGAGCGTGATCGTGACCTGCGCCTCGTCACCGGCCTTGAGCCCGCTGACGATCTGCGAGCGCGAGCTGCCCTTGAGACCGACGACGACAGGCGTCGCCACGGCCTTACCGTTCTTGAGGAGCTCGACGCTGGCATCGCTGCCGCTGCCCGTGATCGCCTGATTGGAGATGGTCACGCCCTGTGCCTGCGCCGTGACGATCGAGGCGGTCGCGCTCATCCCCGGCAGCACCTTGGAATTGCTCTGCGTGACGCTGACCGTCACGTCGTAGGTGACGACCCCGGAGCTGTCGGAGCCGATCGGAGAGATCGAGCTGACGTGCCCGGCGAGCTCGACGCCGCTCAGCGCGGTGATCGAGACTGTCGCCATCTGCCCGACCTTGACGCTCGAGATGTCGTCCTCGCTGACCGAGACCGTCATCGTCATCGTGTTGTCGTTGACGAGCGTGGCAAAGCCCGACGAGCTCGAACTGCTGCTCCCTGTGCTGCCGGTGGTGCTCGAGCCGGTGCTGCTCTGGCTCTGGGAGGCGGCCGACGACGAGCTCGCGCCGCTGGAGACTGCCTGACCGATCGCGGCGCTTGAGAGCGTGGCGATGGTGCCGCTCGCGGGTGCGTAGAGCTTTGTCTCGGTAACCGACTTCTCATCGGCGGCGACCGTCGCCTTGGCCTGGTCGACTTGAACCTCCGCCTGCTGGATCTCGGCTGCGGTGGGCTTTGTCTTAGTCGCCGTGGTGGTCGTGCTCGAACCGCTGCCGGCACTGCTCCTGTTGGTCGTGTTGACGGGTGTCGTCTTGGTCGTCTTGCTGGTTGTTGTCGTGCCCCCAGCCTGCTTGTTGGTGGCCGTCGGCGTCTTGGTGGTCGTCTTGGTCGAGGCCTTGGTGGTCGTCTTGGTCGTGGCCTTGGTGGTCGTCTTGGTCGTGGTCGGCGTCTCTGTCTTCGCCGGGCTCGTCTTGGTCACCGCGGGAGTCGTCGCGGTCGAGGTGGCAGTGGTCGATGGGGTCGTGGTCGATGGGGTCGTGGTCGATGGGGTCGCGGTCGTCGGGGTCGTCGCTGTCGTCGTCGACGACGTCGCTGTTGTCGTCGGGGAGGTCGCCGTGTCTGTCGGCGTAGTCGTTGTACCGGTGGTGGCGCTGGCGCCGGCCGTTTGGGCCTCCGGCTCGCGTACCGATGCCACCGAGGCCGCCGCCGAGGCGACGCTCGCGGTGGCCGCGCTCGCGGAGCTGTTGGACCCACTGGAGCTGTTGGACCCACTGGAGCTGTTTGACGCGCTGGTTGAGGACGCGCCTGAGGAGCCGCTCGCTGAGGTTCCGTCCTCGACCTCGGTGAGGTTGTCCTCGGCCTCCGTGAGGCTCGCCTTTGCCTCTTGAAGTGTCAGCTCAGAGGACGACGGGTCGAGCGTGGCGATCGGCCGTCCCTTCTTGACGTGCTGGCCGACCCTGACGGCGACGCTCTTCAGGGTTCCCGAGGTGGCGAAGTTCAGCGTGTCGTCGACACCCGGCTCGACCTCGCCGCTGCCGGAGACGGTGGTCTGGACGACGCCGCTGGCGGCGCTCACGTCCTCAGTCGATGTGCGCGCCGCGCTGGTGGTGGGCGTCCCGAGCTGCGTGACACCGAAGATGATGACCCCGGCCGCCACCGCCGCGAGCAGGATTGCGTACCACGGCCGCACCGACCGCCGGCTCCGATTCAGATTCATGGTGACGAACCTACGGAGCGATCCACAGAAAATTCGTGGAAAAGGCTAAGAGATTCCTTAGGCCCTTAAGGCGCCCTGATCGCCCGTAGCCACGGGCGTCTAGGCACTTTTGCAGGGCGCCTGGGTCAGCTCTGTGTAAGGCTGCGCATCCGGCGGGCTGGAATCGTCCCGGTCGGGCCCGACGGAACCCGCACGCGAACCACGAGTCCGCCCTCGACCGGAGCGGTCAGCTTGACCGTGCCGCCGTGCACCTCGGCCACTGAATGCACGATCGAGAGGCCCAGGCCGAAGCCGCCGGCGGTGCGACTCAGGCGCCGGAACGGCTCAGTCAGGGATTGCACCTCGGCGGGGTCGATCACCGCGCCGCCGTTGCGGACGATCACCTCGGCGATGCCGTCCGTGGTGGAGGTCGCGACGCTGAGCTCTCCCCCGGGCAGGTTGTGGCGGATGCCGTTCTCGATTAGGTTCGCGAGCATCCGCTCCAGCAGTGCCGAGTCGCCGCGTGCCATCGCGGGATCGAGCGCGGTGACGATTCTCACGCCCGCCGCCTCGGCACCGTGGCGGAAGTCGGTGACGCAGTCACCGGCAAGCTCGGCCAGGTCGACGGGCTCCTCGCGGCCATGCACACCCTCGGAGCGCGCCAACAGCAGCAGCGCCCCGATCAGCGCTTCGCTGCGGTCAATCGTCTCGCGCACCGCCTCACCCATCGCGCGCAGCTCACCCACGCTGGCGTGCGGGTCCGCCAGCGCGACATCTATCTCCGTACGCATGATCGCCAGGGGCGTGCGCATCTCATGCGAGGCGTTGGCGACGAAGTGCTTCTGGCTGCGGAAGGCCGAGTCGAGCCGCCCGAGCATGCCGTCGAAGGTGTCGGCGAGCTCCTTCAGCTCGTCGTCTGGTCCCTGAAGCGCGATCCGTTCGCCCAGGTTCTCACCTGAGACCCGCTGCGCAGCGGCCGTGATCGAGCGCAGCGGCGCGAGCGCTCGGCCGGCGATCCACCATCCCAGCGCGACCGAGACGCCGGTCATCACGACCAGCGCACCCACGTACTCGAGCAGCAGCCGGTGCAGAGCGGCGTCCACGGCCTGGTGGTAGCCGGCCTGGAAGGCGCGCACGGATGGCAGCGGCGGGCTGGGTGGGCGGCCGAAGAGCGAGCGATACAGCGCGGTGCCGAGGCCCACGACCTCCGAGCGGAAGCTGTGGTGGTGATCGAGGTTGTGGCGGACGAGAAGGAAACCGACGGTCAGCAGCGCGGCCGAGCTGACCAGGAATACGCTGCCGTAAATCAGCGTCAGGCGCAGCCTAATGGTGCGTGTGCGCCTCATTCTCAGGCCATACGGTAACCCACGCCGATCACGGTCTCGACGACCGTGGGCTCCCCGAGCTTGCGGCGCAGGGTCATGATCGTCATCCGCACCACGTTCGTGAAGGGGTCGGTGTGCTCGTCCCACACCCGCTCGAGCAGTTCCTCGGCGGACACGGTGGCGCCGTCGGCGGCCATCAGCGCCTCGAGTACAGCCAGTTCCTTGCGCGCGAGGTCGATCGGCTCGCCGGCGCGTGTGACGCTGCGGCGAGCGGGATCGAGCTTGAGGTCGTCGTGTGTGAGCACGGGCGGGCGACTCGGCGCGGTGCGGCGGCTGAGTGCGCGGATCCGCGCGACCAGTTCGGCGAAACGGAAGGGCTTTGTCAGGTAGTCGTCGGCGCCGAGCGAGAGACCTCCGACCAGGTCCTCGAGCTCACCGGCGGCGGTCAGCATGATGATCGCCGTCTCAGGGCGCTCGGCCCGGACCAATTTGCACACATCGTCACCATGCACCTCGGGTAGATCCCGGTCCAGCACCAGCACGTCGTAGCGGACGACGCGTGACTTGACGAGCGCGTCGCCGCCGTCGCCGGCCAGGTCCACCGCCATCCCCTCGCGCCGCAGACCGCGGGCGATGGCATCCGCCAGACGGCGCTCATCTTCGACTACAAGTACACGCATTTCTCGGTGAGCATGACGTTAAAAACGTAAGAACAAGATAATCAGCAAGATGTCCACTGAGACAAACCTGGGGGAACCGGCGCGGCAGCCGACCGCCGATCCGGGCACCTCATTCGATGTAACACCGACCGATGAGCAAAAGATGCTCATCGACGCCGTCCGAGATTTCGCGCTGCGGGCCTGCCGACCGGCGGCGCTCAGCGCCGACGACGCGTGCGCCACGCCGGCGGGGCTGCTCGCGACCGCCACCGAGCTCGGTCTGGGGGCGCTTGGCATACCCGAGGCACACGGCGGCGTCATGGAGCAGCGCTCGACCGTCACCGCGGCACTCGTCGCCGAGGCGCTCGCCGAGGGCGACATGGGCATCGCGCTTGCCTGCCTTGCACCGGGCGCCGTCGCGACCGCGCTCGGACTATGGGGCGACGCCGGCCAGCAGGCCGCCTACCTGCCCGCCTTCGGCGGCGAGGCGCCGCCGGCTGCGGCGATCGCTGTTGCCGAGCCACGGGTCCTGTTCGACCCGCTGATGCTCGCCACCCGGGCAGCGCGCACTGCCTCGGGAGACTTCGTGCTGGACGGCGTCAAAGCGCTGGTGCCACGGGGCGCCGAGGCCGAGGTGCTGCTTGTCGCCGCCGATCTGGACGGCGCGCCGGCCCTGTTCATCGTCGAGGCCGGCAGCGCCGGAGTCTCCACCGGCGCCGACCCGGCGATGGGCCTGCGGGCGGCCGCCACCGCTCGGGTCACGCTCGAGCACGTGCAGCTCCCTGCGGGCGCGCTGCTGGGCGACTCTGACCCTCAGGTCTACCGTGAGCTCCTGGCCCTCGGGCGGATCGGCTGGAGTGCTCTGGCCGCCGGCACATGCCGGGCCGTGCTGGACTATGTGAGCGGCTATGTCAACCAGCGGATCGCCTTCGGAGAGCCGATCTCCAACCGCCAATCGGTCGCCTTCATGGTCGCCAACATCGCAATCGAGCTCGAATCGCTGCGACTCGCGACCTATCGAGCCGCCGGTCTGGCCGAAACCGGTCGCGAGTTCAGCCGCGAAGCCGCCCTGGCCCGCGCGCTGGTGGCCAGACACGCGATGCAGATCGGCTCTGATGGGGTGCAGCTGCTGGGCGGCCATGGCTACACGAAGGAGCACCCGGTCGAGCGTTGGTACCGGGACCTGCGCGCCGCCGGAATCCTCGAGGGAGCGCTGATCGTGTGATGGGAAACGGACCTCCGGCCGACTGTCCGGGCGAGGTGCAGCGATGATCAACCTCGAGACGCCCGCAAAGCTCGATGCGCTCACCTACCAGGCCAACATGGCGGCGCTCCATGTGCTGCGCCCGATCTCGCGCAAATACGACACCGCCGAGCACGCCTATCCGGTCGAACTCGACAGTCTCGCCGAGCTCGTCGCCCAGGCGAACGCCCAGCAGGCGGGAATGGACGCGAGCGACACACCTCAACCGCCTCCGTCGGCGTCGGGCGCGGACACCAACATCAACGGGCGCAATCTCGCGAGCCTGATCGGACTGGTCGAGATGTGCTGGGGCGACGTTGGCCTGATGCTGACGATGCCCCGTCAGGGCCTCGGCCAGGCGGCGATCCGCGCCGTAGCCACACCTGAGCAGCTCCAGCGCTTCGGCGGCAAATGGGCGGCGATGGCGATCACCGAGCCCGAGGCCGGGTCGGATTCCGCTGCCATACGTACCACAGCCGTACTGGACGGCGACGAGTACGTGCTCAACGGCGAGAAGATCTTCGTCACATCCGGTGATCGCGCCGACCTGATCGTCGTCTGGGCGACGCTCGACCGCGCCGCCGGCCGCGGCGCCATCAAGTCGTTCGTCGTCGAGCGCGACAACCCCGGGTTGAAGCTCGACAGACTCGAACACAAGCTCGGCATCCGGGCTTCGGACACGGCCAACTTCGTTCTCGAGAACTGTCGCGTACCCAAAGGGAATCTGCTGGGCTCGGCCGAGATCGCGACGGCGCGCGAGGGCTTTGCGGGCGTCATGCAGACCTTCGACAACACCCGGCCGATGGTCGCCGGAATGGCGGTGGGCGTGGCCCGGGCGGCGCTCGAACGCACGCGCGAACTGCTCGAGCAGGACGGCGTCACGATCGATTACACGCGCCCGCTCACAGCCCAGAGCGCGGCAGTCGCCGAGTTCATCCAGCTCGAGGCCGACTGGGAGGCTTCCAGGCTGCTCGCGCTCCGCGCCGCCTGGATGTCGGACAACCGCATGCCCAACACGGTCGCGGCGTCGATCGCCAAGGCCAAGGCCGGGCGCGTCGCCACCGAGGTCACGCTTCGCTGCGTGGCGCTCTGCGGAACGGTGGGATACGGCGAGGACGAACTGCTCGAGAAGTGGGCACGTGACGCCAAGATCCTCGACATCTTCGAGGGCACACAGCAGATCCAGCAGCTGGTGATAGCCCGGCAGCTGCTGGGCAAGGCCTCCTCAGAGCTGCGCTAGGCGAGCGTTAGACGCTCTGCTCACCGACCGTCTCGACGACCCTGAACTCGATCCCGGCCTGGATCAGCCGCTCGATCAGGGGCTCCCCCAGGGCCAGCGCCGGCGTCCACTGCCCGCCTCCGATTTGAGGAACGTTTGCGTCGAAGGCCAGGGCCAGCGCCGATTCGGCGAGCATCTTGGCGGTCTCGCCGTAACCGGGATCACCGCCCCGAACCTCGGTGATCAGCCGCTCACGCGGAGATTTTGTCCCATAGTCCGCCACCATCCGGACACGGAAGAACGAACTTGCGCGACGCGCGGCGCTCGGTCCGCTGCCCGGCGCCCTCAACCTCAACAAGAGGTTACGGGTTGTGTCGAACTGTGCCAGCGTAATGACCGCGCCAACGCCCGCGCCGAGGCCGATCGTCGTGCGCAGCTTCCGCGTCACGATGAAGTGCGAGTAGCTGAAATCCGGCCCGTAGCGGGGATTTAGGCGAGCCGAGCGCAGAACGTGCTGCGGGTCGATGGTTGGTGCTGGCACCACCCAACCCTTCACCAGAGGCTCTTTGTGCGGCTTGCCCGAGAGCCCGCGCACGCTCCGCCCCTCGGCGATCCGCCCGTCATCGGCGTTGCGCTCGATCGAGCGGCGCTGACGTGACAGCCGCCCGCTCTGCTTGAGCCGTCCCATCTGTCCGACGGCCGAGTGGAAGGTTCCGCCCGAGATGGAGCCGCTCGCGCCCCCGAAGCCGCGCAGCGCGATCGGTACATCAGGGGGCAGCTGCGACACGGTGAAGAGCGCTCCCAGGTCGTACGGAATCGAGTCGAACCCGCACGAGTGCACCAGCCGCGCACCGCTCCCCTTCGCAACCGCGTGGTAGCGCAGGTACATCAGATCAACGAACTCGGATTCACCGGTCAAATCGACGTAATCGGTTCCGGCGGCGGCACAGGCGGCCACCACGGGCTCCCCGTACCGCAGGTAAGGCCCAACCGTCGAGATGACCAGGCGGCTGGCCTCGGCGAGCTTCCGGATCGAATCGGCGTTCTCCACGTCGGCGACCAGCAGACCCAGATCCCCACGCCCCAACCTCCCACGGAGCGACTCGAGCTTCTCCAGACTGCGACCGGCCAGGGCGATCCGCGCATGCGGCGCGCGTTCCGCCAGGTAATCCGCGGTCAGCTCACCCACGAAGCCGGTCGCGCCGAACAGGGCGATGTCGTAGTCGCGTGCCATCCAGCTCCGACTTTACGCCGACCACTAAATTCCTCACCTGCGATGCTCATCCGCCACGCCGACCCCGCTGACGCCGCCGGCTGCCTGGCCATCTACGCGCCGTTCGCCAATGACACCGCCGTCAGCTTCGAACACGAGGCACCATCGCTCGCGGAGTACGCGCAGCGGATCAAGCGCACCGGCCGCACGCACGCGTTCCTCGTCGCCGAGGAGGGATCTGAGATCGCGGGGTTTGCATACGCTGGCGTACATCGTGAACGCCTCTCCTATCGCTGGACATGTGAGGTCAGCGTCTACCTCGGAGACGGCTTCCGTGGGCGCGGCCTCGGTCGCGCGCTCTATCAGGTGCTCTTCCGGCTGCTCGAGCAGCAGGGCTACCGGATGCTCCTGGCGGGCATCTCGGCTCCCAATCCGGCGAGTGTCGCGCTGCACAGAGCGCTCGGGTTCGAAGAGGTTGGTGTATACCGCCGTATTGGGTGGAAGGCGGGCGATTGGCGAGATGTGATCTGGCTCGCAAGGCAGCTTGGCCCGGACACGCATGAGCCGGAACTGCCGCCGCCGCCGGGCCCACCGGCGCGACTCGAACACCCGATCGAGCTCTAAGGCTCCGAAGACCGGCCGGGACGCGACTCGAACGCGCATGCGTGCTCACGCACGCCGCCGACGTCAGCGACATCCCGAGTATCGCGGACGGTGATGTACATGTCCGCGGTGGATGGTCCCGCAAGCAGCTCGTCGAGCACCGTCGCCGCGTGCCAGTGACACAGGGCCGCGGCAGTCGACCGAACGGCCTGCACGATCCTGACGCCAACCATCGGACGCGTCGTCAGGAAATCGCCGGTGGCACCGGGCGCGGCGACCTGCGTACTGGTCCAGCGCTGGCGTACGCTCGGTGAGCTGCCAAGCAGCGAGCGTGCCTGCGCGAGCATCAGATCATCCAGCCGCTCGCGTGAATAGGGCGCCGGCCTATCTGTGTACGTAGTCGTACTACCGCATATGAGATCCCCGTCGGACAGCTGAGTCAGGATCGGGCTGACACCGCTCTGCACCAACTCCGGCGCCTTCAACTCGAGTCGGTCCCGCAGTAGGGCGATGCCCTGCTGGCTGCCGAAGCCCGGATATGCGAGCAGACTCAACCCCGTCGCGAGCGTCTGCCGGTAGCGGCGTCCGCTCGGCGCAGCGAGCCGCAGCATCTGGGCCTGCTGAAACCTCACGGCAATTCGCGGGCGCAGTTCCGGGGGCAGCGTCCGCTGCTCGGCCCCGGGACAGACGATGATCGCGTCGGCCCTGACGCGCAGTGAGCCGGCATGAACGACTCCAGGCTCGATCCCGTGCACGTGGGCACCCCACTCCACCCGCGCGCCGGGGTCACTGCGCAGCAGCCTGGCCAGTGCAGCGGGGGCAGAGCGCGGGCCGATGCGAAGGTCCTGTTTGGCGTGGAAGGCGCCGAGCACGCCATCAATCGGGATCGGCACGAGTCGCCCGACCTTCTTACGGGAACGAACCCGCGCCTGACGCAACGGCTCGGCCGCCGCCGCTTCGAGGACGGCCAACTCCTCGCGGTGGCGGGCGATGATCAGGGTGCCGCCCTGATCGGCGACGGTGCCCGCGCGGCGCGCCAGCTCAAGCCAGCGCTGCCTCGCCAGCGGTGCCGCGTCGAGCGCCGTGCCCGACTCGAGCGCGGAGAAGAACAGATGCCCCGAGAGCCGCACGCTCGCGCCGCCCGCCCGGGCACCGCGGTCGAGCAGCACCACGTTCAGGCCGCGCCGCCGCGCCTCAAGGGCGTGGGCGAGGCCGAGCAGGCCCGCGCCGACGACGCAGACGTCGGTCTCGATCTTCCGGGTGGGGCTGGGCAGGAGTCGTCGATGCACGCGATGTTCAGATAGTTGGAGCGTCGGTCCAACCGTCTGTCGCGCAGCGCGACATCCCAGCCGTTTTCGCCCAAGACGCCACTTCTATAAAGGCCGCAAAGTCCCTGCAAGAACGCACCCACTCTTACGTTGCGCGGCTGACCGGTCGACATTCTGCCGGTGAATGCGGTTTTATCCCGCGGTGTGACACCAGTGGGAGAGGGGTGCCTGCGACCGCGCGCAGCAATAACCGGCGTCGCGGCGCGGCGCGCCGCCATCGTCGGCGCGACCCTGTGTGCGTTCGCGATGTGGTTCTCGGGCGTGGCCCGAGCCGACAACTCCCTGATCTGCTCGGGGTATGCGCCCTGCAGCGGCCCCGGTCTGACGACACACGGCTACCAGAATGCCGCCGGCCAGTCCTGGTGGTCGATGTATCCCGGCATCAACTGCACCAACTACGCAGCCTATGTCGAGTCCCAGATCTACGGCGTCCCAACCCCCGGGCTGCTGCTTGGCGACGCCGATCAGTGGTCCGGCCGCGCCGCGGAGGCCGGCATCCCCGTCGACGAGACGCCGACGGTCGGCGCGGTCGCCGTCTGGGGTGCCGATGCCAACGGCATGGGCGGCTACGGCCATGTGGCCGTTGTCGAGGCGATCGGCCCGGACGGCAGCTACGTCGACGTCTCGCAGAGCGGCATGGGCGCGGCCAACGACGGCTACAGCTGGGAGCGCGTCTACCGTGACGGCTCGTCCTGGGAGTCCTGGCCGTCCAGCTTCATCCACTTCGCCGGCTCCGGCAGCTCCACGGCTCTGCCCCACGCCGGGTCGCGCATGCCGGGCGCCGAACTCGTCGCGGTCGGTTAGCGGTCCGTGAATCGCGTCAGAGCGGCGATCAGGAAGTACCGCTGGCGGCTGGTCCTCGCTGTACCCATCCTGCTGGCGATCGCGATGTCAATCAACTGGCTGCCGCTCTACCTCCTATGCATCGCAGACGTGTGCCTGGTCGTATCCGCTTTCGGGCAGCGGCGGCGCCTCGAGCGCTAGCCGGCGACCTGTAGCCTCCGGCCCCATGCTCCTCTACAACAGCGCGGTCTCCGGCAACTGCTACAAGGTCCGCCTGCTGGCGGCGCACCTTGGCATCGAGCTCGAGTTGCATGAACTGGACGTGGTCGACCGCACCGACCGACCCGGTGTAATCGGCGGCCTCACGCCGGTGATGCGTGTGCCGGTGCTGGTGCTCGATGACGGCCGCTCGATGTTCGAGTCCAACGCGATCATCGACTACCTGGCCGAGGGCACGCCCTACATGCCGAGTGATCCCTACGAGCGCCAGCAGGTGCTCGCGTGGCAGTTCTTCGAGCAGTACGAGATCGAGCCCAACTTGGCGGTGGCGCGCTTCTTCCGCCTCTATGACCTGGAGCCGCCCGACGGTCTATCGCGCCAGAAGCAGGAGGGTGGTCGCAAGGGCCTCGAGGCGCTCGAGCGCGGCCTGACCGGCAAGGAGTTCCTCGTCGGGAACAGTTACAGCGTCGCGGACATCAGCGTCTACGGCTACACGCACCTGGCGGCCGAGGGCGGCTTCGACCTCGAGCCCTACCCCTGGATCCAGGCCTGGGTCGAGCGCGTCGCCGGCCAGCCCGGCCACATCCTGATCACCGGCTGAGCTGCATTGCCGCCCAGCGGGGCGGCAAAAACCGCAGGCTCCAAGCGGCTAACGGCGGCCCGCGAGCGGCGAGAAGCGCTCGACGGCCGCGTTGGCGAAGGCCTTTGGCTCGACCTTTGCCACGAGCTTGCTCAGCTCGCGTCGCTCCCGCTCCGAGAGGTTCTGGGGCCAGCCCCTGGCCTCCCTGAGCAGCAGCACGATGCGGCGGCGCTCGGCGGGCGTCAGGCGCTCGTAGTGGACCTTGGCGAGCATCCCCAGCTCCGCCAGCAGCACCAGCCTGGCCAGCGGGATGCGCCTCAGTCCCGGCAGGCGCTGGGCGGCGCGGGCGGCGGCGACGTTCATCAACGGCGACGGCATCATCCTGGTGCGATTCTAGGTCGAGCTCTGCGCTCCTCCAGCTGGGCGCTCTGTACCGTCTCGCGCAATGGCCGCACCCACGATCCATCCGGCGCTGCGCGAGGTGATCGAGCGGTTGGCGCCGCTCGCGCGGGCACCGGGCTCCCCCGGAGAGGCGGAGGCCGCCGCCTGGCTCGCCCAGCGCCTGCGCGAAGCCGGCTGCGTCGCCGACGTCGAAGCCGCGCAATACCACGACGGCTACGCCAAGCCGATCGGGACGCTCGCGGCGATCACGGCACTGGCGGGCCTGCTGGCGCTGCGCCGGCGCGGACGCCTGCCCGGCGGCCTGCTCGCAGCGCTCGCCGGCGCCGCGATCGCCGACGACGTCGCCAACACCCACCGCGTCTTCCGCCGTCGGCTGACGAAGCCGCTGCCGACGCAGAACGTCGTCGCCGTCACCGGTGACCGCGATGCCGAGCGCACGCTGGTCGTGCTCGCCCACCACGACGCCGCCCGTACCGGGCTGATCTTCGACCCCCACTTCCAGGCCTGGCTCGCGCACGAGTTCCCGGGTCTTGTCGAGCGCCTCGACACCTCGTTCCCGCTGTGGTGGCTCGTGCTCGCCGGCCCGGCGTCGGTGACGGCGGGGGCCGCACTCGGACGCAGGTCGCTGACAGCGCTGGGAACCGCGATCGCCGCCATCAGCACCGCGACGATGGCCAACATCCAGGCGAGCCCAGTCGTGCCCGGCGCCAACGACAACCTCTCCGGCGTATCGGTGCTGGTCGCGCTTGCGGAGCGTCTGCGCGCCGAGCCGATCAGCGGCCTGAGGGTGATGCTCGTCTCCTGCGGGGCCGAGGAGGTGATCCAGGGCGGGATCAACTCGTTCGCCAAGCGGCACTTCCCGACACTGCGACAGGACCGCACCTGGTTCCTGGCGCTCGACACGGTCGGCTCGCCGATCCTGGCGATGTGCGAGGGCGAGGGGCCGGTGGTGATGGAGGACTACTACGACCGACGCTTCCGCGATCTGATCGCGCGCGTGGCGGACAGCTCGGGCGCGCCGCTGCGGCGCGGCATGCGCGCCCGCAACTCGACCGACGCGGTGATCCCAAGCCACGCGCGCTACCCAACCGGCCTGCTGGTCTCGATCGACAAGCACAAAGCGCTGTCGAACTACCACCTGCCAAGCGACACGCCCGAGAACATCGACTACCGGACCGTCGCGCAGGCGCTGCACGTAACCGAGGCCGTCGCCCGCGAGTTGGCAACCAACCCCTGGATCTGAGAAGTTCAGCCGAGATGGTCCTCGTAACCGAACTCGAACTCCCGCAGATCAACACGCTTGATGAGAACCTCCGCGGTGACGTCTATCGCGAGCTGATGGGCGCGGTCGAGGGTCACGACGGCTGGCTGGCACAGGCCCCGTTCGGCTTCATCACGCTCGACCGCGAGTCCGGCGAGTTCTTCCTGCGCTCACGCGAGGTGATGTTCCCGTCGATGACGCTGGCGGTGCTCTTCAACGTCACCGAGGGACCGCTGCATGAGGAGATCTCCAAGAACCTGATCACCCGTCACGGTGCCGATCACAACCGCCTGCGCGCGCTGGTCAACCCGGCGTTGGCGCCTCGCCGCGCCGACGCCTACCGCCCGGCGATCCAGGCGATCCTGGCGGAGCTGATGGACCAGCTGAGCGACGCGCTCGACGGCGCCGAGCGCATCGAGTTCGTCGGCCGGTTCGCCAAACCCTTCACCTCGCGGGTGATCGCCCACGTGCTGGGTGCGCCGCGCGAGGATGCTCCCAAGCTTCACTACTGGTCGAATCTGATCCAACGACAGTTCGATCCCGCGAGCCTGATGGACCCAGCCGTGCTCGCCGAGATCGAGCAGGGCGTGGTCGACTGTTACGCCTACATCGACGCGCTGATCGAGTCCCGCCGCACCGAGCCCGCCGACAACCTCGTGACCGACCTGATCGGTGCCGAGGAGGCCGGTGAAAAGCTCAACCACGACGAGCTGCGCAATCTGATCTTCAGCGTCCTGCTCGGCGGCGTCGACACCACCCAGAGCCAGCTCGGACACACGATCCGCCTGCTGGCCCAGCACCCCGAGCAGTGGCGACTGCTGCGCGAGCGCCCGCGGGAACTCGCCCAGGCGGCGGCCGACGAGGCCCTGCGCTACGAGCCGATCACGCCGTTCACGGCGCGCATGACCACCTCCGAGCTCGAGCACCGCGGAGTCACGTTCCCCGAGAACACGGTCGTCCTGGTGTCCGCCTGGCACGCCAACCGCGACGGCATCGAGAACGCGGACGCATACGACATCACCGCCCAGGGCGAGGGCCTGCGGCTGCTCACCTTCGGTGCCGGCATCCACTACTGCGTCGGCGCCAACCTGGCGCGCGCCGAGCTGCAGGAGGGCCTCGTGATGCTGGCCGAGGCCCTCCGTGAGGTCCATCTGGACGGCGAGCCGCAATACGGCACGCCGTCCGGGATCTACGGCCTAGACAGCCTGCCGCTCCGCTTCGTGCGCTAGCTGCGGCGGCCGCCGGCCACCGGGCAGCGTCCAGAGTGCGTCGTTGCCGAGCGGGTGGCGCTCGGCGCGGCCCTCGGCCACCAGTCCGAGCAGCGCGCGCTCGGCGGCATCACGATCCGGCAGGTCGTTGCTGACCGTCATCAGCGCCGCCACCTCCTGGCTGGTCAGCCCGGAGCTGAAGTGCTCCAGCAGATCGCCGATGTCCTCGGGCGGCGCCTTGCGCTCGAGCGTCGGGTCGAGGTTGGCCACGAGCACGTCATATGCCTCGACCGCCTGCATCCCGCCCGCCTCGAGCTTGAGCCCGTCGGTCGCGCGAGTGAACACCACCGAGGGGGCGGTGTAACGGACGCTGCCGTCGCTGTTGCCGGCCTTGCCCTGCAGCTCTGTCGGCGAACCGGCCGCCGTGCGTGTCTGCGCCTTGTCCTGCTCGTACTCGGCCAGCACCTCGGGCGTGTCGATCAAGTCCACGATGCGGTCGGCGTCGACGCCGTCGACGCCGCTCAGCACCTCGCGCAGCTGCTCGTCGTCATCGAGCAGCAGCGGCGTGTTGAAATTGGCGAGCTGGAGCGTGCGGAACACCAGCCACTCGCTGCCCGGCCACTCACGCCGCGCCGCGATCACCGCCCGGCAGGCACGCGAGGACGCTGCCAGGCGCGTCTTCGGCGTGAGCGCGAACGGCATCCCCCAGCGGTCGCGGAACATCACGTGCCCCTGGGCCATGCGCACCGGCGTGTAGCCGTTGGCGGCGTAGCGCTCGGTCGTCTCGCTGAGGCCCACGAGCACCAGGCGCCAGGCGATCTGGCTGTCGTAGCGCCACTCGATCACCCGCAGCGCCGGGTTCTCGGAGTAACCAAATGGGCAGGCTGGGTCGCTGTAGAGCGTGGCTGAAAGCGGAGAGGAGGTCATACCCAGAGGTTAGAGAACCGCTCCCGTCTACTAATACGCTTTAGCGACTCGGGCAACCGCTCACGCTGGGCCGGGGGGCGGCTGATCACGCCGGGCCGGGGGGCCGCCGCTCACGCCGGGCCGGCGGGCTGCTGATCACGCCGGGCCGGCGGCTGCTGATCACGCCGGGCCGGCGGGCTGCTGATCATGACTGGCCGTCGAGGCTGCCACCCACCCCGAGGCGGTTCAGGTCGGCCGCGACCTCCTCGGAGGCGCCCTTCACGAGCTTCCAGTCGTAGCGAACCACGACGTGGCCGTGCTGGCGGAGCGTCAGCTCCTTGCGGCGGTCGTTGCGGCGCTGCCCGGGCTTGGAGTGGGCCCTGCGACCGTCGACCTCGACAACGAGGTTGTGATCGCGCCAGTACGCGTCGACGTGGAACCCGTACATCCAGAGGTTGCAACTCGGGATGGGCAGGCCGAAGCGCTCGCACAGGTAGAGGAACGCCTCCTCCAGCTCGCCATTGGTGAAGGCCAGCTCGGGCTGATGGATCGCGAGCGCCCCCCGCAGCGCCCGGCTCCCCGCCCGGCCCTTGCCACAGATCGCCTCGAGCGCCCCGAGGTCGAGCTCGTCGCGGTATTCGAGGACCGCGAGCGCCCGGCGCACGAGCTTGAAGTCCCGCTTGTCCGCCGCGAGGTCGAGCACGGTTTGAGCGTTGGTGGTCGCCGGGATGCCGTCGTGACTCGCGCGTTCGAGCTCGCGCCGGCCGTGAACCGCCACCACGCCACGAATCGACTTGACCTTCTCCCGCGGGGTCGAGACCTGGATCACGCTCGGTGGGTAGATGATCAGGCCACGATGGTGTGCAGCCGACATGTGCGAGAGCATCGCCCCCGGTCCCGCGTAGAGCACGGCGGCCCAGAGATCGGCCTCGCGGCTCGGCGCGATGTGGCCCACCGCGTAGACCTTCGGGAGCACGCGTGTGAGGTAGCCGTCACGCTTCCAGGTCCCGATCGTTGCGTCCGGCACGTCGAGCGTTTTGAGTTGCGCCCAGGTGACACGCCCGTGCTGCCGCTCCACCACCCTCCGCACGCTTTCTCCCTGCCAAAACTTCGTCATTACGAAGTAGAGGCGTTGAGAAGCGCTCGTTAACCCCCCAGCGGCTTCTCGGCGATGTCCCGAGTGACCAAATTCGAATAAAAACCGCCGAGCTCGAGCAGTTGCTCGTGTGTCCCACGCTCGACGATCGCGCCCGCGTCGAGCACGACGATCTGGTCGGCGTCGCGCACCGTCGAGAGCCTGTGGGCGATCGTGATCGTGGTGCGGCCCTCGGCCAGCGCCTCCAGCGCCGCCTGCACCGCCGCCTCGGTCTGCGTGTCAAGCGAGGAGGTCGCCTCGTCGAGGATCAGCACCGGCGGGTTGCGCAGCACCGTGCGCGCGATCGCCATCCGCTGCTTCTCACCGCCCGAGAATCGATAGCCCCGCTCGCCCACAATCGTGTCGTAGCCGTCGGGCAGCGAGGCGATCAGATCGTGCACGCGGGCAGTCCGGGCGGCATCCTCGATCTCCTCGTCGGCGGCGTCGGGCCGCGCGAAGCGCAGGTTCTCGCGCACGCTCTCGTGCAGCAGGTAAGTCTCCTGCGAGACCACCCCGACCGTGGCCGCGAGCGACTCCAGCGACACATCGCGGATGTCGACGCCGTCGATCGTGATGCGGCCAAGCTGCGGTTCGTACAGTCGTGCCGCCAGGTAGCCGAGCGTGGTCTTGCCCGCGCCGGTCTCGCCGACAACCGCGGTGCGCGTTCCCGCGGGCACGGTCAGGTCGATGTCCCGGACCGTCCATTCCTCATCACCTGCCCGCCGGCCTAGGGTCGTCTCGGGGCCGCCGGCCCGCTGGCCGGCCGCCCCGCCATAGCGGAACGACACCCCCTCGAAGCGCACCTCACCCACGACCCGCGAAGGATCGAGCACCACCGGGTCCGCGGCCTCGACGATGTCGATCGGCAGGTCCAGATACTCGAAGATGCGATCGAACAGCGCCAGCGACGCCTCGATGTCGGTGCCGGCGCCGAGCAGCGACTGGATCGGGAACAGCAGCCGCGTCTGCAGCGTCGTGAAGGCAACCACCGTGCCGATCGTGAGCGAACCCTTGCCGACGAAGGCGAAGGACTGACCGGCGAACCAGTAGATGATCGCCGGAGTGACCGAGAACACGAACTGGATCGTCCCCATTGTCCAGCGCCCGGCCATGCGCGACCTGACCTCGAGGTCGGCAATCTGACGTGACTCGCCGGTGAAGCGGTCGGCGAGGTCATCGCCGCGGCCCATCGTCTTGCCAAGCATGATCCCCGAGACCGAGAGCGACTCGGCCACCAGCGCGCTCATGTCAGCCAGGCGCTTCTGCTGCTCGGTGGTGATGCGCCGGCGCAACTTGCCGACCTGGCGGGTCATCCAGACCGACGGCGGCACGAAAAACAGCGACAACAACGCCAACTTCCAGTTGAGGATGCACATCGCCACGATCGCGCCGATCACGGTCGTGACGTTGCCGGCGATCGTCGTCGCCGTCGTCGTGATGACGTTGTCCAGGCCGCCGATGTCGTTGGAGATGCGCGACTGCACCTCGCCGGTGCGGGTGCGTGTGAAGAAAGCCAGCGACATCTTCTGCAGCCGGTGGTAGACGGCGGCGCGCAGGTCATGCATCACGCGCTGGCCGACGACGTTGGAGAGATATGTCTGCCAGACGCTCGCGGCCTGCGTGACGAAGGCCACCGCGATCATCCCGAGCACGGCCAGGGTCAGCGTCGTGCCGTGGCGCAACAGCAAGCCGTCGTCGAGCGCCGTCCGCACGAGGAACGGGTTGAGCATGCTGATCGCAGCCGAGGCGATGATCATCACGACGACGACCGTGAGCCTCACGCGGTAGGGCCTGAACAACGCCAGGATCCGGCGTGAGTCGCGCTCGCGCGTCGGGTCCATCAGCTCCGGCGTGTCCTTCTTGGGCGTGCGGAATTGGCGCATCGGATTGCCGGCTCCGCCCGCCCCGTGCTGTGCTCCGATCCCGTGTCCGCCGACGCTCATTTACCCCATGATGACGCGTCGCTAATGCCGACCTACCGTTCTGAAACGATTAATCAATGTTCCCGGGCCTAAGCTCGGAGGAAATCTGCCGATGATTAAGCCATGAACGATCCGTTCGACACCACCACCCACACAGCACCGCTGTCCGCGCATCTGAGCGCGATGCCTGGCATGCGCAATGCAGTGCCGGCGCCACTGCTGGGTGGCAGCCCGTTCCCGCCGATCGCGGAGTACGGCTTTTTGTCGGACTGCGAGACCACGGCGCTGGTCGCGCCCGGCGGCGCGATCGAGTGGCTCTGCCTGCCACGGATCGATTCACCCTCTGTCTTCGGCGCGCTGCTCGACCGCGACGCCGGCTCCTTCCGTCTCGGGCCCTCGGGGATCAGTGTGCCCGCCGCGCGCCGCTACCTGCCCGGGACGATGGTGCTCGAGACCAGCTGGGGCACCGGCTCGGGCTGGATCATCGTCCGCGACGCGCTGCTGATCGGTGGCTGGCATCACGAGGGCGAGCGCTCCGGCACACACCGCCGCGCCCCCACCGACTACGACGCCGACCACGTGCTGCTGCGCACGATTCGTTGCGTCAACGGTCAGGTCGAGATCGTCATGGACTGCGAGCCGGTGTTCGAGTACGGCACCAAGGGGGTGCACTGGGAGTACACCGGCGACGGCTACAACGATGGTATGGCAACCGCGCCCGGGTGCGACGTGCGGCTCGGTCTGCGCACCAACCTACGGATCGGCTTCGAGGGGCCGCGCGCGACCGCACGCCACCGCATGAAGGAGGGCGAGCAGATCTATGCCGCGCTCTACTGGTCAGAGCACCCCCCGCCGCAGAACTTCGAGGACGCCTACGAGCGCCAGGTGTGGACCGCCCACCACTGGCAGCACTGGGTCGACCGCGGCACCTTCCCCGACCACCCCTGGCGCACACACCTGCAGCGCAGTGCGCTGACGCTCAAGGGCCTCACCTACGCCCCCACGGGCGCATTGATCGCGGCCTCGACCACATCACTGCCCGAGAGCCCCCAGGGTGAGCGCAACTGGGATTACCGCTACAGCTGGATCCGCGACTCCACGTTCATGCTGTGGGCGCTCTACACGCTCGGCTTCGATTGGGAGGCCAACGACTTCTTCTACTTCATCGCCGATGTCGCCGGCGGCCATGAGGACCTGCAGGTCATGTACGGCCCCGGCGGCGAGCTCAACCTCGAGGAGCAGACGCTTGATCACCTGAGCGGCTACGAGGGCGCTCGTCCCGTGCGCATCGGCAACGACGCCTACCGCCAGGCCCAGCACGACGTCTGGGGCGCGCTGCTGGACTCCGTCTACCTGCACACGCGCTCACGCGATTCGCTCGACGAGCGCGTCTGGCCGATCCTCTCCAAGCAGGTCGAGATGGCGATCAAGAACTGGCGCAAGCCCGACCGCGGCATCTGGGAGGTCCGCGGCGAGCCCAAGCACTTCACCTCCTCGAAGATGTTCTGCTGGGTCGCCTGTGACCGCGGCGCCCGCCTGGCCGAGATCCGCGAGGACTGGGACCTGGCCAAGCGCTGGCAGGAAGTCGCCGATGAGATCCACGCCGACGTCTGCGAGAACGGTGTCGACGAGCGCGGCGTCTTCGTCCAGCACTACGAAACCGACTCGCTCGATGCGGCGATGCTGCTGATCCCGCTGCTGCGCTTCCTGCCGCCCGACGACCCGCGCGTGCGCGCGACCGTGGTGGCGATCGCCGACGAGCTCACCGAGAACGGCCTGGTGCTGCGCTACCGCACCGAGGAGACCGACGACGGTCTCAACGGTCGCGAGGGGACCTTCCTGATCTGCTCCTTCTGGCTGGTCTCGGCGCTGGCCGAGATCGGCGACCTGACCCGCGCCCGCGAGCTCTGCGAGCGGCTGCTCGGCTACGCCTCACCGCTCGGCCTCTACGCCGAGGAGATCGATCCCCGCACCGGCCGCCATCTCGGCAACTTCCCCCAGGCGTTCACGCACCTGGCGCTGATCAACGCGGTCATGCACGTGATCCGCGCCGACGAGGCACAGTCGTTCCCCAGCGGGCCGCAGATCACGCACGGCTGGCAATAGCCCAGCATTAGCCCTCGGCTTCCGATCCGCTGATTCGGAAGCCTCGCTGCAGCGCTCCAGCCCGGTCGCGTCAGGAGACCAGGCTGATGATGTAGGCGCGCAGGTTGGGGATCACGTGGGCCGGCAACTGTTGCTGACCCACGTCGTTGAAGTGCTTGAACGTGGCCGTGCCGATCCAGACGGTCCACTTACACCGTAAAAGCTTACGCTGTAAGGTTGCGCGTGATGCCTTCGCGATCCCATGACGCTCGACGTCCGCTGACGCGCGATCGAATCCTCGACGCGGCGATCGATTTGATCGAGAGCGAGGGCCCCGGCGCGCTGAGCATGCGGCGCCTCGGCAGCGCGCTCGGCGTTGAGGCGATGGCGATCTATCACCATTTCAAGGGGCGCGAGGATCTGCTGCGGGCGATCGCGGAGCGTCTGTTGGAGCCTCTTGTCGAGCTCGAGTTCGGGACCGATTGGCGGCAGGCGTGCGAGGCGTTTGCCACGAGGCTGAGAGGGGTCGCCGTCGCGCGTCCGTCGACGTTTCAGTTGGTTGGGATGCAGCCGCTGGCTCAGGCAGCACTGGCTCCCGTCGAGCGTCTGCTTCAGACGCTCGTCGGTGCGGGCTTCGATCCCGGGACCGCACTCGCGGTGTATCGGGCTACGGTTAGCCTTGCGCGCGGCTACGCGTTGGCGGAGGCGACCGGGTTCACAGTCGATGCGGCCGGCGGTCTTGGACTCGAGCGCTTGAGCGTGCTCGATGCCGACGAGTTCCCGGTGCTTGCCGGTCAGGTCGCCCGGCTGGTCGACCTGGACGCGGACCGCGCCTTCAAACTCGGCATCCGGGCGCTGCTGCGTGGCATCTAACCAAGCGCCCACAGCGGCGCCCCTCTCGGCGTACCGGCTGCGGTTGGTGCAGGACTGGCTGGCGGTAACGAAGCTCGGATTGGTGGCGATGGCACTGGCCGTCGGCGCCGTCGCAGGACTTGGTGCCGCCGGGTTCCGGGACCTCATCTACCTGATCACCTGGCTGTTTACGGGGCGACGCGCGTATGGGCAGCTGGGACACCAGCCGAGCCTGCACCTTCCGTCCCTGGGGATCTGGTTCGTGCTGATCGCGCCGGTTCTGGCGGGGCTGCTCTACGGGCCGCTGGTTCAACGGTTCGCACCGGAGGCCCGCGGCCATGGGGTGCCCGAGGTGATGCTGGCGGTCGCCGAGAACGGTGGCCGGATCCGGCCGCAGGTCGCGATCGTCAAGGCGCTCGCATCAGCCCTGTGTATCGGCGGCGGCGGCTCGGTCGGTCGCGAGGGACCGATCGTGCAGATCGGATCGGCGTTCGCCTCGACACTCGGCCAGCTGGTGCGGATGAGCGAAGGGCGGCTGCGCGTGATCGTCGCGTGCGGCGCCGCGGGCGGGATCTCGGCGACCTTCAACGCGCCGGTCACCGGCCTGTTCTTCGGATTCGAGATTGTCCTCAAGGAGTTCTCGGGAGAGGCGCTCGCGGCCACAATTCTGTCGGCCGTGACAGCCGACGTGATCAGCCGTGCCTTCTTCGGCAGCGCCGCATTCTTCGCCGCCGTGCCGCACAACCTGTCGATCACGAACGACTTCAGCTTCCTGCTGATCGCCCTGCTCGGCCTGCTCGTCGGCGGGATCGGCGTGCTCTTCCAGAAGATCGTCTACAGGGGCGAGGACCTTGCAGACAGGATCTGGCAGCAGCGTCCCCAATGGTCGCGCCCGGTGGCGGGCGGTTTCCTGCTCGGCGGGCTGTTGCTTGCGCTCCCGCAGATGTACGGCGTCGGCTATCCGGTGATGGACCGGGTATTCGCCGGGAATTACGTGCTGTGGTTCATCCTGCTCCTGCTGGTCGGGAAGATCCTTGCGACCAGCCTGACCCTGTGGATCGGCGGATCCGGCGGCGTCTTCGCCCCCTCACTGTTCATCGGCGCAACCGTCGGCACCGCATTCGGAATCGTCGCCCACCACCTCTTCGGCTCTGCGATCGGACCTGTTGCCCTCTACGGTGTGATCGGCATGGGCGGAGTGTTCGCCGGCGCCGCCCAGGCACCGCTCACGGCGATCGCCAGCGTCGCGGAGATGACCGGCAACTTCACCCTCACCCTGCCGATCATGCTCGCCTGCGGCATCGCAGTCCAGATCGCACGCCAGCTCACCCACGGCAGCATCTACACCACCAAGCTGCTGCGACGCGGCATCGACATCGAGCGTCCCAAGGCGATCGGAGCGCTGCGCGCCCTGACGGTTGAGCAGGTGATGCAACCGCTGCAGGCCGTCGACGGTCAGCCTCGCGTATTTGCCCCCACCGACGCCGCCACTGGCAACCCGACCGATGACGCAGAGTGGCAGCGACTCGTCGGACCCGTGACCCTCGCCCGCCGCCCCCAGGTGCTGCTCGCCGACGAGGACCTCGAACAAGCCCGCCGCCAACTCGTCCTCTATGGCCGCGACGGCCTGCCGGTCCTCACACACGACGGCACGCTCCAGGGTTGGCTGACCCGTGCCGACATCCTCAAAGCGCTGACCACAAAGCTGGAGACGACCGAGCAGGAGATCCAACGGAGCGCGGCCGCGATCGAAAGCAGCACCAGACCGACCCCAACCTGCGGCCCGACGCCAACCCGTCCGCTACCCGGTCACGAACTGCTCGAGGTCCGTGTCCGCGCGGACTCGCCGGCGCTCGGCCGGCGGATCGACGAGATTCACTGGCCCGTGGGCACGACCGTCGTCGCGCTGACCGAGGGCCGCGAAATCCGCGCGATATCCCCTGATCTGCACCTGCGGGCGGGCGAACGAGTGCTCGTTCTCGCGCCGGTCCGCGAACCGGACGACGACTGAGTTCGGCACTTTGCGGGCGCGGGTCCGGCCTCGTGGTGGTGCTCGTCAGGCGTCGTGGACCTTCAATGCGGCCGCGCCAATGATCGAGCTCAGCCTCTTCAAGATCCGCGCCTTCAGCGCCGGCAACCTGGCCGGCTTCGCGATCGCGATGGCACGCGGCGGGCTGCAGCCAGACCCCGTTCTGGCGGGCAACTAGATGCTGCCTCTGACCGTCGGCTTCCTCGTCGGCAGGCCGATCTCGGGGGCTGCCTTGGACCGCTTCGGGTCCCGCGGGATCTCCACGGCCGGCGCGTTGCTGTGTGCATCCGGCTTCGCAGGGTTGCTGTTGCCCGTCAACTTCAGCTACATCGTGTTCGCGCTGCTGCTGGCGTTTGTGGGAATCTCGCAGGGCATGTTCACGTCGCCCAACAGCTCCTCGATCATGGGCTCGATCCCGGCCGGGCAGCGCGGCGTCGGCTCCGGTATGCGCGCCACCTTCGTCAACAGCGGCACGGCCATCTCAATCGGCGTCTTCTTCACGCTGATGATCGCGGGGCTCTCGAGCCGACTCCCGAAGCTGCTCGGCGCGGGCCTTCACGCCGCCGCTCTCTCGGCGCACGCCGAGCACACGGTCGCCTCGCTGCCGCCGGTCTCGTCGCTGTTCGCGGCGCAGCTCGGGATCAACCCGCTCAGGCACATGCTCGCCAGCAGCGGCGCACTGAAGCAGCTGAGCGCGACGGCCGTGGGGCTGTCGCTGCTGGCGGCGCTCGCGTCGCTGCTGCGCGGGACATCCGCCCGCATCCACACCCAACACGAACCACAAGAGGCACTATGAGCACAGATCACGCTCACATCGACCCCAGCCGCACCGCGCTGCTGGTGATGGACTACCAGAACGGCATCGTCGGGATGGTCGAAAACGGCGACCAACTGGTTGCGCGGGCCGCCGAGCTGATCGACAGCTTCCGCGCCCACGGCGGCACGATCGGCTACGTCCGCGTGGCCTTTGCCGACGGCGAGATAGAGAGCGCGCCGGCCTCGAGCGGCATGGCCCGCAACGTCACCCCTGAGCGCCGGGCGATGATGCACGCCGACGCGCCGACAACGCAGATCCACGAGGCGATCGCGCCCCGCCATGGCGACATCGTCGTGCGCAAGCAGCGCGTCGGCGCCTTCAGCACGACCGACCTGCACGAGCAACTGCAGGCGCGCGGGATCGACACGCTGCTGCTCGCCGGGATCAGCACCAGCGGCTGCGTACACTCGACCGTGCTCGACGCCTTCGACCGCGACTACCGCGTGATCGTGCTGGCCGACGTCTGCGCCGACCCCGATCAGGAGGCTCATCGTTTCTTGCTCGAGCGCATCTTCACCAAGCGCGGCGAGGTGATCGAGGCCGACGAGCTCCACGCGTTGCTGCATTAGCTCAAGGCATGGGACCGTCTCTCGACCAAGGACGGCGGGTGTCGCCTCAGAGGCACGGCGATCACGGCCTGATCGTGGTCCGTGGACACGACGATCTGCAGCTCGGCTGCGCCGCGACCACGCCACCGGAAGCTCGTCGAGCCCGCACTGACGCAACACGTTGGGTGAGAGACCTCGAACTCGGCCCCAAAACCGCTCGCCTCGGAGCTGATCGAGTGAATCGCGGCCTGGATACCGTCGAACGTCGCTGAGCTCGACCGCATGTCCGAATGGCAGCTCGGCGACGGCCAGTCGACACCACAGGAATCGCTCGATCAGGGTGCCGTCGACCTCCAGCCACGCGGTCGTGGGTGAAAGCGTGGCGTCAAGCTCGAGCTCGCCGTCCACTGGCCCTCATTGCCCGAGCCTCTGCCGGAGGTGAATGGCTTCACTCCCTGGCCGCCGCGACGGCCGGCCGGGACGCGCGTCGTCGTCGGCTTGCTCACCCAGACATCGGCCCGGGTCTAGAACCCACCGCCGGGGCGCTCGAAGACGATCTCGGGCACGACCGCTGCCGGTGACAGCGCCAGTACGAAGCGGACCGCCTCGGCGACATCCTCGGGACGGATCATCTCCCGCGCCGGGACCTCGTGCTTGATGAAATCTGTCATGTCGGTGTCGACCCACCCGGGACAGAGCGCGACCGAGCGGATGCCGTCGGCGCCGAGCTCGCGGTTCATCGCTTCGCTGAAGGCGATCACCCCCGCCTTCGAGGCTGAGTAGACCGACATCCAGGCGGCCGGCTGCTTGCCCGCGATCGACGCGATGTTCACCACCTGGGCGCGGCCGTGCTCGGCGGCGGCCGCGCGCAGCAGCTCGAGCGCCTCGCGGTACATCAGGATGATCGCCCGCAGGTTGACGTCGAGCTGCATGTCGATGAGCTTGGTCTGCAGCTCTCCCACCCCGGCGCCGACGCCGATGCCGCCGTTGTTGACGAGCACGTCGAGGCGCCCGTAGCGCTCGCGGTGGGCGTCCACGATCGCGCGGATGCCGTCCTCCTGCGCGAGGTTGGCGGCGAGCGGCTGCACGTCGAAGCCGCGCTCACCAAGCGCCGCGGCAGCCGCGGCCAGCGGCTCTGGCCGGCGCGCCGTGAGCGTCACCGCGTGGCCGTCCCGCGCCAGGGCGGTGGCGATCGCCAGTCCGATCCCGCGTGAGGCGCCGGTCACGATCGCGGCGCGTTCAGACACTCGCTGCTGCTCCAGCCATGCTGGAGATGCAGCTTATCCGCGCGGAGCCCTATCCAAACAGCGCGACCGCGATGCCGGCGAGCGCCACCAGCACGACGACGTAGCGCAGGACGTCGAGCGCCTTCGTGAGTTCTGAGCTGTTGCTGGTCATGCCACCTACACAAGCAGCGTTTTGCAAGAACTATCTAAGGCGTGCACGAAGCCGCCCACCACTCATCTTCCGCCCACGGATCTACGAGTCCGAAGAGCATGGAGACGTTCCGCGTGTCTGATCCCGTGCTGCAGCAGACCTTTGGGAGCGAATGTTCATCTGGAAGCGCCGGGGCCGGCTGGCGATCAACGCCAGCGGCCGCCCGGCCAAGGTCGACCCCGACTGCGTCCGCCTGGGCTTCTGCGAAGCCGACGGCCACGCCGAGATCGCGATCCCGGATTTCGTCTTCGACAGCTGGCCGGAGACGGGTGTGGCCGACTACGCCGAGACCACATGGGAGGTCGCCGACGCCGGCGCCTGAAGATCCCGCTGCACTCTGACCGCCCGTTCTTCATCCAGGACCGTCCGTGGCGCGAGTGGTACTGGGATGAGCTCGAGCCGACGCAGAACCTGATCCCGGTGAGGCGCGACCTCTCTGATCTGCTCGAGCCGTGCTCGAGCGCCTCGGCGCCTTCGCCTGAGTGCCGCTGGAGCCCTTAGGCCAGCAACCCCAGCCGCTGCGCGCGCTGCACCGCCTCGGTGCGGTTGCGGACCTCGAGCTTGCGATAGAGCGAGCTCGTGTGCTCCTTGATCGTGTGCGGGCTGAGGTGCAGCGCCTTGGCGATCTCCGGGTTGGTCGAGCCGGCCGCCATCAGGTGCAGCACCTCGCGCTCGCGCTCCGACAGCCCGAGCACGCCGGAGCGGTCCTGGCGCTCGAACACGGTCCCGCCGAGGCCCACGAGCCGCACCGCGCCGGCGATCTTCGCTGCGGGCCAGTCCTTGTAGGCAAAGCCCGATGCGCCGGCCGCGCGAGCGGCGCTGGCGGAGATCTCGCCGGCACCGGAGAACAGCAGCACGCGGGTCGAAGGCTCGGCCTCGCGCAGGCGCTCGCAGACCTGGGCGCCCGACTCCTCGCCGATGAAGAGGTCGACGACCGCAACGTGCGGGCGGTAGCGGCGCGCGAGCGCGACCCCGTCATCGCCGTTTGAGGCGGTCACGCAGCGCTCGACCCACGGTTGCTGGGTGAGCATCAACCGGAAGCCCCAGTGGACAACATCGTGGTCGTCGACGACCAGCACGCGCAGGCGCTGGGCACTGCGGGTCACGGCGCCTGCCGTCGGCTCAGGCATCGTGAGGCACCACCAGCCGCACGCGCCAGCTGCCGTCATCGAGTGGCCCGAATTCAACGATCCCGCCGCACTGCAGCGCCTCGAAGGCGGCCAGCCGCAGACCCATGCCGGGCGGATGCACGCGACCCGCAGGCACCCCGTCGTTGGTGACCTCGAGCACGAAGGCCCCGTCGAACACGGCCGTGCTGACCCGCACCTCGGTCGGCTGCGCGTGCTTGCGCACGTTGCGGATCGCCTCGGCCAGCACGCTCTGGGCGAGCGGCTCGAGCTCCTCGGGGACGTTGGCGACGGTGTCGTCCTCGTAGCTGAGGCTGAAGTCGAGATTCGTCCGCGCCACGCGCGCGAGCTCGGCGGCGAAGGTCGTCTGCGTCGCGCGCGAGCGGCGCCCGAGCGGGCGCTGAATCGCATCGCGCAACTCACCGAGCGCGGCCTGGATCTCGCTGGCGCAGCGGGCGCGCACCTCCTCGGGCAGGTCGCCGGCGCCGTCGAGCACCATCGAGATCCCGAACAGCCGCTGGATCACGCCCTCGTGGACCTCGCGGGCGAGGTCGATGCGCTGGCGCAGCTGGCGCGCGGTCTCGGCCTGGGTGGCGACGTTGCGCGCCACCGAGGCCAGCGCCGCGGCCTTTCCGAGCGTCCACAGCAGGTGGCGCTCGGAGGGGTCCAGCGGCGGGGCGTCGATGCTGCGCTCGGCCACGATCACCCCGACCGCGCGGCCGGCCGCGACCATCGGCCCGCAGACCATGCGGGCCGGCTCGGGCACGAAGCGCGTGTACCCGGCCGGCAGCTGCGCACGCACGTCGCCCTCGGTCTCGACCACCTTGTCCTCGCGGATCGCCTGCGCGGCGAACGGAGCGGTGTCGACCGACAGCTCGACATCGGTGAATCCCTCGATCTCGAGCCCGTGCGCCCCGGCGGCGCGCACCTGGCGGCTGGCGGGGTCATAGCGAAAGATGATCGCGCGGCGCAGGTGCGCCAGCCGGCAGACGGCCCCGCAGAGCCGGTCGTAGAAGTCATCGCCGATCGCCGCCTCGTGCTCGGACTGCGAGAGCACCTCGGCGAACAGCTCGAGCGCCTCGACCGGAACGGCGCTGCCGCTCTCCCCCGCGTGCACGAAATCAGCCTCTGGCATCGCTATCACGGTACCGGCCGCCGGGACGCTCCGGAAAGGCGCCCGAAGCACCGGCGAGGGCGCCACAGGGGCCCGCTCGCGCTAACCCGTCGGGGCCTCGGCCCGGGCGATCGGGCGCTTGCCCCAGCGGCTCTGGGTCGCGAAGTCCAGCAGCCGATGCAGGTACTCGCGCAGCGGCGGGCAGTGGATGCCGGCCTGAGCCAGGCGCGTGCGGGTGCGGGCGTTGTCGAACTTGGTCGCGATCGCGAAGTACGGGAAGTACACGCGGATCGCCTCCATCGCGGCATCCGACAGCGAGCCGGCACCGATGTTGAACTCGGACGGCGGCACAGCCTTCGGCTCGGGCTTGCGGAAGTAGCGGGAGGCCAGCGAAACGATCTCCCCGAAGCTGGTGGCGTCCTCACTCGCGGTCAGCAGAAAGGTCTTGTGCGTGGAGTCCTGCGGGCATTCGGCGAGCTCGTAGATCGCGTCGGCGACGTAATCGATCGAGACGATGTCAAGCGGCGCCTCGGGCATCGCCGGGACCGCGCGGAAGAGGCCCGTCGAGAGCGCGCGCAGCGGCCAGTACATGACATTGAACGCGGCCGTCCAGCCGCTCGACTGGTCGCCGACGACGATGCTCGGGCGCAGCACGATCCAGGGCAGGTGATCGGCCTCGGCGCGGATCATCTTCTCGGACTCGAACTTGGACTGCTCGTAGGTGTTGCGGAAGCCCTGGCCGACATCGAGGTCGTCCTCGGTGAAGCGGCCCGTGTGGGTGCCGGCCACATAGGCGGTCGAGACCTGCGCGTAGCGATGCAGGCCACCGTGCTGCTGGGCGAGCGTGGCGAACTCGAGCATGCGACGCGTGCCGCCGAGGTTGGTGGCGCGCGCGTCCTCGAGCTCCTGGTCGAAGGCAACATTGGCCGCGCAGTGGACGATCGTCGTGGTCTCCGCGGCGAGGCGCTCGCGCAGCTCGGCGCTGAGGCCGAGGTCGTCGGCGGTCATCTCGCCGGCCACCGCCTCGACGCGGTGCGCGAACAGCTCGGCGCCGTTGGCGATCAGCTGATCAAGGATCTTGTCCAGGCGAGCCCGCGCGGCCTCATCGGACTCGGCGCGGACCAGGCAGGTGACGGACCGGCTGCCGAGCTCGAGGTAGCGCACCAGCACCTCCATACCGACGAACCCTGTGGCGCCGGTCAGAAAGACACGGCCGCGGCTGATCACCGGGCTGCCCGATCCAGCGAGCGCAGCGCCCAGGCGACGCGCTGACGCGTCTGCTCAGGTGCGATCAGCTCGTCGATATGGCCGGTTGCCGCCGCAACCTGCGGGCGCAGGTGCATCTCGGCGTAGCGCTCGGCGAGTTCGTCGCGCACGGATTCGGGGTCCTCGGCCGCCGCGAGCTCACGGCGGTGGATGATGCCGACGGCGGGCTTCGCTCCCATCACGCCGATCTCGGCCTGCGGCCAGGCGAACACGTAATCGGCTCCCAGGTCCTTGGAGTTCATCGTGATGAAGGCACCGCCGAAGGCCTTGCGCAGAATCACAGTCACTCTGGGAACAGTTGCCTTGGCGAAGGCGTTCACAAACGTCGCGCCGAGCCGGATCACGCCCTCCTTCTCCTGGCTGGAGCCCGGCATGAAGCCCGGGGTGTCGACCAGCACCAGCATCGGCACACCGAAGTCATTGCACTGATTGACGAAGCGCGCGCCCTTCTCGGAGCTGTGCGTGTCGAGCACGCCGCCGAGGTAGCGCGGCTGGTTGGCGATCACGCCCACCGGGCGGCCGTCGATCCGGATGAAGGCGGTCACGAGGTTGCGCGCCCAGTTGGGCGCCACCTCGAGCTGGTCACCGCCGTCGGCGATCCCGGCGATCACCGAGCGCACGTCGTAGACCTGGCGCGGGTTGTCGGGCACGTGGACCGACGGGTCGTGCGCGCCGGCGGGACGCGGGTCGGTGGTCGGGAGCCCAAGGTCGCGGTGGCTCGGCAGGTAGCCGAGCAGGTCGCGCGCCAGGAAGGCCGAGTCGGTGTCGGTCGGCGCCACGAAGTGCGCCACGCCGTTCTTCTCGTGGACCTTGTGGCCGCCGAGCTGGGCAGCGGTGACGTCCTCACCCAGCGCGTCCTTGACGACCGCGGGGCCGGTCAGGAACATGCTCGAGTCCTTGGTCATCACGATCCAGTCGGTCAGCGCCGGCGAGTAGGCGCCGCCGCCGGCCGAGAGGCCGCTGATGATCGAGATCTGCGGGACCCTACCGGAGAGCTTCACGGTCTGGCGGAAGATGCGGCCGTAGCCGCCGAGGGCGCGCACGCCCTCCTGCATGCGGGCGCCGCCGGAGCCGACGAAGCCGACGACGGGGGCGCGGGCCCGGTCGGCCAGCTCCATCACGCGCACGATCGTGTCAGCGTGCATCTCGCCGAGCGAGCCGCCGACGTAGGTGTTGTCCTGGGCGTAGCAGAAGACGGGGCGGCCCTCGACGAGGCCGGAGCCGCCGACGACGCCGTCGCCCGCGCGCGCCTTCAGGCCCATGTGGCCGGAGACGACTTCGGAGCGGATCACATCGAGCGAGCCCGGGTCGCAGAGCGCCTCGAGGCGCTCGATCGGCGTCAGAGTTTCAACGTCGGTATTCGAAAGCACTGCGCTCATGCTGCCACTCCCCATTCCAGAACGGTCGCACCCCAGACGAATCCGGCGCCGAAGGCTGCCAGCAATACGCGATCGCCCGGGCGCAGACGGCCAGTGCGGACGCTGTGTTCGAGGGCGAGCGGGAGCGTCGCCGCCGTTGTGTTTCCAAGATCAGATATGCAATCGACGACGCGATCCGGGCGCAGGCCGAGCTTCTCGCCCACGGCGGTCAGAATCCGCGCGTTTGCCTGGTGGTAGACGAACAGGTCGATGTCCTCGAGCTCGAGCCCCGCCGCGGCCGCGGCCTCAGCCGTGGTCTCGGAGAGCCGCGCCACCGCGAGCTTGAAGGTCTCGTGCCCGGCCATGCGGATCAGCTGCTCGTCGCGGTCGAGGCGGATGATGCCCTCGGTGTCGCCCTCGCTGCGGATCAGGATCGGGCCGATCCGGCTCTCGCCGCTGGCGACCAGCACCACAGCGCCGGCCCCGTCGGCGAACACGGCCGAGGTCCCGCGATCGGCAGGGTCGACGACGCGTGTCATGAAGTCTGCGCCGATCACGACCACGCAGTCCGCGCGGCCGGCGTCGATGATCGATGCGCCCGCCTGCAATGCCGCCAGGAAGCCCGAGCAGGCGGCGCCGATGTCATATCCGCCGGCGCGCGTGGCGCCGAGCGCCGTGGCGACCAGCGAGGCGGCGTTGGGCATGATCTCGTCGGGCGTGCTGGTGGCGACCAGCACCAGGTCGACGTCGGCGGGCTCGATGCCGGCCTGTTCGAGCGCCGATGCGGCGGCGGCGGCGGCGTGTGTCTCCAGGCGCTCGCCCGGGGCGGCCACGTGACGCTGGCGGATGCCGGTGCGCCGCTCGATCCAATCGGCGGCGAGCCCCAGCCGCTCCTCGATCACCGAGTTCTCGACGATGCCCTCGGGCAGGCTGGCGCCGACTGAAGCGACGGCCGCTCCACCGATTCCGCGCATGCTTCGGATTCGGCCACGCACTGTCGTCGGCCTCAGAGTCGCGCTCACTGGAGCGGAACCATTCCTTGTGGACGCGGCTGGTTCCAGCACGTTTGCGGGCGAACCACCCGGCCGGGGGGTCAGCTCGGCTTCGCGGCGGGGCCGCGCGGCGCCGGAATTCCCATGTCGCCTGGGCATGACGGCTGGCTTCAGTGCTTGCATGCCCCTTCTACCCTGTGTGTATGCGACGGTTACTAGCGGCAATCGTCACGAGCGTACTGCTGCCCACTGCGGTGGCGTGGGCCGCGGCGGCGCCCGCGTCGGCCGCCAGCCGCCTCCCCCGCGCAGTCGCGAAGGTCAGCATTGCGATCAGCTTCCCGCTGAAGACCGTGTCCGGCTACCACAAGCCCGTGCACAGAACCCTGACGCGGGCCTCGACGGTGGCGGAGATCGTGAGCGCGACCGACGCCCTGCCGGTCGCCAAGCTCCGCGGCATGTGCCCAATGATCATGCGGATCGGTCCCGAGCTGACCGTCGTCTTCCGCAACGCGAGCGGCACACAGGTCGCGACCGCTGAGGTCGCCGTGACGCAGGGCTCGAAGGGCGACAGCGGCTCGAGCGCCTGCTTCCCGATCCGCTTCACCAGCTCCGGCCAGACCTCGGACCTGCTCGGCAATGGCTGGGTGCGGATGATGGGCAGGCTGACTCGCACCGCGATCAGCTGAGCCGAACCAGCCGATCAGCTGAGCCGAACCAGAATGAGATGGATCCCCGTCGCGTGCGTAGTGGCTGTATGAGGCGCGCGATCGTCGTTTCCTACCTGGCGGGGCTCGGGGCGCTGCTCGGCATCACATCGGTAGGCCTCCCGGCGCCGCCCGCAGCCGCCGCCATGAGCGCGTTGCGCGCCCAGAGCACGTTGCGCGCCAACAAGCAGGCCGCGGGCCGCGACGCGCGCCGGTTGCTCGCGCGCCTGCGGCTTCCGGCCGGCGAGCTCACCATCACCGGCCGGCTGCCGGCGTTCGCGCGGAGTTTTGTGACCAGTTCCTCACCGAAGGGGACCTACTACGCGAGCTTCGAGCGCTGGGAGCTTGCCGGCACCGGCCCCACGGCGATCATCGCCTACGTCAGAAGGCACCGGCCGGCAGGCTCCACGGAGGACGTCGGCACCGGCAGCAGCAGCGACGCCAAGACCGGCGTGACCTCGGTCGAGGTCGGGTTCAGCTGGCCGGATGTGCCCCGGCAGCTCACGAACCGGACGCTGACGGTGACGGTCGTCACGCCGCCGCACGGTGACTCGGTGGTCATCGCCCAGAGCGAGGTCGCCTGGTATGTCCCCCGCTCCGCCGGCGAGCGCGTGCCCGCTGGCGTGCGCGCCGTGGCGATCACGGTGCGCCTGGGCCCGCCGCTCACCGGACCGGTGGTCAAGCCCGGCGGGCACGTGCAGACGCGCACCTACGTCGTCTGGCGGCCGGCCCGGGTGCGCGCGCTCCTGAGCGCCTTCGACAGCCTGCCGATCGTGCAGCCCGCCGTCGAGCCGCTGGGCTGCCCGCTGATACTCACCGGCTCCTCGGCCTCCCAGCTGACGCTCGCGTTCGAGACCGGCCGTGGCGGCGCGATCCTCGCCCGGGCGCAGGTGTTCATCCATCGTGGCCTGACCTGGGAGGACGGCGGCGGCGCCTGCGACCCGATCGACTTCTGGATCGGCGGCAGGCAGCAGACGCCGCTCACGAGCCCGGACTTCGTCAAGCGGATCGGGAAGCTGGTCGGCGCCGACATCAGCTGAGGCGGGCCCGCGACGCGCCCGCGCCCGGACGCGCGAGATGCGAGACTAGGCGCGTGCGCAGCGACACCGAGGCGAGTGGCGGTCCGCCCAGCCAGCAGGTCCTGACACCGCTCACCGAGGCGGCGATCTTCCTCGTGCTGACGGTCGCGCCCGGCGCCGAGGAGGTCGTGCGCGAGCTGCTCGCCGACGTCAGCGCGCTCAAGCGCTCGGTCGGGTTCCGCATTCCCGAGGGCGACCTCGTGTGCGTCACCGGCATCGGCTCGGAGCTGTGGGACCGGCTGTTCGACGCTGCCGTCCCTCGCCCTGCCGAGCTGCACCCGTTCCCGGGATTCAAGGGCGGCAGGCACTCGGCACCGGCGACCCCCGGCGATCTGCTCTTTCACATCCGCGCCCACCGGCTCGACCTCTGCTTCGAGTTGGCGAGCAGGCTGATGGACCGCCTGGCCGGCGCCGCGACGGTCGTCGACGAGGTCCACGGCTTCCGCTCGTTCGACGAACGCGACCTGCTCGGATTCGTCGACGGCACCGAGAATCCCGGGGGCGCCGCGGCGGTCGATGCCGTGACGATCGCCGGCACCGATCCCGCGGCCGCCGGCGGCAGCTACGCGATCGTGCAGAAGTACCTGCACGACATCCCCGCCTGGAGCGCGCTCAGCGTCGAGCAGCAGGAGCGCGTCATGGGCCGCACCAAGCTCGACGACATCGAGCTGCCCGACGAGATCAAGCCGCCGGACTCGCACGTGGCGCTCAACACGATCGCGGACGAGCACGGCGTCCAGCAGCAGATCATGCGCTTCAACATGCCCTTCGGGCGGGTCGGCGCCGGCGAGTTCGGCACCTACTTCATCGGCTACGCGAGGACCGCCTCGCTGATCGAGCGGATGCTGACGAACATGTTCATCGGCAATCCGGTCGGGACATACGACCGGGTGCTCGATTTCTCGACCGCGGTCACAGGCGGCCTCTTCTTCGTGCCCAACGCGTATTTCCTCGACGATCCACCAACGGCCGCCGCTCCCGCTGGAGCGGCGGCTGCACAGATTCCCGACGACACCGAGGCCCCAGCCGCCGACCCCGCGAGCAACGGCTCGCTGCAGATCGGCACCCTCAGAGAGGACCGACGATGAACCACCTGCTGCGCTCGCACGCCCCGATCAGCGACCTCGGCTGGACGCAGATCGACGACGAGGCCAAGGAGCGCCTCGAGCCCGCGCTCGGCGCCCGCAAGCTGGTCGACTTCTCCGGCCCGCTCGGCTGGCAGCACTCGGCCACGACCCTCGGGCGCACGGCCTCGCTCGGGGACTCGCCGGTCGATGGGGTCAGCGCGCTCGCCCGACAGGTGCTGCCGCTGGTCGAGTTGCGGGCGGACTTCACGGTCGCACGCTCGGAGCTGCGGGACATCGACCGCGGCGCGCTCGACGCGGATTTTGACGCGCTGGACCGCGCCGCCCACCAGATCGCGACCGCCGAGAACACCGCGATCCTGCACGGGTGGGCCGACGTGGTCCAGGGCGTGGCCGAACTCGCCCCGTATCCGGGGCGGCAGCTCGGCAACGACGCGCTCGCGTTTCCGCGCGCGGTCAGCGCCGCAGTGAGCGCGCTGCTGGCAAGCGGCATCGGCGGTCCCTACGGCCTCGCACTCGACCCCGAGCACCACCGCCTCGCCACCGAGGCCGCCGAGCACGGCGGCACGCTGCTGATCGAGCATCTGCGCGAGATCCTCGGCGGTCCGATCGTCTGGACCCCCGGCGTCATCGGCGGTGCCGTACTCAGCCTGCGCGGCGGCGACTTCCTGCTCGAGTCCGGGCAGGACCTGTCGGTCGGCTATGCCTCACACGACGCCGAGCATGTGCAGCTGTACATCCAGGAGAGCTTCAGCTTCCGAGTCGCCACACCGGAGGCGGCGGTCGCGCTCAAGCCATAGGAGTCCGTAGCCATGCTGATGTACTCGATAAGCGTCTCCGTGGATGGCTTCATCGCCGATCGCGCCGGCCACTTCGCGTGGACGGCGCCCGACGACGAGCTGTTCCGGTTCCACCTCGATCGCGTCCGCGGGCTCGGCTGCACCCTGCTCGGCCGCAGGCTCTACGAGACGCTGCGGGTCTGGGAGACGGAACCGTCGCTGCGCGACACCGAGGACCACACGGCCTTCGCGGAGGTCTGGAGCGCACTGCCGAAGGTCGTCTTCAGCCGCACGCTCGACACGGTCGACGGGACCGCTCGGTTGGCCGAGGGCTCGGTGGCGGATGAGGTCGCCGCCGCGCTGGCCGGGACCGACCGGGACGTGGAGATCGGCGGGGCCGGCCTGGCCGGCGCGGCGATCGAGCTCGGCCTGGTCGACGAGCTTCGGCTGTTCCGGTGCCCGGTGATCGTCGGTGGGGGCACACCGGCGCTGCCGCCCGTCGAACACGACATTGCACTTGAGCTGATCGAGACCAGAGCCTTCGCCTCCCACGTGATCTACGAGCGCTACCGCCTGGTCTGATCGGGCGCTTGCTGTCGCGGCGGGGGCCTCTCCCTACCATGGAATCCGATGCGTTTCTCCGTGCTCGACCAGTCACCGATATCCGAGGGTCTGACCGGTGTCGATGCGCTGCGCAACACGATCGAGCTGGCGCAGCTGGCCGAGCGCCTTGGTTACCACCGCTACTGGGTGGCCGAGCACCACGGCGGGCCGATGCTCGCCGGCCCCGCGCCCGAGGTGCTGATCGGCCCGATCGCCTCGGCGACCAGCAGCATCCGCGTCGGCAGCGGCGGCGTGATGCTGCCCCACTACAGCCCCTTCAAGGTCGCCGAGGCCTTCAGCCTGCTTGCCGGGCTATTCCCGGGCCGGATCGATCTCGGGATCGGGCGTGCGGCCGGGACCGACCCGCTGACAACCTTTGCGCTGCAGCGCGACCGCCGCCAGGCCTCGCCCGATGACTTCCCGCAGCAGCTCGCGGAGCTGCTCGCCTACCTCAATGACCAACTGCCCGCCGACCATCCCTTCGCGCGGCTGACAAAGGCGCTGCCCGGACGCCCGCAGGTACCGGAGCAGTGGCTGCTCGGATCCTCGGCCCAGAGCGGCATCTGGGCGGCCGAGCTCGGCATCGCCTACGCGTTCGCCGACTTCATCAATCCCGAGGGCGCGCAGATCGCGGCCGAATACCGCCGCAGCCACGCCGCCCAGCACTCCGGTCATGCCTCGCGCACGGCGGTCGCCGTCTGGGCGATCGCGGCCGACACCGACGAGCAGGCGCAGTATCTGGCGAGCTCGAGTCGCATGGCGATGAGAATGCTGCGCCAGGGCACGCTGATCGCGGTGCCGCCACCTGAGAGGGCGATCAAGTATCTGAAGTCGATCGGCCAGCCAACCGATTCCGGTTTCACCGAGGGCCGCCGCGGCGTGATCGGCGCGCCGCAGAAGGTCGCCGCACAGCTTCATGAGGTCGGCGACGCCTACGGCGCCGACGAGGTGATCGTGGTGACGATCACCTTCGACCACGAGGCCCGCAAGCGCTCCTACGAGTTGATCGCCGAGGCGGTCGGACTCGAGCCGCGCGAGCCCGAGGAGGCAGTCAGTTCCCTGACTCTGTAGGCGGCAGCGGGTGCGCGAAGCCGAGAATCCTCGGTTGGGACACCCTCTGTGCGGCCGCTTTGGCATGCCCTGTGCCCGCCGATTTCGGCATGCCCGCCGGGCGGTTCTGCAGAAGACGCGCACTCGGGGTGTCCTCAAAGGGCGATTCTGGTCCGAATGCCGTCCTGCTGCTGGCGCGGGGCGCCCCAAGCAGCTGGCGCTGCCGTACGCCCATGTGGCGGTCTTGACAGCCGGGTTACGCTTCCCTCCGATTGGTCTGGACCATATTGGTCTTAACCACTTTGGTCTGGACCATATGCCTTTAGTTCCAACGGAAGGGTGGAGAATGGAAGTTCTCAGTCTGCGCGGCAGGTCGCGACGCGCCACTGCTGGAGCAGCGGCGCTGTTGACCAGTTCCGCGCTGATGGTGTCGTCGCTGGCTGCGGCCGGCGCGGCCAATGCAGCGGTCGGCGGTGCACACGGCAAGCCTCTGCCGTACCGCATATTCGCGCCGTACTTCGAGGCGTGGGACACAACCGCCGGCGGACCGGCCGCCCAATCCCAGGCGTCAGGCGACAAGTTCCTGACACTGGCGTTCCTGCAGACACCCGCATCGGGTTCCTGCGCGGCCGACTGGAACGGTGACCCGACGCAACCGATCAGCCAGACGACGTTCGGCAGTGACATCGCCGCCATCCAGGCCCGCGGCGGCGACGTGATCCCGTCTTTCGGCGGTTACACGGCCGACACCACCAACACCGAGATCGCCGACAGCTGCACCAACATCCAGGCGATCGCGGACGTCTACGAGAGCCTGATCACGACCTACGGCATCTCGCGCATCGACATGGATGTGGAGGCGGACTCGCTCAGCAACACGGCCGGGATCGATCGCCGCAACCAGGCGATCGCCCTGACCGAGGCATGGGCAGCCCAGCACCACCGCCAGATCCAGTTCTCATACACCCTCCCCACGTTCGCCACAGGCCTGACCGGCCCAGGTCTCTACGTCCTGCAGAGTGCCGTCGCCAACGGAGCTCGGATCGACACGGTCAACCTGATGACGTTCGACTACTGGTACGGGACTCAGCAGGACATGCTGGCCGACAGCGAGTCCGCCGCAACCGGTCTCGTCGCTCAGTTGCAGACGCTGTACCCGGGAGTCTCGGCGCGAGCGCTGTGGCACATGGTCGGGATCACCGAGATGCCGGGCATCGACGACTACGGCCCGGACGAGACGCTTACCACCGCGGATGCGTCGCCGTTGCTGCGCTGGGCCGACCAGCAGGGTGTTGGCTTCCTCTCGTTCTGGGCGCTGCAGCGCGACAACGGTGGCTGCGTCGGCACCAAGGGCGCCGGCGACTGCTCGGG
>DASZMI010000034.1:0-54903 GCA_035551915.1 Solirubrobacteraceae bacterium | reverse complement strand
TACGTCGCCCAGGCGGCGGCGATCTACCGCGAGCGGCAGGGCAGGGGGGAGACAGACGCGTTCCCCGGGTCGGAGGCGCCGGTCGGGCGGCCCTGGGAGAAGGTGATCGCGATCAGCCGCTCCGGCACCACCACCGAGGTCATCGACGCGGCCAGGGCGCTGCCGCGGGGTAGCGACGTGCTCGGGATCACCGGCGCCAAGGGCTCGCCGCTCTCGGCGCTACTCAGCGACGAGCTCGACCTGCCGTTCGCCGACGAGCGGTCGGTCGTGCAGACCCGCTTTGCGACCACCGTCCTGACGCTGCTACTCGGCGCCTACGGCTGGGACGTCGAGGCCTCCGCCCAGCGGGCGGAGCGCCACCTCAGCGAATCTCTCCCCGAGTGGGCAAACGACGTGAAGCAGTTCGTCTTCCTCGGCCGCGGCGTCGGTATGGCGCTCGCGCATGAGGCCGCGCTCAAGTTCCGGGAGATCCTCGCGACCTGGAGCGAGGCCTACGCGACGATGGAGTACCGCCACGGCCCGATCTCGGCGATCAACGAGCGCAGCCTCGTCTGGATCCTCGACGCCGAGGAGCCGTCGATCGACGATCAGATCCGCGCCACCGGCGCGCGTCTGATCCGCGGCGAGGGTGACCCGCTGGCCGAGCTCGTGCGCATCCACCGCTTTGCCGAGGGCCTCGTCAAGCTGCGCGGCATCAATCCCGACCAGCCGCCGCACATCTCGCGCTCGGTCGTGCTGGCGGGGGACCGGTAAGGCCTTGACGGCCGGCCCGGCAGTCCTGGCCCTGGACATCGGCGCGACCAAGCTCGCCGCCGGGATCGGCTCTGCCGACGGGGAGATGACCCGCGTCCTCACCGTGCCCACCCACGCCTCGGCGGGCGCCGAGTCCGTGCTCGCACGCTCGCTCGAGCTCGCGCAGGACGTCCACGCCAGGGCGGCCGCGGCCGGCGCCCAAGCGGAGGCGCTCGGCGTCTCGACGATGGGCTACACCCACTCCGACCGCGTCGAGCTGGCCACCTACTTCCCCGGCTGGACCGAGCTCGTGATCCCCGCTGCCGTCGCGCGGTTGTTCCCAGACCTTTCCCGCCGTGATCGGCAACGACGTGCATGTTGCCGCGCAGGCGGAGATGGCCTGGGGCAGCCTGCACGGTGTGGCCGACGGGATCTATCTGAACCCCGCATGGCGGCCGACGGCATCGGCCCCTTCGAGGCTTGGTTCGGCGGGGCCGGTGCGGCCACCCGCGTCGCCGACCAAGGACCGCCCGCCTCGGTCGCCGCGACGTTCGAGCTGGCCGAGACCGACGCCGCTGCACGCGAGTTCATCGACGCGCTCTGGACCGGGATCGCCGTGATGACCGCCAACCTCTGCACCGCGCTGAACTCGAGCGTGGTCGCGCTCGGCGGCGGCTACGTGCGCGACGGCGCCAATGCCTCGCTGCTCGGCGCGGTGGCGCTCGCGCTCGCATACACCGGAGCACCCGCGTGATCCTCACGGTCACCGCCAACGTCGCGATCGACCGCACCTACGTGATCGACCGGCTCGAGGTCGGCAGCGTGCACAAGGTCACCCGGGCCTACGCCCACACCGGCGGCAAGGGCGTCAACGTCTCCCGCTGCCTGCACAGGCTCGGCGCCGAGACGCTCGTCACCGGGATCATCGGCCGCGACGGGCTCGACGAAGTCACCGCGGAGCTCAACACATCCGGCCTGAGCTCGAAGCTCTTCGCCGTCGACGGCGCGCCGCGCCAGACGGTGACCGTCACCGCCAATGACGGCAGCACGACCGCCTTCGACGAACCGGGCCCGGCGCTCACCGCCACAATCTGGGCGGACTTCGAGCAGCACGTCACGGGCCTGCTTGCGCAGGCGCAGATGGTCGTGATCGCCGGCAGCCTGCCGCCGGGCACACCAGAGCAGGCGCTCGCCGACCTCTGCTGGCGAGCGGGCGACCAGCAGGTCCCGGTGATCCTCGACGCCCGTGGTGCGGCCATGCGGGCCGCACAAAACCAGAAGCCGCTGGTCGCCAAGCTCAACCGCTCCGAGCTCGCCCACACGCTCGGCACCGAGATCACCAGCGAGGACGACGTGATCGACGCCGCGCTGGCGCTGCGCGAGCTCGGCGCACAGCACGTCGTCGTCACGCTCGGCGAGCACGGGGCGATCGGCGTCGGTGACGAGGTCTGGACGGTCAGGCACCCCACGGTCAGGGGCAACCCGATCGGTGCCGGTGACGCCTTCTCGGCCGCGCTGGCGCTGGCACTCACGCAGCAGCGCCCCTTCGAACAGGCGCTCTCGGAGGGCGCGGCCGCGGCGCTCGCGAGCCTCAACACCCCCACCGCCGGCGCGCTCGAGCCCGGGGACGTGCTCGAGGCGCTCGGCCGCGTCGAGACCCACCTGACACGAAGGGCCGGCGAGCGATGACCACGTTCATCCTGGCCGTCGATCACCGCAACTCGCTGCGCGGCTGGCTGGCGTCGCTGGGCGTGCCACAGAACCAGACCACCGGCACGGCTCGCGACCTCAAACGCCTCTGCGTACAGGCGCTCGCCCAGGCGCGGGCGCAGCTGCAGGAGAGCGAGACCCCGATGCTGCTGCTCGACGAGGAGTACGGCGTCGACGCGATCGCGGCAGCGAAGCACCAGGGCCTGCAGTTCGTGATCCCCGCCGAGCGCAGCGGCCAGCCCGAGTTCATCTTCGAGCACGGTGACGGCTTCGCCCAGGCGATCGTGCAGGCAGGTCCCGACGCCGTCAAGGCGCTGGTCCGCTACAACCCGGCCGGCGATGCCGAGCTCAACGCACGCTCGCGCACCCAGCTGTCGCGCCTGCAGGCATACCTGCGAGACAGCGACACCCGCTTCATGCTGGAGCTGCTGGTCCCGCCGACGGCGCAGCAGCGCGACGAGCTCGGCGCGCGCTTCGACGACGAGTCGCGCCCGCAGCTGACCGCCGACGCGATCGGCGAGCTCGCCGCCGCCGGCCTGCGCCCCGACTGGTGGAAGCTCGAGGGCAACAACACGCCGCAGGCAGCGAGCATCGTCGCCACGGCGGCAGCCGGCACCTCCGTGACCGGCGCACTGGTGCTCGGCCGCGGACAGGACCGCGACAGCGTCATTCGCTGGGTGCGGATCGCCGCGACCAGCGGCAGCTTCGTCGGCTTCGCGGTCGGCCGGACGCTGTGGATGGGCCCGTTCGCGGCGCTCGTCAGAGGCGAGACCGACGAGCGTGAGGCCACCACCCGGATCGCGGAGGCGTATCTCGATATCGCGTCCGCCTACCGGTCGTGATCGTCTCCTTCCTGAGCCGCTTCATCGTCGATGGAATCGTCGCCGGGAGTGTCGAATGAGCGAGCTGCCCGAGGCCGGCGGTCGCGAAGAGCGCCTGCGTGCCGTCGTCGAGCTGGTCGAGACCGCCGAGCACCCGGTTACGGTCGAGTGGCTGGCCGAGCGGCTCTCGGTCGCGCCGGCGACGATCCGCCGCGACACCAAGGTGCTCGAGCAACAGGGCGCGGTCGCGCGCTCGTGGGGCAAGGTCGGCCGCCCCGGCGGATTCGTCGAGCAGCCGATCGGCGAGCGCGCCTCACAGCACGCGGCCGAGAAGCGGCGGATCGCCGATGCCGCCGCCAAGCTGGTGGCCGACGGCTCGCTGGTCGGGCTCACCGGCGGCACCACCACGCTGGCGGTGGCGCGGGCGATCGCCGGTCGCCGCCGCCTGACGGTCGTCACCAACAGCCTCAGCATCGGCATGCAGCTGGCGCCGCGCTCGAACATCCGCCTGATCCTCTCCGGCGGCGAGGCGCGCAACGCCTCCTTCGAGCTCTCGGGACCGCTGTCGGTCTCGGCGATCGGGGCCTTCAACCTCGATCTCGCGATCCTCGGCGTCGACGGGATCGACGTGCGCACCGGGCTGACGACCTATGACCACGCCGAGGCGATGACAAACGCGACGCTGGTTCAGCGCGCCGCCAGGGCGATCGTCGTGGCCGACTCGAGCAAGCTCAGGCGCACCGGCTTTGCCCGGATCTGCGATGTGGCGGCGATCGACACGCTGATCACCGACGTCGCCGCCGGCGACGAGCAGGTCTCCGACTTCACCGCCCTCGGAGTGAACGTAACCCGTGTCTGAGGAGAGCAGCAGTGGCATCGATTGAGCTGGGCGCGATCAACAAGATCTATCCCAACGGCTTCCACGCCGTCCACGACCTCGACATCTCCGTCGCCGACGGCGAGTTCATGGTGCTGGTAGGCCCGTCCGGCTGCGGCAAGACGTGCGCCCCGAGCTGATGCACTTCTTCGATCCCGCGACGGGAATCGCGATCCGCTCGTAGAGCCCGGGCTCGCCCCAGCCCTGCGCCGCGACACCCAGACCGGCACCGGGTGTCACTTGCCGGGCCGAAGCTCGGGGAGTTTTCCGTCACTTTCGCCGGTAAACAGCCATAGCTTCCCATGCGTGGCCCGAGTGACAGTCAGAATTGCCCTGCTCGTGAAGCCGACCCGGGTGGCGGTCGGCCTACCTGAGCCCGACCAGGTTGCGAACCTCGCGCAGCGCCACGGGGAGCGTCGTCGTGTCGTAGGTGCCGGCCGCGCGGATATCGGACAGCACGCCCAGTAAGCGCTCGACCGGGCGGCTGCGGGCGGCCTCCCAGGCCGCGAACGCCTGCTCACCCGGGGCGCCATCGCCGGCGGCGATGACCTCGGCCGCCAGCTCGGCCACCAGGCTGGCGAGGTCGTCACGCAGCGCCGCCCGCGCCAGCGTCTGCCAGCGGTCGCCGCGCGGCAGTTCGATGATGCGGTTGCGCAGCCAGTTGAGCTGCAGGCGCGAGGCGACCTCGAAGCTCGTGAACATCACCGTCTCCGGGTCGTGGCCGGTCCGGGCCGCGACCTCGACGATGTCGAAGGTCGAGAGCAGTGATGGCAGCGACGCGGTCCGGGCCGCGAGTTCCTGCCCGACGCCTGCGGAGATGAACTCGGCGGCCCACTTCTCGTAGAGCTCGCGGCCCTCGCCGTCGAGCAGGCCGGGAATGTTCGCGGCCAGCAGCTGCGCGCCGGCGCCGTAGCGGGCGACCAGCTCGGGGATCTCGATCGCGCTCGGGTGGGCCTGCACCAGCCAGCGAGCGGCGCGCTCGACCAGCCGCCGGCCCTCGATCAGCATCGACATCTGGCTGCTGGCGGGGACCCTGTTGTCGAGCGACTCGACCGCCGCCCAGAAATCACGCATCGCGAAGACCTCCACGGCCACCGTGTGGGCGCGGGCAAGTTGCGCCGAGCTGGCGCCGGTCTCCTCGCGCAGGCGGAAGGTGAACGTCGTCCCGGCTCGGTCGACCAGCTGGTTGGCGACGACCGTCGCGATGATCTCGCGGCGCAGCCGGTGCTGGTGCATCTGCGCGGTGTAGCGCTCCGGCAGCGGCCGGGGGAAGTAACGCTCGAGGTCCTGACCGAGGTAGGGATCGTCCGGCAGATCGGATGCCAGCAGCTCGTCGTAGAGGTTCATCTTCGAGTACGCCATCACGACCGAAAGCTCGGGGCTGCAGAGCCCCTCCTGGCTGCGCCTGCGGGCGGTGAGCTGCTGCTCTGAGGGGAGGAACTCGACCTCACGGTTGAGCCCGAAGTCCTGCTCCAGCCGGCGGATCATGCGCGTGTGGGCGTCGAGCATCGAGACGGCCTGGTGCAGCGACAGGCTGAGCGCCTGGGTCTGGCTGTAGCTCCCGGCGAGCACGTGCGCTGCGACCTCCTCGGTCATCTCGCCCAGCAGCTCGTCGCGCTGCTGCTCGCTCAGCTCGCCCGCGGATACCAGCGCGCCGAGCAGGATCTTGATGTTGACCTCGTGGTCGGAGGTGTTGACGCCGGCGACATTGTCGATCGCGTCGGTGTTGATCATGCCTCCGGCCCGCGCGTATTCGATCCGCCCGCGCTGGGTGCAGCCGAGGTTGCCGCCCTCGCCCACGACCTTGCAGCGCAGGTCGGCGGCGTTGACGCGCAGCGCGTCGTTGGCCTTGTCGCCGACCTCGGCGTTGGTTTCGGTCTCGGCCTTCACGTAGGTGCCGATGCCACCGTTCCAGAGCATGTCGACCGGCGCTCTGAGAATCGCCGAGATGAGCTCGTTCGGCGAAAGCGCCGCGGCCTCGATCCCAAGCGCCTCACGCGCCTGCGGACTCAGCCGGATCTCCTTCGCAGTGCGCTCGAAGATCCCGCCACCGGCGGAGAGCAGCTCCCGGTTGTAATCCATCCATGAGGAGCGCGGCAGCTCGAACAGCCGCTTGCGCTCGAGGAAGCTGGTGGCCGCATGCGGCGTCGGGTCGATGAAGATGTGGACGTGGTTGAAGGCTGCGATCAGGCGGATGTGCTCGGACAGCAGCATGCCGTTGCCGAACACGTCGCCGCCCATGTCGCCGATCCCGACGACCGTGAAATCCTCTGTCTGCGTGTCATGCTCGAGCCGGCGGAAATGGCGCTTGACCGACTCCCAGGCCCCCCTCGCGGTGATCCCCATCGCCTTGTGGTCATAGCCGACCGAGCCGCCTGAGGCGAACGCGTCGCCGAGCCAGAAGCCATATTCCAGCGAGACGCCGTTGGCGATGTCGGAGAAGGTCGCGGTGCCCTTGTCGGCGGCGACCACGAGGTAGGGGTCATCACCGTCGTGGCGGACAACATCGGCGGGCGCGACGACGCTGCCGTCGAGGATGTTGTCGGTCACGTCCAGCAGGCCGCGCAGGAACGTCTTGTAACACTCGATCCCCTCGGCGAGGAACGCCTCGCGGCTCGAGTTGTCGGGCTTCTTGACCACGAAGCCGCCCTTGGAGCCGACCGGCACGATCAGCGCGTTCTTGACCATCTGGGCCTTCATCAGGCCGAGCACCTCGGTGCGGAAGTCCTCGTTGCGGTCAGACCAGCGCAGGCCGCCGCGGGCGACACCCCCACCGCGCAGGTGCACCCCCTCGACCCGCGGCGAGTAGACGAAGATCTCGAACTTCGGCCGCGGCAGCGGCAGGATCGGCACCAGCGCCGGGTCGAGCTTGAAGCTCAGGTAGCTGCGGTGCCTGCCCGTGGCCGGGTCGAGCGTGTAGTGGTTGGTCCGCAGCACCGCCTGGATCACCGAAAGGAACGCGCGCAGGATCCGATCCTCGTCGAGGCTCGCGACGGCGTCGATCGAGCTCTCGAGCGCCTCGGCGGTCGCCTCCGACGCTGCCTGGTCGCCGTGGGCCGGATCGAGGCGCTGGCGGAACAGGTCCGCCATCAGCCGGACGATCGCCGGATGTGCGACCAGCGTCCGTTCGATGTAGCGGTCGCCGAAGGGAATGCCGGCCTGCCGCAGGTACTTCGCGATCGCGTGCACGACGGTCAGAGCGCGGGTGTCGAGCCGCGCCGGCAGCACCAACGCATTGAGCCCGTTGTCCTCGACCTCACCGCGCCAGACCCCCAGAAACGCGTCCTCGAACAGATCCTGGGCTGACTCGACATCTTCGACATCACAGCGGATGCCGAAGTCATAGATCCAGCGGGGCGCAGCGTTGGCCGGGGTGATCTCGTGCGGGTGCTCGTCGGTCACCCGCGCGCCGAGGTGCTCGAACGTCGGCAGCACGCTTGACAGCGACACGGCCTGGGCGCTGAACAGCTTGCAGCGCAACGTCCCGGGATCGCCCTCGAGCGGGCGCGAGAGCCGCATGATCGGCTCCCCGCGACGCTCGAGCTCCTGCAGCCGGGCTATGTCGAGGACGGCTGAGTGCGCCGGCCAATCCGAGCGGTAGCCGGGCGGGAAGGCGGTCGCAAAGCGCTTGAACTCGGCGGCGCCCGCCTCTTCGCCGTGCTCCTCGATCAGCGCATTGCGCAGGTCGTCGCTCCAGGCTCGGGTCGCCTGCGCGATCCTGCGTTCGAGTTCGGCCTCGTCGAGCCCCTCCGGGATCCCGTGCGGCGTGTGTACGACGACGTTCAGTCGCGTGACCGTCGACTCGGTCAGCTGCACGCTCCAGTCGTAATGCGAGCCCTCGGCCGCCTCCGTCAGCAGCGTCGCGACCTTTGTGCGGTTGTCGGTGTTGAAGCGGTCGCGCGGGAGGCAGATGATCGCCGAGACGTAGCGGTCGAGCGGGTCGGGTAGCAGGAACACCCGCACCCGCTGGCGCTCGCCGAGGCCGAGGATTCCCATCGCGGTCCGCAGCAGGTCCTCGCCCGCGATCTGAAACAGCGAGTCTCGCTGGAAGGATTCGCAGATCTCGGTCAACGCCTTGGCGTCGTGGCTGTCGGGCGGGAAGCCCGCCTGTGCGAGCACGTATGCGACCTTCTCGCGGATGATCGGGATCTCGCGCGCCTTGGTCTTGTAGGCGGCGGTGGTGAAGAGCCCGAGGAAGCGGCACTCGCCCGTCACCGCGCCCTCGGCGTCGTAGCGCTTGATCCCGACGTAGTCGAGATTCACCGGGCGGTGCACGGTCGACTTGGTGTTGGCCTTCGTCAGCAGCAGGGGGTGGGGGTCCACCGCCAGCGCATGGGAGCGCCCCGACAGCTGCGTGGGGCCGCCCGCCTGGGCGCCACGGAGGATGCCGAGGCCACTGCCCGGCACCGCGGTCAGCGTTGCCGTGTCGTCGGGCCCGGGGGTCTGCAGCTCGTATTCGCGGTAACCGATGAAGGTGAAGTTCTTGTCGGCCAGCCAGCGCAGGAACCTTTCGGTCTCCGCCGTCTCCGCCGCGCTGATCACCGCGGGGGTCGGGAGTCCGGAGGCGAGCTCCTCGGCCCGGCCGCGCATCGCCGACCAGTCCTCGACCGCGCTGCGGACATCCAGCAGCACCTTCTCGACCTCGGCCCTGATCGCATCCAGGTTCTGCTGGTCGGGCTCGCGGTCGAACTCGACGTGCATGATCGATTCCGGCCGACCCCCGTCGTCCTCGGCGATCGCCGTCAGCGTGCCGGCGGCGTCGCGGTGGACGCGGATCACCGGGTGGATCATCAGGTGCGTGCCGTAGCCGAGGTCCGAGATCGCCATCGTTACCGAATCGACCAGGAACGGCATGTCGTCGGAGACGATCTGCATCACCGAGTGCGGTGAGGACCATCCGCACTGCTCGGGCTCGGGGTTGTAGACGTGGACCTTGGCCTCTCCCGGCTGACGTTGCAGGGCCAGGTTCCACTGCGCGATCGCTGCGCCGTAGACGTCGGTCTCGTCGCGCTCGGTGAGATCCTCGGCCGGAACCCAGCGGTAGAAGTGCCGCACGAACGTCGCGGCCGGCGCGGCCTGCGTCTCGGGTAGGAGCCTGCGCGCTCGCTCGCACACCGCCTCGATCAGTGCGAGCTCCGTCTGCGTCGTCTTCACCTCCATCCTCATCCTCTCTCCAAACGAGCCTAACCGCTTGGGCAGACGCGCGGTGCGGCCACCGGTCTGTCTGTCCGAGCGGTGCGGCACAGATCGTCGCGGCCGGGCTTCCGCTTGAGGATTGGTGGTACTACCGCAGCGGCTCGCTCCCGACGGCACCGGACTCGAGGGCGCGGAGCTCGTCGCGATGGAGCGCTCCCTCGAGGTCGCCGGCCGTGGCGATGACGGCTGCTCCGCAGTGGTGCGCGCGTGTGAGGCACGCCTCAGGAGCTGATGCCCCGAACTCGAGCAGGCCACTGATCAGCCCCGCCATGAACGCGTCTCCGGCGCCGACGGGGTCGGTGGCCTGCAGCTGGGTGCTGCGGACCGTGACCGGCTCCGGGTCCTGAGGAGAGAACCAGCTTGCCGCGACGACGTCATGACGGAGGACGACGATCTGGGCTCCCGCGCTCAGCAGCGCCTGGGCGGCCGCGCCGGCATCGGCAAGCCCGGTGATGAGCCGGGCCTCCTCGAGGCTGCCGGCGACGAGGTACGCGGCCGCCGCCAACTGCCGCAGTGCCGGCGCTGCCTGATCGGCTCGCCACAGCCGCGCGCGGTAGTTGAGATCGACGCACAGCCGCCGCTGGCCGGTGCGGGCGAGCTCGATCAGCTCCCGCGTCGTGCCCGGGCAGACCGCGGCCGTGACCCCGGTGATGACGACGAGCCCGCGCTCCGGCAGCGCGGTGACGGCGGGCTCGATGTCTGCACGGGTGAGACAGGAGCCGGCGGACCCGGCGCGGCGGTACACCACCTCGGCGGGGGCCGTCCTGCGAAGGTTCCGGAAGAGCAGGCCCGTGGGGCGCTCATCGTCGGTCAGCCAGCGAGTGTCGACGGCTTCCATCGCCAGCCGGCGCCGAACGACTGCTCCGAACGGATCGCTCCCCACTCGCCCGGCGAACGCGACCGCGTGTCCGAGCCGCGCGAGTCCGACGGCGGCGTTGAGCTCGGCGCCGGTCACATGCACGCCGTAGCCCGGGATCTCCACCAGCGGGACGTCCGCCTGCTGCCCGACGAAGGCGATCAGCGGCTCGCCGATCGCGACGGCGTCGAGCCTGCGCATTGCCGTCGCCGCAGGTATCACGCTCGCAGCTCGGCGAGCAGTTGAGCCGCGCGCCCGGCGGCCTCGTCCGCAGAACCGGCGCCGGTGAGCCACGAGCCGATCCCGACGGCGCTGGCGCCGGCGTCGAGATAGGCGCGCGCGTTGGCGCCGTCGACGCCGCCCACGGCAACGAGCGGGATCATCGGCAACGGCTCGCGGATCGCGCGCAGCGTCGCAGGCCCGCCCGCAGAGGCGGGAAACAGCTTCACGAGCGAGGCTCCCGCTCGCCAGGCCTGCAGCGCCTCGGTCGGCGTGGCGGCTCCCGGAAGTGCGGGAATGCCGGCGGCGGTGCACGCGGCGATCACCTCCCGGTCGACGTTCGGGCTGACGACGAATTGGGCTCCGGCCGCGATCGCCGCGTCGACGTCCGCGGGATCGAGCACGGTCCCGACGCCGATTGCGGTGTCGGGCAACTGCGCGCGCAGGGCGCGAACCAGGTCGAGCACGCCGGGGCTGTCGATCGTGAGCTCGAGCGCGGGGATGCCGGCGCGCGCGATGGCCACCGCGATCTGCGCCGCGACCTCCGGCGCCCGGCGCCGCAGGATCGCGAATACCGGCGGATCCTCCGGCCGCAGCGGCGAGGCCGGCCTGACCATCCCGTCGCCCGTCATTGCAGACAACCTCCGCCGCAGCCGGCTCAGTCGCCGGTCTCGGCCGCGAGCGCGACGGCCGGCTCGGGTTTGGTCGCAGGCGTGCGGCGGCGCGCCTTGGCCTGCTGCGGCTGCTCCGGGTGCGGCTCCTGGCGACGTGCCACCGCGAGCAGGCTGCGGGCCGCGTCGATCGCCCTGTCGGGATCGCCCACCTCGATCGCCTCGAGCAGTAGGCGGTGGCTCACGAGCGCCTCCTCGCGCCTGCGATTGGTCGAGCGCACGGAGCGGATGCGTGTGAACAGCGCCGCCTCGATGATCGGCTCGAGCTGCGAGAAGAACTCGTTGTTGGCGGCCTCGAGGATCGTCGAGTGAAAGACGAAGTCAGCCTCGGTGTAGGCGACCGCGTCGCCAAGGTTCGCCTCCATATCCGCGAGCGCGTTGCGCAGCGCCGCCAGCTTCTCCGCGGTGCACCTCAGTGCCGCGAAGCCTGCCGCCGCGGGCTCCAGCGAGAGCCGAAACTCCGCCAGCGAGTCCAGGAACTGCTGCTTGGGCTGGGTCTCGTAATGCCAACGCAGCAGGTCGGGATCGAGCAGGTTCCAGTGCGAGCGGTCTGTGACGAACGTGCCGGTGCCCTGCAGCGCGTCGATCAGGCCCTTGGAGGCCAGCACCTTGACCGCCTCGCGCAGGGCGGTGCGTCCGAAGCGCATGTCCAGCTCCAGGCGCTGCAGGTCGAGGATCTCACCAGGTTTGAAATCGCCACGCACGATCCGCTGCCCCAGCGACGTCACCGCCGCCGCATGGGCTCCGCGGCCCTTGAAGCCTCGTTGCCGCGACCGTGCCGGCGGGCTGTTTCGTGGTCCTGAGCTTTCGGGCATCTAGTCGTTAATCATACTTGCTAAGGGTCGGCCGACGAAGCTGTCAACCGCCGGTGGCTCGATCTTGCGTGATCGTCAATTGGACGCTAATCTGATAATCAACCCGGAGCCGCGCACTGTCAAGCGGGCACGCTCCGGGGGGACAAAGAGAGAGAAGCGAGCCGGCCGACGCCGGCACTAATCGGAGGTTGAGGGTATGTACGGCAGGGATAGGACTCGGCAACTGGCGCGGGCCGTGGCGGCAAGCCGCCTGCGGCGTGCGGTCGCCGCATGCGCCGTGCTCGGCGCGGCCGTCGGTGGTGTCCTGGCGGGTACCGCCGGGTCGGCGAGTGCAAACAGCTCCGCTCGCGCCGCGAGCTCGAGCCATCCGACGTTCGCCTATCTGCAGACGGACGGCGCGATCTCGTACTTCGTGCTCGAGGGTGACGGCGCCAAGGCCGAGGGCAAGAAGCTCGGCGCCACCGTCAACGTCGAGAATGAGAACAGCAGCTCGGCCACCACGATCAGCGACATCCAACAGGCGATCGCGGACGGTGACAAGGGCCTGATCGTCGTCGCCCCCGCCGAGCAGCTCGGCCCGCGCATGGTCAGCCTCGCACAGAAGGCGCACATCCCGATCATGGCCTCGGACAACGGCTTTGCCGGAAGCAATCACAAGAACGTGCCGTTCGTCGGCATCGACGCGAGCCAGTTCGGCGCCAACACCGCGAAGATCCTGCTGGCCAACTACAGGAAGCTGAAGTGGTCCTCGTCGAACACCTACCTGCTGCTGGTCACGAACCCGTCGCTGCAGACGATCTACCAGCGCACGAACGCCGAGAAGAAGGCGGTGCTCGCGGCCGGGTTCCCCAAGAGCCACATCATCCAGGAGCCGACCACCGACAACACCACCCAGCAGGCCTACAACGCCACCGGCCCGATCAAGACCTCGCATCCGCAGGCCACGCATTGGCTGGTCGTGGGCGGCAACGACGACGTCGCGTACGGCGCGGCCAAGGCGCTCGTCGCCGGCGGTGTGTCGGCCTCGAACATCGACGCGGTCGGACTCGGCGGTGACCTCGCCTGCTCGATCTGGGCCAAGGGCGCTCCCAACGTCGGCTTCCGCGGGACCAACTACATCTACCCGAACGCCATCGGCGCCAGGTCGGTGCAGGAGGTCTTCGACTACGTCGTCAAGCACAAGCCGTTCCCGGCGAACTCCTACGTCGCCCCGATCGCGATGACGCAGGCGACGCTCCACAAGGTCGACACGTCCTGCAAGTAACGACGGTCACCCGCATCCGCTCCGTGCGTTGCGTTGCACGCGCGCACGGAGCGGGCGGGTCTGAGGTCACGAGAGGTTGTGCACGTGAGTAATGGGAGAGACCAAGCTTTGATGACCCACGAGCAGTCGGACGAGGAGTCCGCGACCGCACCCCCGGCGGGGTCGGCCGAACCCGAGGAGCAGGTCGACGAGTCGCAGCGGCCGGCCCGGCTCGCCACCTACATGTCCGGGCTGTCGCGCGACGTGATCGTCGACATCGCGCTGATCGGGGCGCTCGGGCTGCTGCTGCTGATCTTCGGGATCGCCAGCAGCGGACGTGAGTTCATCTACGCCAACATCATCCAGATCGTGGACTCCGGGGCGATCCTCGGGCTCGTGACGATCGGCGAGGTGATCGTGATGATCTCCGGCGCGCTCGACATCTCGGTCGGATCCAACGCCGGCCTCGTCACCGCCGTGGTCGCCGAGATCTCGCTGAACTCGCACCTGCCGCTGGGCGTGGCGATCGTGCTCGGGCTGCTGGCCGGCAGCCTCGCCGGTGCCTTCAACGGCTTCGTCGTCGCCTACCTGCGGATCAGCGCAGTGATCGCGACGCTGGCAACCTTCTCGGCCTTCTCGGGCCTCGCGCTGCTGCTGACCAACGGCAACGAGGTCGGGGTCACCAGCTCATTCCTGGCTTCGCTCGGGACCGGATCGGTTGCCTCGGTTCCCTATCTGGTGATCATCTTCCTGGTCGTGACCGCGCTCGCGATCCTGGCGATGCGCTTCACGCTGCAGGGCCACAACGTCTATGCGGTGGGCGGTAGCGGTACGGCCTCGCGACTCGCCGGGATCCGCGTCTCGCGCTACCTGCTCGGTGTCTTCGTCGTCAGCGGCTTCTGCGCGGCCATCGCCGGCATCATGCTCCTGGGGCAGACGGGCACGGCGCAGCCGACCGAGGGCAGCGTCGGCCTCGAGTTGACGGCCATCACCGCGGTCCTGCTCGGGGGCACGGGCCTAACCGGTGGCACGGGAACCGTGTTCGGGGCGTTCCTGGGCGTGATGGTCCTCTCGACGCTGGATAACGGCCTGCTGCTGGTCGGCGTCCAGGCGTTCTGGCAGCAGGTCGCCACCGGCGCGCTGCTGCTGATCGGCGTGATCCTGCAGGACGTCGGCGGTCACCGGGCGCGGTGGCAGATGCTGCGCGCCGCCCGGCGACGCATAGATCCAGAAGAGCTGCTGAGCTGGGAGGAGGAGCAATGACCCTCGACACCGTCCCGGAGGTGGCGGGGATCCCGCGGCTGGCCGCGCGCCGCATCTCCAAGCACTACGGCCACATCGCCGCCCTGAGCGACATCTCGGTGGATTTCCGGCCCGGGCTCAACGGCATCATCGGTGACAACGGTGCCGGCAAGTCGACGCTGCTGAAGATCTTCAGCGGCGTCGAGATTCCCGATGGCGGTGCCGTGTTGATCGACGGCAAGCCGAGGCTGCTGAGCTCCTCGCGGGCGGCGCGGGCGGCGGGGATCGAGTCGCTCTATCAGGATCTGGCACTGGTCGACACGATGTCCATCGCCGCCAACATCTTCCTCGGGCGCGAGCGCGTGCGACGCGTGCTCGGCACCAAGATCGTCGACAGGCGCAAGATGCGCCTGGAGGCCGACGCGGCCCTGAAGAACGTGCGGATCCGGATGCCCTCCTCGAAGGTGGGGGTCAAGCAGCTGAGCGGTGGTCAGCGTCAGGCCGTGGCAATCACGCGCGCGATGTTCTTCGGCGCACGCGTGATCCTGCTCGACGAGCCGACCGCGGCGCTCGGTCCCAAGGAGACCGCGGCGGTTCTCCGCATCGTGCGCGACATGGCCGACGATGGCGAGACGGTCGTGATGGTCGGGCACAACCTTCCGCAGATGCTCGAGTTGGCAGACAGCCTGATCGTCATGCGCGCGGGCAGGATCGTCGCGAACCCCGATCCCAAGCACACCACCCTGCGGGAACTGACCGATTTCATGGTCGGATCCCATGAGTAGCCCGCGCCCCGAACGAGGACAGCTACAGCGGTTCTCCGGGGCGACGGCGGTCGTGACCGGCGGCGCCGCCGGGATCGGGGCGGCGAGCGCGCGCCGGCTGGCGGCCGAGGGCGCGCGGGTGCTGATCGCCGACATCGACGACGCGCCCGGAGCGGCGCTGGCCGATGAGCTGCTCGGGCTCGGGCACGACGCGAGCTTCGTCCACTGCGACGTCAGCCGCTCCGCAGACTGGGGCGAGCTCGTGCAGCTCGTCAGCTCCGTGGCCGGGAGTCTGGACGTGCTTCACAGCAACGCGTACATGGAGGTGCCGGGAGCCGCGCATGAGCTGGCCGAGGAGGACTGGGATCGTCAGATGGCGGTCACCCTCAAGGGGGCCTATCTCGGCGTTGGAAGCTTCGCGCAGTTGCTGGCCGAGGCCCGCGGCGCGGTAGTCATCACCTCATCGGTACACGCCCTCATGGGGTTACGCGGGCGCCCGGCCTACGCCGCGGCCAAGGGCGGGCTCAGCTCCCTGACGCGTCAGCTGGCTGCGGAGTACGGACCGCGGGTGCGGGTCAACGCCGTTGTGCCGGGGCCGATCCTGACCAAGGCCTGGGAGCAGATCGGCGACGCCGAGCGTGAACGCGCCGCGGCGGCAACTGCACTGCAGCGCCTGGGGACGCCGCAGGAGGTCGCGGCGGCGGTGGCCTTCCTGGCCTCGCCCGACAGCTCGTTCATCACCGGGGTCAATCTCGTCGTCGATGGCGGCTGGTCGGTTGTCAAGGATTCGATGTAGGGGGTAAGGCGATGGAGATCACCGGCATAGAGACTTTCTTGGTGAGGCCCAGATGGCTGTTCGTCAAGGTGTCGACGGACGCGGGCGTGGCGGGGTGGGGCGAGCCGATCGTCGAGGGTCGCGCCGAGACCGTGCGTGCCGCGGTCGGCGAGCTCTCCGAGTACCTGCTCGGCCAGGATCCGCTGCAGATAGAACGCCACTGGCAAACGCTCACGAAGGGCGGCTTCTACAGGGGCGGCCCGATCCTGTCGAGCGCCGTGGCCGGGATCGACCAGGCGCTGTGGGACATCGCCGGGAAGCTGCACGGAGTCCCGGTGCACGAGCTGCTCGGCGGTGCCGTGCGCGACCGTGCGCGCGTGTACGCGTGGATCGGCGGCGACAGCCCCGAGGACGTGGCCGAGCAGGCCCGCGCGCAGATCGAGGCTGGATTCACGGCGATCAAGATGAACGCGTCGGGGGCGCTGACGGCGATCGACAGCCCCGCGCGCACCGCGGAGATCGTGCGTCGCGCCGAGAGCGTTCGCGCGGTCCTGGGCGATGATCGGGACATGGCGATCGACTTCCACGGACGCATGTCCAAGGCCATGGCGCGGCGCGTGCTGCCCGAGCTCGAGCCTGTGCACCCGCTGTTCGTCGAGGAGCCCGTGCTGGCCGAGTACAGCCGCGACCTGGCCGCGATCGTCGCGACGACCTCGATCCCGCTGGCCACCGGCGAGCGGCTGTATTCGCGGTGGGACTTCCGTGACGTGCTGCCGACGGGGATCGCGGTGATCCAGCCTGACATCTCCCACGCCGGCGGGATCTCGGAGCTGCGCCGGATCGCGGCGATGGCCGAGGCGTGGGACGTGTCGCTTGCGCCGCACTGCCCGCTCGGGCCGATCGCGCTGGCGGCGAGTCTCCAGGTGGCTTTCGCGACGCCGAACTTCCTGATTCAGGAGCAGGGGATCGCGATCCACTACAACGGCGTCGGCGACGACGTGCTCGACTACCTGCTCGACCCGGCGCCGCTGCGCTTCGTCGACGGGTACGCATTGCGACCCACCGGACCCGGGCTGGGGATCGAGATCGACGAGCCGGCCGTCCGCCGCGCGGCGGAGCTCGGGCACCGCTGGCGCAGCCCGCTGTGGCGCCACGCCGACGGCTCGCTCGCTGAGTGGTGAGGCGGTGCGGCGCCACGGAGCGGATCACACCTTCGGAGCGCGGGCCGACGATGGCTGGAGCTACCGCGGCCTGGAGGTCGCGGTAATCGAGAACGAGTGGCTGCGGGCGCTGATCCTGTCGGGCAAGGGCGGCGACATCTGGAGCCTCGTCCACAAGCCGACGGACACCGAGTTCCTGTGGCGCGCGCCCGGCGGCGTCAAGCATCCGGCGGCGGTCAGGCCCGCCACCGGTGACGGCGACGCGCTCTGGCTGGACGTCTACGAGGGCGGCTGGCAGAGCGTCTTTCCCAACGGCGGTGACCCCTCGAGCCACGGCGGCGCGCAGCTCGGCCTGCACGCCGAGTCCTCGATGATTCCGTGGGACTGCAGCATCAGCGCCGACGGCCCGGAGACGGCCGAGGTGATCCTCAGCGCGAGGCTCTCGCGGACGCCGCTTGCCGCGCGCCGGACGCTGCGGCTCGATGCCGGTAGCCCTGTGCTGACCGTGACGGAGACACTGCTCAACCTCGGCGCCGAGGCGTTCCCGATCTCATACGGCCAGCACATCACCTTCGGGCCTCCGTTTCTCTCCGAGCACTGCAGGATCGATCTGCCCGGCGGTCGCGTGCGGACCCATCCCGTGCGCTGGTCACCCAACAACCGGCTCGCCCCGGGCGCCGTCGCGGGCTGGCCCGCCGCCCCGCTCGCGGACGGAACGCTCTGCCGCCTCGACGTGGTGCCGCCGGCAGCTGCCGGCTTCGAGGATCAGGCCTACATCGACGAGCTCCCGGATGGCTGGTATGCGGTCACCAACACCGAGTCCGGGGTCGGCCTCGCGGTCAGATACCCGGTCGAGCTCTACCGGCACCTCTGGTACTGGCAGGTGTTCGGCGGACCATTCCGCTACCCGTGGTGGGGCCGGACCTACAACATCGGCCTCGAGCCGTTCACGAGTGCGAGCAACCGCGGGCTCAGCGCGGACATCGAGGACGGCAGCGCGCTGCTGCTTGAGCCGGGCGAGCCGCTCGTCTCCGAGCTGCGGCTCACAGCCTTCCGCTCGCACGCGGGCGTCGCGGCGGTCGACCCCAGCGGCGGTGTGCGCACCAGGGACTGAAACGTCGCGCGCCGACCGCCGGCGTGCGGTGCGGATGGCGGCCAGCGGGCCGCCATCCGCGTGAGCACTAGCTCTGGCAGGTCAGCTGCGGGGTCCCGAAGTCGGCATTCCCATAGTTCGGGGTGCCGTTGCCCTCGGCCACCTGCAGCTCCAGAACCTGGGCGCCGGAGACGTCGACGTCAGCGTGGAGGGTCGGCGTGGAGTTGGTGACCACGCCGCTGTTGTAGATCTGCTTGCCGTCGGCGTAGAACTCGTAGATGACCGAGCCCGCGCCCCTGTCGGAGTCGTCGAGGCCGAGGTCGGCCGTGAACGTGCTGCAGTCGCCTCCCAGGTAGTAGTAGAGGGTCGCCGGCGAGTTGACCCAGAGGCCGTGGGCGTAGGTCGTCCCGTGGATCGACAGCGGACCTCCGTAGTAGTTCTTGTTGATGCCGACCGGGCCGTAGCCGTTGGTGGCGGAGAGCCAGGTGAGCTGGTCGAGCGTCGGCGAGCCGGTTGGCGGCACCACCACCTGGATGGTCGTCTGGGCACTGTTGCTGGTCGTCTGGCCGCTCGCCCAGCTGTAGCTGGCGGTTGCGGTCAATGTGTAGCTGCCCGCGGCGGTTCCCGACGGGACCGTGACCTGCCAGCTGCCGCTGATCTGCTGTCCCGTCGGCAGTGCGGCGGAGGTCGCCGGGCTGCCGCTCACCTGCCAGCCGCTGGGGGCGGACACCGCGAGCGAGGCATCCACCGCGGATGCGCGTCCCTCGTTGGTGAGCGATGCGGGAACCGAGAAGGTCTCACCGGGAACGGCCACCGTGAACTGCGAGCCCGGGGAGGTCGGCGGCATCTGCGCGCTGAGCGAGACCGCCGTCAGCGGCGCGTCCTGCGCGACCCCGGGGCCCGCGATCGGAGCCACTCGCAGAAGGATCGCGCTCTGCGCCGGCACCCACTCGGTGATGTTCGCCGCGGTCTCCCGCGTGGTCCCCGCCCACAGATCGCTGACCGAATAGCCGCCGAGGCCACCGGGCAGGCCCACGCTCGCGGCCTCAGTGGTGGCCTGCTGCGGCGTCGAGCCGCTGTTGGCGAGCAGCACCGCGACATCGCCGTTCGCCAAAGGCTTCGAGACGACGTCGACCGAGCCGTCCTTGGTGACCAGCTGCCCCTGCTTGCCGAGCGGATCCTGATCTACCGCGATCACGGCCCTGTTGCCGAGTATCTGCGCCGTCGTCGCCGACATGTTCGTCAGGTCGGTGCTGGAGAGCAGCGGCGAGGCCATCTCCGCCCAGATGCTCATCTGCGTCTGCTGCTGCTGGGGCGTCCAGTTGTACCCGCTGGTGCCGGTGAGCAGCATGTCCATGTCGTTCCAGGCGCCCGGATGCGCGTAGCTCGCCAGCGGCAGGTCATCCGCCAGATGGCCGAAGACCGTCGAGTAGTAGTTGGTCGACTCGTCCGGGGCCATCCGCCACATGTTCGAGATCCGTGAGGAGAGCGACACGTACGGCAGGTAGTTGGCGTTCGCCGGGTTGGCGTCGCCGGCCCCGACCGGGAGCTCCTCGCTGAAGACGATGTCGTGGCCGGTGGCCAGCAGTGCGTTGCTCATCTGCTGGTAGTCGGACTCGAGGCTGGCGCTGGTCGTGCCGGCGGGCAGGCCGCAGTAATCGAACTTCAGGAAGTCAACGCCCCAGTCCGCGAACGTCTGCGCATCCTGCTGATAATGCCCGTAGCTGCCGGGGCGCCGCTGGCAGGTCGTGTTCCCGAAGCTCTCGTAGAGGCCGAGCTTCAGGCCCATCGCGTGCAGTTGCGAGGCCAGCCAGGCGATGCCGTTGGGGAAGGTCGTCGGGTCGCCCTGGAGCTGCCCGTCGGCCGCGCGCTGCGGCGCCATCCAGCAGTCGTCGAGGTTGACGTAGTCATAGCCGAGCTTGGCCAGCCCGCTGGAGACGAGCGCCTGCGCGTTGGCGAGCACCTCCGCCTGCGTGACGCCGCATCTGTACTGGTACCAGCTGTTCCAGCCCATCGGTGGCGTGAGCGCGAGCCCGTTGTAGGACTGGCCGGCTCCCGCATCGGCCGCCTGCGCGCTTGCCGCGGTCGTCAGTGTGAGCGCGGCGGAGACCGCAATGGCGGCTGAAGCGCACAGCGCAGCGGCGCGCGATGCCCGCGGCATGCGCGCGCGACTTGGGTGATTCATCACTCTCCCTCTTCTCCTGGTGGACCCGATGGTCCGATCGCAGAGCAGTGAAATGGTTTGTCCCGCTAAGGCGCTTATCAGATTAGCGTCTAATCAGATATGGCACAAGCCGCCGGGATGCCAACGGCCACGCGTCAACGATCAGAGACGAGCGAAGTGGTGGCGCCGGAACAAGCGCTCCAGCGTCGCTGCGCCGGCATCGTCTCCCATTGGGACACGGTGCAACCTGGCCGGACCTGGTGGTGGTCTCCAGTCCGTCTGATATCGCTCGCCACTTGACACGCGCCGAAGGGGCTTAGTATCGTCACTGACGAAAGTAAGTCCGGACGGGGGTAACCGGTCCGGGCAGGGCGAGGAGAGATGACGAAGTCACAGCTCACACCGAGGCGCGGCGTTGCCGTGCCCGCTTCAGGGATTGCGGTTGACACCGTGGGCACGGCCACCGACGGAACAGCGCTGCGGCGTGGTTCACGGGAGCTGCTGCGCGATCTCAATAGCAGCCTGCTGATCGAGCTGGTGCGCGAGTCCCGACCCATCTCCCGCGCAGATCTCGCGCGTCAGAGCGGGCTCAGTGCCGCGACGGTGTCCAACATCGTGGCGCAGCTGATCGAGCGTGGGATCCTCGTCGAGGTCGCGATCGCCGCTCCGACGGGCGGCCGGCCGCCGGTTCTGCTGGACATCGATGCGTCCGGCGGATACGTGATCGGCATCAAGCTCCGGGGCGACGGCATCACGACCGTTGTCTGTGACCTCGACGCGCAGGTCGTCGCGTCGCTGGAGACGGCGGTGTCGTTGGTCGCGAACCCCGCGGCCGCCGTTGCCGCGATCGAGGCCGCGACGCGCAAGGCGCTCAAACGCGCCGGAGTGTCCCGCGACAAGGTTCTTGGCGTCGGCATCGGGCTCTCCGGCGTGATCGACTCGAGCGAGGGCGTCTGCCGCTTCTCCCACCTGCTGCAGTGGCGCGACGTCGAACTCGCGAAGCCGCTGCGAGACAAACTTCAGCTGCCGGTCTGGGTCGACCACGACATGAACACGCTGACGGTGGCCGAGAAGTGGAGCGGAGACGCGCTCGCTTACCGGAACTTCGTGACGCTGAGTGTCGGGCGAGGCATCGGACTCGGCATCGTCATCGACCGTGCGCCCTATCGTGGGGCGACCGGATCGGCCGGCGAGCTCGGCCACATGATCGTCGAGCCCGGCGGCGCGCTGTGCGAATGCGGGCGCCGCGGCTGCCTCGAGGCGCTCGTCGGTGAGGACGCTGTCCGCCGGCTGCTGGGCGAGCGGCTCGGGAGAGAAATTTCACGCGCTGAGCTGATCGAGTTGGCCGCCGCCGATGACGAGACGACCGCCGCGGTTCTCGAAGCCGCAGGACGACAGCTCGGACTCGCGGTCGCGAACATGATCACCCTGCTCAACCCAGAGCTGCTGATCATCAGCGGCGAGGGAACCGAGCTGGGAGGCGCCTACCTCGACCCCGTCGTCGCCGCAGTTCGCGAGCAGACCTTCGCCGATCAGGGGCGGCACGTCGAGGTGAAGATCCAGAGTTGGGGGGACGAGGCCTGGGCGGTCGGGGCCGCCACGCTCGTCTTGCGCGAGTCGTTCAGCTTGCCGGCCCCCGACCACGCCGGAAAAGCAATTTGGCATCGCTGAGGGCACGGAGAGTGAGCATGGAAACGGACGGAACCCAGAACGGGCAGGACATCCGCTTCGACGAACTGATGCGAAGCAGCGTCGCCCGGATCCTCGAGCATCAGGAGGCCAATGGCGCGCTGGTGGCCTCGCGTGACTTCGCCACCTACAACTATTGCTGGCTGCGCGACGGCTCGTTCATCGCGTTCGCGCTCGACCGTGCCGGCGAGCACGAGGCGTCGCTGCGGTTCCATCGCTGGGTCACCGGCGCGATCGGAGGCATCGCTGACCTCCTGAAGGATGCGATCGCCCGTCACGAGCGCGGGGACGAGCTTGTGCTCGACCACATGCCGCCAGCGCGCTTCGCCCTCGATGGCACCGCGGTCGCCGATGACTGGCCCAACTTCCAAATCGACGGATACGGGACCTGGCTCTGGGCGCTCGAGCACCACATCAACGCATCCGGGGCCGGAACGCTCCCTGACGACCTCCGCGAGTGCGCGCAGCTTGTCGCGCGCTACGTGGCCGCGCTAGCGCTGACGAACTGCTTCGACGTCTGGGAGGAACACGGCAGCGCCCGGCACGGCTCGACACTCGCCTGCGTCTACGGCGGACTGATCTCCGCCTCCCGGATGCTGGAGAAGGACGAGCTCCGTGCTCGTGCGGACGCGGTCCAGCTGGCGGCACGGGAAGGGACGGCGCGGCTCGGACATTTCGTCAAGTCGAGCGAGTCGGATGCGGTCGATGCGAGCCTGCTGTGGCTGGCAACCCCGTTCGGGCTCGTCGACCCCGACGACGGCTCGTTCCGCGAGACCGTGCTCGCGATCGAGGACCAACTGACGTTCGAGGGCGGGCTGCGTCGTTATCCGAGCGATACCTATTACGGAAGCGGCTCGTGGCCTGTCCTCACCGCGTCGCTGGGCTGGCACTACGCAGTTGCCGGCCAGCACGACGAGGCGCGACGCTGTCATCGGTGGATCGTCGATCACATCGATGACGAAGGTCGACTTGCGGAGCAGTTCGGCGGCGAGCGCCGCGACCCGATTCACCACCAGCAGTGGGTCGAGACGTGGGGCGCGCCGGCCGCGGACCTCACGTGGTCGCACGCGATGCACGTGGTGCTCTGCTCAGAACTTGGTGCCCAAGCAGACGTCATTGCCGGAGCTTCGGCATGACGGACGGGCGCCCGGAAGTACCCGAGCGGTGGGCTCGGGCAAGCAGTACCCGAGCGGTCCACCGCTCGGGCGGATACCAATGAGGGAGGTTATCAGTGCAACGTCCGGTCTCTTGGACACAACGGCGAGGTAGGGCCGCCGCTCGCCTGACAGGCGTCGCGGCACTCGCGGTCGCAGGTTCGCTCGCATCAAGCGTGGGCTTGGCCGCGTCCGCGTCGGCAAAGTCGCACGCGAAGCCGGTGACGCTCCAGTTCTGGAGCACCTACAACACAGCCGACAAGGAAGAGTCGACGTTCGTCAACGTCGTCATCAAGAAGTTCGAGCAGGAGAACCCGGGGATTCAGGTCAAGGCGACGGTCTACCCGTACGGCGAGCTGCTGCAGAAGTTCCTGGCAGCGTCGGCCGCCGGCGATGCCCCCGACCTGATGCGCTCAGACATCCAGTGGGTGCCGCAGCTGGCATCCCAGGGCGTGATCGAGGATGTCGGGACGCTGCCGGCCTTCCAGAGCATCAAGAGCAATACCTTGCCCGGCCCGCTGGCGACGACTCACATCGCGACGGGCGAGCAGCCCGGTTACTACGCGTTCCCTGACGACACCAACACCCAGGCGTTGTTCTGGAACAAGACCGACTTTGCCGCCGCCGGCATCAGCGGGCCGCCAACCACGCTGAGTCAGATGTATGCCGACGCGGGGAAGCTCACCAACGCCTCCAAGCAGCAGTACGGCCTCGGCGTCGACGGAACCGACATCTGGAACGTCGCCCCCTACATCTGGAGCGCGGGCGGAGAGTTCACCAACCCCAAGTACACGAAGGCAACTGGGTTCATGAACAACGCGAAGACCGTCAGCGCGGTCACGCAGCTTGCGAATCTGCTCAAGGCGGGCAACATCGGCAGTGACTTCGAGGGTGGAGCGAGCAAGGTCTCGGGTGAGGCAGGCTTCCCCACCGGCCAGTACGCGATGTACATCGACGGCCCGTGGGCCGTGCCCACCTACGAGGCTGCCAACCCGAAGCCGAACTACGGGATCGCTCCGTTCCCGAAGGGGCCCGGTGGCTCCGTCTCGACGGTCGGCGGTGAGGACATCGTCGTCGCTCGCGGCGGCCATCACGCGACGGATGCCAACAAGTTCGCCGAGTTCCTGGACTCGCCGTTTGCTCAGAAGGCGATGGCGGCCGGCGGCGACATGTCGACCGAGATCTCGGACGCCAAGAGCGAGGTCAAGGCGACGCCGTACTACAAGGTCTTTGCCAAGCAGTTGCAGACGGCGAAGGTGCGTGCGGTGAGCTCCGGATACAGCCAACTCGACAGTTACTGGTCCACGCAAATGAGTGCGATCCTGGCGGGCAAGACGTCAGTCCAGGGCGGTCTCAACGTCGCCGCGGCGCAGTCCAACGCCGCACTCCGCGGGCTCACCCCGTAGATCTGGGCGGGTGAGCAGTACAACCACCATCGCGCGGCGCCCGGGACTCCCGGGCGCCGCCCTGCGGCGTCGTCGCTCGCGCCTGGGCCGGGCGACGACACCCTACGCGTTGCTGCTGCCCGCCGCCGCGCTGTACGCGATCTTCATCGTGTACCCGATCTATCGCCAGTTCGACATCAGCTTCTATGACTGGCACATCTTCCCGGGAGCGGCAAACCCCGGGGTCGGGTTCTCCAACTTCACGGCGATCTTCAAGGACCCGGCGATGGGGACCGCGGCCATCAACACGCTGCTGTTCGTGGTCATTACCGTCCCGGTTCAGATCATTCTCGGTCTCGGCGCCGCCGCGATCGTGACCGACCGGCTGCCCGCACGCGGACTGCTGCGGGGCCTGATCTTCATCCCTGTGATCACGTCTTGGGTCGTGGTCGCCTACGTCTTTGCCTACATCTTCGCCCCCCAGGGTGGACTCGCTAACGCGGTGATCGGATTCTTCGCCGGGCATCCGGTCCGCACAGACTGGCTGGCGCAGCGCTGGACCGGCGAGGCCGTGATCTGGATCGTCAGCATCTGGAAGGGCATCGGCTGGTCCTTCATCATGTTCCTGGCCGCGCTCGATGGCGTTCCCCGGACACTGCTCGAGGCGGCACGCGTGGACGGCGCCAGGGAACCACGGGTCTGGCGCCATGTGATCATCCCCAGCATCCGGCCGACACTCGCGTTCGTGCTCGTGCTGCTGCTGATCGGCGCAAGCCAGGTCTGGATTCAGGTCTTCCTGCTGACCCAGGGCGGTCCGTACGGCTCCACGCAGGTGCTGCTCGGGGTCGCCTACCAGCAGGCCTTCACCTTCTTCCAGTTCAGCTACGGCGCCGCGATCGCTTCGTTGATGGCGGTTGTGGTTCTGGTCTTCAGCATCTTCAACATCCGGATGCTGCGCGGGAGGGCCGTCCAGTGAGCGCATTCACTTCGGGTGCGGCCGGCTCAACCAGTCGCGGTCGGCGCCGCCGGCGACGCGAGAGCGAGCAGGAGCGCACTCCGGGACTGTTCGGGGTGCGCAGCTGGACGCGCACGCGCTTCGTGCTGGCCTGCGTGTTCGCAGGTGTCGCCGTGTTTCCGCTGCTCTACATGGTGTCGCTCTCCTTCCAACCGACCAGCGACATCCTGCGTTCGCATCCGACGCTGATCCCATCCAGCCCGACGACCGCCAACTACGTGCAGGCCTGGACCGAGAACGACTTCAGTCGCTTCTTCTTCAACAGCCTCGCCGTCTCGTTCGGGGCCGTCGTCATCACCGTCGTCTTCGCCTCGCTGGCCGCGTTTGCGTTTGCGCGCTACGAGTTCCGCTTCAAGGAGCTGATCTTCTACCTGTTCCTCGCCAGCCTCGCGGTGCCGAGCGTCGATCTGATCATTCCCCAGTACATCCTGATGGCGCGGTTGCACCTGACGAACTCGTTGCCGGGACTGTCGGTGATCTATGCCAGCGAGAACCTGCCGTTCTCGATCTTCCTGCTGCGCGGCTTCTTCGAGGCGATCCCGAAGGAGCTGGAGGAGTCGTTTCGGCTCGAGGGTGCCGGCACCCTGCGGGTGCTGACTCGCCTGATCGCGCCGCTGTCGGCTCCAGCTCTCGCCGTGGTCGCGGTGTTCACGTTCAACTTCGCCTGGGAGGAATTCGTCATCGCACTGACCCTGATCGACAAGGCGTCACGGTTCACGCTGCCGATCGGCCTGAACTTCTTCATCGGCGAGCACACCACCCAATGGGGGCCGCTGTTTGCCGGCTCGATGTTTGCGACCGTGCCGAGCATCCTCATCTACGTGATCTCACAGCGCTGGTTCCGGCGCGGCGTTTCAGTGGGGGGCATCCGTTGAGCGCCCGCCCGCTCGATGACCTGCGCTGCCTCTACGCCAGCGGCGAGGAGATCACGACTGGAATCGGTGCCGACGGCGTCAGTGCCCGTCTGCGCACCGCCTTCGGCCGGACGTTCACCGGCGTGCTCGACGGCAGCCGTGCTCGCTTCAGTGACATCCCGCCAGGCACCCACTTCGTCGAGCTTCTCGGGGCCGACGGGGCCCTGCTGGCCGAGGAGATCGTGAGCGTCCGCGACGACCCCGGCGACGAGCCGATCCTGGCGTTCGCCACCTCTTACGACGCCGTCACCGTTCCCGCGACGCTCGAGTGGCTCAGGCAGCTGCGCTGCACCGCGGTGCAGCTGTATGACTGGATGCAGAGCTACTCGGAGCCGCTCGGGCCGGCGGGAACCTATCGCGACGCGCTCGGACGCGAGATCGATCGCGGGGCACTGGAAACGCTGATCAACGGGATTCGGGAGATGGGCGCAGTCGCGCAGGCCTACGCGCCCGTCTGTGCGGCCGACCCAGGAGCCAACGCGGCCTGGCGACTGCACCGCAACGACGGCGCACCCGAGTCGCTCGGGGATCTGCTCGACATCATGGACCCCGGCAATCCGGCGTGGCAACACGAGTGGGTCGAGCGCTATGGCGAAGCGGCCGACGCCCTGGGCTTCAACGGGTTTCACCTGGACACCTATGGCTACCCCCGGGGTGCCGTTGACGGCGCCGGGCATCAGGTGGCGATCGCCGATCGCTACGTGTCGTTCATCGAGGCCGTTCGCGCGGCGCGCCCGGAAGACGTGATCAGCTTCAATCAGGTCAACGGCGTGCCTGCCGCGATCCGCCCACCGGAGCGCCCCGGCTTCCGCTATGTCGAGGTGTGGCCACCGAACGACCGCTGGCGTCACCTGGAATCGCTCATGGCCCGCAGCGCTGGAGCCGGCTCCGAGCGCCGCGGTGACACGCTCGCGATCTATCCCCCGGTGTGGGAAGGCGAGCGCCGGCCGGCGCTGCGGACCGTGGTTCTCTCGGAGGCGATTGCAACCGTGCTCGGGATCGGCACGCTGATCTACGGCGACGCGGGCGCGGCGCTGCGGCATCCCTACTACGTGGACCACGAGCGCCTGCGAGCGGCTGAACGCGAGACGGTGCTCGGCTGGCATCGCTTCAGCCTGCGATGCCGGGACCTCTTCACGCAGGGTGAGGACACCAGTTGGTTCGAACTCGAAGACGAGAACGCGGCGGTCAAGGTATCGGGCGGCGGGGTCGCGGCGAGCCCCGAGCCCGAGGGCGGAAAGCTCTTCAGCCGCGTGGTGCACACAACGAACACAGTGGTCGTGAGCGTGATCGACCTGTCCGGCAGCGTCGAGGGATCGTGGGCGGCCGGCACCGAGCGCGGAATCTGCGAAAGCGCGACGGTCACTGTGCTGGTTGACAGGCCCGAGCGCTGGCGCGCGCAGCTGGCGGTACTCGGGCACGAGGGCGGGCGGTTCCTGCCAGTGGAGTTGCGCGAGGTCGCGCATCGAGAGGGACGAGCGGTCGCGTGCGAGGTCTCGCTCGAGGCCGGCTGGTCGGTATTGCGGTTGCAGAACGGAGAAGGGTGAGGAGTGCGATGGCGTCGATCAGCCTGCAGCAAGTGAGAAAGGTGTACCCGAACGGGTACGAGGCGGTGCACGGACTCGACCTCGACATAGCCGATGGCGAGCTGATGGTCGTGGTCGGTCCGTCCGGGTGCGGCAAGACAACGGTGCTGCGGATGATCGCCGGCCTCGAGCTCGTCAGCTCGGGGGACGTCCGCATTGGCGAGGAGGTCGTCAATGACGTGGCGCCGCGCGATCGCGATGTGGCGATGGTCTTCCAGAACTACGCGCTCTACCCGCAGATGAACGTGGGAGCCAACATCGGCTTCGGCCTGCAGATGCGCGGGCTGCCGAAGCGCGAGGTCGCTGCGCGGGTGCAGGAGGCAGCCCGCGTGCTCGGTCTGACGGAGATCCTCAGCCGCCGTCCGGGACAGCTGTCAGGCGGTCAACGTCAACGCGTCGCGATGGGCAGGGCGATCGTGCGTGAGCCGAACGTCTTCCTGATGGACGAGCCGCTCTCCAACCTCGACGCCAAGCTGCGTGTGCAGATGCGAGCGGAGGTCGCTCGGGTGCAGCGGCGGATCGGTGTCGCAGCGATCTACGTGACCCACGACCAGACCGAAGCGATGACGCTCGGCGATCGCGTCGCGGTCATGCGCGACGGGCACCTGCAGCAGTGCGACAGGCCGCAGGTCCTCTACGACAGTCCCACGAACACGTTCGTCGCCAGCTTCATCGGTTCACCCGCGATGAATCTGTTCGAGGGGCGGGTCGACGCGGACGGAGCGGGCATCTCCGTCGGTTCACAGCGGATCGTTCTGGCGTCGCTCTCGGCACACCCGGCGCTGACCCAGTACCGAGATCGGCCGCTGGTGGTCGGCATCCGGCCTGAGGATCTGTCGGTGGTCAACTCAGAGCAGCCCGAGCACGCTGTGCTCGAAGGCGATGTCGAACTTGTCGAGGCGCTTGGAGCTGAGCAGCTGGTGCATTTCCGCACCGATGCGGCTCTCGTCCGTCCCGAGCGGGTGGAGGAGACGGAAGGGCTGGAGCGTGCCGAGCTGAGCGACTCCCTCAGCGTCGCCCGGATCGATCCGCGAACCGACATCGCGGTCGCGACCCGGATCAAGTTCTCCTTTCCGGTAGAGCGCGTGGCTTTCTTCGATGCGGCGACCGGCCTGGCAATCCGTCCATGAACCGTTCGCGGAAAGACCAGGTTCGGCTCGGCTCAGGCCCGCCGCTGGGCAAGCTCAGCTGATTGACATCCGCTCGATCGACAGGTACTCACGCGCGGCCCACGACTCCGGATCGGCGGCGAAGTAGCGCTGCAGCGCCCCGTTGTCCAGGGCGTCGTCGAGGGCAGCCATGATCATCGACTGGTCGAGCACCAGACGGCGGTGGCCGACCTGACCCGTCGTCGGGTTGACCGCGTCGTAGAAGCCGCCGTCGCTGGTGTAGATGCCGGGGTAGTCACTGCGGAGTGCCTCGAGGTTGGCGTACGCCTGCTGGGGCAGGAGCGGCAGCGCGATCGCCGAGGCATGCGGTGAGACCGTGTCCTCGGTGGCGCAGGTCGTGCACCAGGCGAGCGGCCCGTCGGCGCCGAATGCCTGGCCCTCGACGCCGAAGCCGCCATAGCCGCCGCTGTCGTCGGCCGTGCTCGAGGGTGACAACCCCCACACGGGATAGCCCAGCGCCTGGGTCGCATACATGATCTGCACCTGCGCCCAGCGGAGGTCGTCGAGGCCGAAGCTGTGCGGTCCCCAGGTCGTCTCCGGCACCACGAGGTTGGCCATCAGCCCCTCGAACATGCCGCCCGCGAAGGTCGGCACGAACGTCAGCGACGTCCCCGGATAGGTGTAGTGGCCCTCCCAGACGGGGAACTGCCTGCCCGACTGCGGGTCGGTGTAGGTCTGCCAGTAGCCGCTGCCCGTGTAGCTGAACGCCGGGTCGGTCGAGCACCGCTGCGGCGGCCACGTGCGCCAGGTGCGCCACCAGACATCGCCCGGCATCTGGTGGCGTCCCATGCCGATGTACATCGAGATTCGCGGGTCGCTGTAGAGCGCGCCGTTGTGGTAGCCGGCCGGTCCCTGGTCGACGTAGTAGCCGCCGTACTGCTGGCCGGTGGGCGGATCCCCCGGCAGCGAGGCGTTGACGTTGCAGGCGGTCTGCGGGCGATTGTCATAGAAGATCGAGAAGTCCATCGGCCCCAGCAGCCGGTCGGCGAGGCCGCGCAGCGCCGGCAGCGCCTGGCGAACCTCGATCAGGCCACTCGCATACCAGCCGTTGTCCACCGCCGAGACGAACCAGCAGTTGTCCTGCGCGGGGGTCGTCTCGCTGCAGTCACCCTGGCCGGGGTTGAGCAGGACGTCGCCGTTGCTCGTGTCATACCACTGGTAGAGCATCCCGTCGTAGCGCTTGAGCGTCGTCACCTCCTGCAGCGTCGCGCCGGCCAGCTGGTCGGCCCTGGCGGTGTCGATCAGCCCCAGGTCGCGGGCGGCGACCACCGCCCACAGGTAGACGCCGATGTCAGAGGCCGAGGTGTATGTGCCGCGCACCGAGCCCGGACCGAGGTTGTCCAGCGGCAGGTTCGTCACGGGGTCCAGGTCGGCGGCGTAGAACCGCCATGTGTCGGCGGCGATCTGGTTGAGGGCGGCCCGCTGGCCGCCCGTCAGACTGCCGGTGGTCTGCCCGGCGGCCGCAGCCGGTGCCCAGGCGCCGGCTGCGATCGCGACACAGAGGGCCGCGATCACAGCCGCGCACGGGCGCATGCGCGCACGCATCGGCTAACTCAGCGTGAAGGTGGTGTGCAGACCCGGAGAGTTGAGGCCCTCGCCGACCGAGCTGTCACCCACCCACAGGTCGAACGGCCCCGGCTGCACGGCGAACTTGCCGTTGTTGTCGTAGTAGCCGAGGTTCTGCGGCCCGAGCGTGAACGTCACCGTCTTGGTCTGCCCCGGCGCCAGCGTCACGCGCTGGAAGCCCTCCAGCTTCTTCACCGGCTGCAGGATCGTGGTGTCGCTCTCGTGCAGGTAGAGTTGCACCACGTCGGTGCCGGCCACCGACCCGGTGTTGGTGACATCGGCGGTGACGTTGAAGCTCCCGCTACCCGAGACGGTGCTCGGCGCGCTCAGGTTCGCGAAGCCGAACGTCGTGTAGGAGAGCCCGTAGCCGAACGGGTACTGCGGCGCGTTGGGCGCGTCCAGGTACCGCGAGGTGTACTTGTTGTTGGGGTCATACGGCCGCCCGGTCGGCAGCTCGTCGTAGGAGACCGGGATCTGGCCGACGTTGACCGGGAACGACATCGGCAGCTTGCCGCTCGGGTTGACGTTGCCGAACAGGACATCGGCCACGGCGTCACCGCCCTCGGTGCCGGGGTACCACGCCTCGAGCAGTGCCGGGGCGTTGTTGGCCAGCCATGGGATCGTCAGCGGCCGGCCGTTCATCAGCACGACGACATAGGGCTTGCCGGTGGCGGCGATCTGCTGCACCAGCGCCAGCTGCTGCCCGGGCAGATCCAGCGATGTGCGTGACGAGGCCTCGCCGCTCATGCCCGCCGGCTCGCCGACAACCACGACCGTGACGTCCGCCGCCTGCGCCGCTGACACCGCCGCGTCGAAGCCGGTGGTCTCGTTGCAGGGATCGCTGACCGTGAACGTCGTGCAGCCGGGCACTGTGGTGACCGTCGCGCCGGGATCGGCGTTCTTGATGCCGTCGGCCACTGTCACGATCTTGTCGGTGCTCTTCAGGTCGGCGGCATTGGTGTCGTAGCCGATCGGAACGTCCGGACCGAGCTGGTCCAGCGCGTCGTCGGCCAGCGGGCCGACGACAGCGATGTTCGCTGTGCTGGTGCTCAGCGGAAGCGCCTGGTTGGAGTTGTTGAGCAGCACCATCGACTCGTCGGCCATCTGCCGTGCCGCCGCCACGTGGGCGGGGGTCAGCTCCTCGCTGGCGACCCGCGCCGCGCTGCCCTGGTAGGGGTTGCTGAACATCCCGGCCAGGTACTTGAGCGTCAGCACGTGCCGCACGGCGTCGTTGAGCTGCATCATCGTGATCTTGCCCTCGCGCAGCAGCTGCGGGCCGTACTGCTCGTAGGTCGAGTAGACCGGCTGGCCGGGGGTGGCGCCGATCGCCACCGCCATCTCGATGTTCTCGCCTGCGGTCAGCGCCAGGCGTGCGGCGTCGGCACCGTCGGATGCGTAGCCGAAGTCCTCGAGCTCCTGCACCGCCTGGTAGTCGCTGATCGTGGCGCCGCTGAAGCCCCACTCGTCACGCAGGATCGTGGTCAGCAGGTACGGGTTGGCGGTGTTGGGCACGCCGTTGAGCGAGTTGAACGAGCTCATCACCGTCGCCGCGCCGGCGTCGACGGCGGCCTTGTAGGGCGGCAGGTAATCGTTGAACAGCTGCTGGGTCGACATGTCGACCGTGTTGTATTCACGTCCGGCGACGGGGGCGCCGTAGCCGCCGAAGTGCTTGATCGTCGCCGCCAGCTTGTCCGGGGCGGAGAAATCGGACCCCTGATAGCCGCTCACCTTCGCGGCTGCGATCGCCGAGCCCAGGAACGGATCCTCGCCGGCGCCCTCGACGACGCGACCCCAGCGCGGGTCGCGGCTGATGTCGACCATCGGATTGAAGGTCCACTTGATCCCGTCGGCGCTCGCCTCGTCGGCGGAGACCGACTCGTCGCCAGAGACCAGCGCGGGGTCCCAGCTCGCCGCCTCGCCGAGCGGCACCGGGAACATCGTGCGGTAGCCGTGGATCACGTCGAGCCCGAAGATCAGCGGGATGTGCAGGCGCGAGTTGTTGACAGCCGCCTGCTGCACGGCGTTGATGTTGTTGACGCCGGTCAGGTCCAGCACCGAGCCGATCTTGCCCTGCTCGGCCAGCGGGATCAGATCGCTGCCGGTGGCCGTGCCCGGCCCCGCCATCTCGAGCTGTCCGAACTTCTCCGCGACCGTCATCTCGCCCAGCAGGCGGTTGACGTTGGCGCTGATCTGGGCCTGAGACAGTGAGGCGGTGCGGGCATCGGCACGGCGGCTGCTCTGGCCCCTCGCCGCCGCCCCAGGCGTCGCAGACACCCCGATCACCAAGATTGCGGCCGCGGCGACGAGCGCCGCGACACCGATCAGGAAGCCGAAGCTGCGCCTGGGCTCCTCGCGTACGACACGCACGATCCGCTCCGCCATGTCCTGCTCCTTCCGCTCGGTGACCGCCTGGGGGCCTGCCCGAAGCGGTGCTGCCGCTTGGGCGCATACCCAGGCGGTGCTGCCCAAAACGGAGCCGTCAACGCCGCGCGCGGCAAGGCATTGGGATCGCCGGCCGGACCTCACCCGGCCGGCGACCCGCTGCCGCTAGGGCACTAGATCTTGCCCAGCCCGCCCTTGGTGAGCTTGACGGTGATCGGCTTGTACTTTTTGCCGGTCACGTCGAGGCCGGCCTTCCTGAGGTTGGCGAGGGCCTGCTCGGCGTAGGTGTTGGTATAGGCGCCGGGCTTCGGCGCGCCGCTGAGCACGGTCTTGCCGCCGTCGACGATCGCGTCGCCCTTGGTGTGCTCGGCGATCTTCACGGTGCGGTTCCACGCCTGGGTGTTGACCAGGCCGATGCCCTGCGGCGAGGGCCAGATCAGCTGGTTGACCTGGTTCATCATCCAGAGCTGATGCACGGGCGCGAGGCCCTTGCCGGCTGCGACGGTGTCCTTGGCGCACTTGACCGGCTGCTGACCGCAGAGAATCCAGCCGTGGAAGGCGGCGGTCAGGAACTTGACAGTCATCTGCTGGTAGGACTTTGACTTCAGCTTCTTGGCGTTGGCCCAGAGGCCGTCCTGCAGCATCGCCGTGCCGACCTTGTTCCAGTTGATGACGTTGAGGTCGGAGGGCTGGTAGAGCTTGCCGGTGGCCGGGTTGGTCGATTCGAGCACGAGTGCGTACTCGTTGTAGATCATCGCCTGGGCCGACACCATGTCACCCTGCAGGAAGCCGTCCATCGTGAAGGCCTGCTGCACGTGCGTAACCGACGAGGGGCTCAGGCCGGCCTTGGTCAGGCCCGCGTAGAGCTCGTACTCGTCGCCGTAGCCCCAGTCGCCGACGGTCTGGCCCTTGAGGTCCGCGACCGAGGTGATGTGCTGCGGCTTGCCGGTCTTGGGGTTCTTCTTGAACGAGATCTGCAGCGTCCCGGAACGCTGAAATACCTGGCCGACATCCTGGATGTCCGCTCCCTGCTGGCGGGACTGGAGTGCCTTCGGCACCCAGGCCACGGCGAAATCGGCCTTGCCTCCGTCGGCCACCGTCAGCTGTGGGACGGTGTCGGCCGCCGCCGGGACGATCGTGACGTTCAGGCACTGCTGCCTGTAGAAGCCGTCAACGCCCGCCTCGATGTATCCGGCGAACTGCGCCTGTGTCTGCCACTGCAGCTGCAGAGTCACGGGCGTGTACTTCTTGCATGCGGTGGCCGCGGATGTGGGCTTCACGCCCACGGTCAGGGCCATGCAGAGCGCGGACGCCGCAGCGATGCCGAGCATCGCGAGCGCCCGGCCTGTTCTCGTACCTAGAAGATGCATCTGCTCCCTTTCTGCTTGGTTACCACTCGACCTGTCATGACGCGGTGGTCACGCGCCGCTCCAGCAGGACGCGCTCGATGAGCACCGCCCCGGCGAAGAAGATGAGGCCCAGCACGACCGCGGCCAGCACCGCCGCCCAGGCGGCCGGATAGTTCGTGTTGTGCGCCTGATCGGAGATGAAGTAGCCGAGCCCGTTCTGGAGGCCGCCGAAGTACTCGCTGACGACGGCGGAGATCACGGCCAGCGAGGCCGCGATCCGCAGGCCGGTGCAGAAGTGCGGCAGCGCGCCCGGGAAGCGGATGATGCGCAGCACCTGCATGCGATCGGCCGCCAGGCTGCGCATCAGCTCGGCGTGGACCGTTGACATCTCGCTGAGCCCGCGGATCGTGTTCAGGTAGACGGGCACGAAGGCTGCGATCGCGACGACCGCCCGCCGCGGCGTCGATGACGTCAGGCCGTACATGAACAGGAACAGCGGAGCGGTGCAGACGATCGGCACGGCCGCCAGTGCGCCGACGACCGGGGTGACGGCGTGTCCCAGCAACCGCAGCCGCGTGCAGAGGCCGGCGAGCAGCAGCGCGACGACGACTCCGACGACCAGTCCGACGATCGCGTTCAGCCCGGTGTGCGTGGTCGCGATGACGATGCCGTTGAACAGCGAGGTCAGCTGACGCCAGATCTCGCTGGGGGAGGAGAGGATCCATGACTTGATCCCGAAGCCGTCGACGAGTGCCTGCCAGAGGCCGATGAGCACCGCCCCCAGCACGAGCGCGGGCAGCGCCAGGACCGAGAACCGCCCGGCGCCGCTCACAGCGCCTCACGCGAGTCGACGAGGGCGCCGTCGCCGTCGCCATCGCCGTCGCCTTTGCCGAGCCGCCCGCGCAGCGCCTCGCGGACGGTCGTGATCGCCGCGTAGAACTCGTGCGCCTCGCGGGTGTCGGCGTTGCGCTCACCGAGCCCGATCTCGACGACCTGGCTGATGCGCCCGGGTCTGGGGCTCATGACGACGACGCGGTCGGCCAGGAACACGGCCTCCGGGATCGAGTGAGTGACGAACAGGACCGCGGCGCCGGTCTCGTCCGTGATGCGCACGAGCTCATCCTGCATGCGCTCACGCGTCATCTCATCGAGCGCGCCGAACGGCTCGTCCATCAACAGCAGCGCCGGCTTCTCGGCCAGCGCGCGAGCGATCGCCACGCGCTGCTGCATGCCGCCCGAGAGCTGGGGCGGGCGGTGCTCGGCGAAGTCCTCGAGGCCGACCAGCCCCAGCAGCTCGCTGACGCGTCGCCGCCTGGCGTCGCCGTCGACGCCGTGGAGCTGCAGTGGCAGCTCGATGTTGGCGCGGACCGTGCGCCAGTCGAGCAGCCCGGCCTGCTGGAAGGCGAATCCGTACTCCTGGTCTAGGCGCGCCTGCGCCGCGCTCTTGCCGGCGACGGTGACCGTGCCGGAGCTCGGGACCTGCAGGTCGGCGATGATCCTCAGCAGCGTCGACTTGCCGCAGCCCGAGGGCCCGATCAGCGCCACGAACTCGCCCGCCGCCACGGACAGATCGATCTCCTGCAGCGCCTGCACAGTGCCTCGGCGCCCACTGAAGGTCATGTCGACTCCGTGAACCTCAACAGTCGCGGTCAATCTCGGGCTCCCAGGCGGTTGTAGCGGTACAGGACAAGATCGAAGAGGCCGACGAGCAGGGTTACGCCCAGGCCCAGCACCGCCGCCGCGATCACCGACGCGTAGAGGCGGGCGGAGTCCGACTGCTGGCTGTACTCCCAGATCCGGGTGCCGATGCCGCTCTTGGCGCCGATCGCGCCCTGTCCGATCGAGATCTCGGCGACGATCGCGCCCACCACCGATGCCGCCGCCGCCAGCCGCAGCGCGGGCAGCAGATGCGGGACGGAGGTGGGCAGCTTCAGGCGCAGCAGCGTCTGGCGCCAGCTGGCGGCGGTGCAGGTGAAGAGGTCGTTCTGCACCGCGGATGCCGAGCGCAGCCCCCTGAGCATTCCGATCGAGATCGGGAAGAAGGCGAGGTAGGCAGCCACGAGCTCGATCGAGGTGCCGTTGCTCCAGGTCCAGCCGCCGATCTTGATCGAGCCGTCCCACTGGGCGAGGATCGGTGCCAGCGCCACCAGCGGCACGGTCTGTGAGGCGACCAGGTAGGGCAGGGCCGCGCGCTCGATCAGGCGTGAGCGATCGAGCAGCAGCGCCAGGCCCATGCCCACCAGCAGGCCGACGACGCAGCCCACGGCCGCCCACTGGAAGGTCTGCAAGCAGTCGCCGGCGATTGCTCCGAGCACGGTCTGGCCGCCCGAGCTTCCGGAGCTGGAGGGACCGAAGCTGAGCGTTTGCTGACTGCCTACCGCGTCCTGCTGGCCGAGCACGTTCCAGATCGTCCACAGGTGCGGCATCGCGTTGTCATCGGTGCGGGGCAGCACCGATATGCCCAGCAGGTGTGCGCCGCCCGTCGGACCCCAGGCCTTGTATGCCTCCCAGACAACGCCCAGCAGAGCCAGGCCCGCCACCAGCCCGCCGGCGCGGAACACGATCACGCGCAGCAGGCCCGCGCCGCGCATGAGCCGTGCGTCGCGGCGCCAGGCGGGCCGCGCGGGTTGCAACGCGAGCCCCGTCATGGCTTCACCGTCAGGGCGCGACTGGACCTGCGCCGACCTCGGTCAACGCGGCGACCTCGGTCAACGCGCCGGCCGCGGTCAACGCGGCGATGCGACGGTGGCGTGGTATCCGGTGGCAGTACGAAGTCCACGGGCCGCTCAGAGCGGATACCGGCGATCGTCGGTGGCACTGACGACGATGCCTCGCTTGGTCAGCAGCGTGCTCATGGCCTCGGGATCGCAGCATATGAGTCGGGTCGGCGGTCACGGTAGAACTGCCAGTCGTCTCGCATCTGCTGGACCATGTCCATGTCAAGGTCGCGCACGAGCAGCTCCTCGTGCTCTGATGAGCCGAGCGCGCCGACGTGGTTGCCGCGCGGGTCGACGATCTGTGAGCTTCCGTAGAAGTCGACGGCATCCTCGCCGTACTCGTTGTCCTCGCGACCGACACGGTTGGGCGCGAGGATGAAGTATCCGTTGGCCGCGGCGGCGGCCGGCTGCTCGATCTCCCATAGCCGGTTTGAGAGCCCCGGCTTGGTGGCGTTGGGGTTGAAGACCATGTGGGCACCGTTCAGCCCCAGCTCGCGCCAGCCCTCGGGGAAGTGGCGGTCGTAGCAGATGTACATGCCGACCCTGCCCACCGCCGTGTCGAACACGGGATAGCCGAGGTTGCCGGGCCGGAAGTAGAACTTCTCCCAGAACTTCTCGACGTTCGGCAGGTGGTTCTTGCGATACATGCCGAGGACCGTGCCGTCGGCGTCGACCAGGACCGCGGTGTTGTAGTAGACGCCGACCTCGGCCTGCTCGTAGATCGGCAGCACCATCACCATCGAGAGCTCGGCGGCCAGCTCCGCGAACCGCCTCACGATCGGCCCGTCCGCCGGCTCCGCGTAGCGGTAGTACTTCTTGTCCTGGGTGATCCCGAAGTACGGCCCGTGGAACAGCTCCTGGAAGCAGATGACCTGCGCGCCCTGCGCGGCCGCATCGCGGGCGAAACCCTCGTGCTTGTCGAGCATCGAGTCCGTGTCGCCGGTCCATGTTGTCTGCGATATCGCCGCCCGGACGATGTTTGACATGCGAGCTCCTTCTCGTAGATGGCGAGGGTGCCACGCACCCTAGATGCTTGCCATATCCAGGTGTACAAACGTCCGCGTGGCGAATGCGGCATCCGGCTAGCGTGTGCCCGCGGGGAGGGGCATGCGACGCGGCCGTGGGATGGGCGATGAGCGATGAATCGGAGTCTCCCGATGCATGAGTGGAAGAATCCAACGGCACTGCGTCGATTCTTCCGCTGCGTTCAGATTTTCGCGCGTCGTTAAGCGATTCGCGGCTCGCCGGGTCGATTGTTCGATTTCAGCCGGGCCGTGGGCGCCGGCGAAGTTGAGCTGGCACCGGACGGCTGCATCAGACCCTTCCGGGCGTCTTTCTGGACGGCGCCCGTCGAGATGCGAGCGGTTACATCGGAGCGCGGCATAGCGGATCAAGAGGCGGGAGCGTGGGTCACCGCGCAGCCTTCCCATGCTCCCGCGAAGGCCCTATCCTTGGCGCGGTCCGATGGTCCGAAGTCTGAGCCATCTCCGCGGAGCCTGGGGGGCTTGCTCGTGGAGGATCCGAGTGATGGGCGCGACGCTGCTCGCGGCGCTTGCCGCTGCCGGTTGCGCGTCCGCGTCGTCGGGCCAGGCCGCGGCGACGACGGCGACCAAGGTGAATGTGGGGGGCTCCACCGTCGGTCCGCCGGTCGCGCCCGGCTTCGTGGGGCTCGCGACCGAGTATTGGAATGTCGAGATGGAGGTCGGCACCGATCCCAAGAAGCCAGACGTCGCGTTTGAGCAGACGCTCCGCAACCTGGCGCCGCAGGGGGGCTTCAGCCTGCGGATCGGGGGCGACAGCACCGACTGGACCTGGTTTCCGATCCCAGGGATGAAGCAGCCGCAGTGGGTGAAGTGGACGCTCACCCCGACCTGGGCTGCGGTGACAGACAAGCTCGTCGACGACCTCGGCGGGCACCTGATCGTGGGGATCAACATGGAGGCCGACAGCCTCAGGGTCGCCAGCGCTGAGATCCGCGAGATCCGCTCGGCGATCGGGAACGCACCGACGACCTTCGAGCTCGGCAACGAGCCTGAGCTCTACTCGCACTTCGCCTTCTACCACGCCGCCGGTCAGGCGGTGCTGGGTCGCCCGAAGACGTACTCGCTGGCGGACATGACCGAGCAGTGGAATGCGATGGCCAATGCGCTGCCCGATGTGCGCTTCGCGGGGCCTGGCTACTCGAGCATCAAGGCGCTGCCCGACGTGGGCCAGTTCCTCTCCGCGAGCAAGAAGCTCTCGCTGGTGACGGTCCACGTCTATCCGCTCAAGTCGACCCGCTGCACCGGCCGCGCGGCGCCGCAGGAGAGCCAGCTGTTCACGGCCAGCTCGCTGCAGGATCTGGCCTCGGGGATCGCAGGTTGGACGAGCCTCGCGCACCAGAGCGGCGTCGGCGTCCGGGTCGATGAGATGAACACCGTCACCTGTGGCGGTCAGCCCGGCTTCACCAACACCTTCGGGCCGGCGCTGTGGGCGCTCAACATCCTGCCGCTCTACGCCGCGGCGGGTGTCAACGGCGTCAACGTGCAGAGCCGTCCGTACACGGCTCAGAACCTAATCCAGACCGATCACACGCGCGCCGGCTGGCGGGCGATCGTGGAACCCGAGTACTACGGGCTGATGGCCTTCGCGCAGCTCACGCCTCCTGGGTCCAAGATGCTCAGCGTCGGCGCGATGCCGGCCGGGCTCTACGCGTGGGCCGACCGGACGCCGCAGGGCCAGGAGCACGTCGTCGTGACCAATGTCGGCACCGCTGCGGGCACGGTCGCGATTCCGACCGGCGGCGCGACGGGCGCTGCCAGCGTGAAGACGCTGAGCGCCGGTGCGGGTGGCCTGCGGGCGACGGGTGGGGTGACCCTTGGGGGGCAGCGGATCTCCGAGCAGACCGGGCAACTGACCGGCACGCCGGTCTCAAAGAGCGTGACCGCCACGGGCAAGGCCTACGACGTGAGGGTCGCCCCCGACAGCGCGGCGATCGTCACCTTCAGGTAGGTATCGGGCGGCCGGGTGGGCGGGCCTACCTGTTGATTAGAAACCAACGAAATGGTTTAGAAGGAACCAACTAACTCGTTGGTTCTGGCTCAACAAAACGGGTAGGATGATCTCGTGCCCACGGCTCGCGACATCAATCCGTTTCGCTTCTCCGGCCCGCTGGCGCCCGAGGACATGATCGATCGCGATCCCGAGGCCGAGGATCTGCTCGCGCTGGCCGAGGGCGGACATTCGTTCCGCCTGGTCGGGCCGCGGCGCTACGGCAAGACGACGCTGCTGCGGCGCGTGCTGCAGGCGGCCGAGCAGGAGCGGATCTCGACGGTGCTCGTCGATCTGCAGGACGTGCTCTCGATCGGAGAGATCGTCGTGCGGATCGAGCGCGGCTACGACCGGCTGAAGGGACCGATCAGGCGCACCATCGATCAGTTCTTCCGCAGCTGGAACATCGGCCTCGCGCTCGGCGGCGGTGGTTTCACGGCGGCGCTGCAGCGCAACCCGCAGGTCGATGCCGAGTCGGTGCTGCTGCGGCTGCTCGAGCTGCCGATGGCACTGTTCGAGCGTGACGGTACGACCAGCCTGATCGTCTTCGACGAGATCCAGGATGTGCTGGCGGTGCCGGGCGCCGACGGCAAGATCAGAAGCGTCATCCAGCACCAGATGGAGGCCGCGACCTATGCCTTTGCCGGCTCGGCGCCCGGCTACATGCAGCAGCTGTTCGCCGACCCCAAGCGACCGCTGCTCGATCAGGCGGTGCCGAAGAGCCTCGCGCCACTGCCGCTCGACGCGGTTGCCGCATATGTCAGCAGGCGCTTCGAGCTCAGCGGCCGGGACGCCGGTGCCGCACTTCAACCGATGCTCGACTTCACCCGCGGTCACCCGCAGCGCAGCATGATGCTCGCCCATTACCTGTGGCAGCGCACCGCGCGCGGCGCCAGCGCCGACGAGGCCACCTGGATCGGCACGCTCGACCAGGCAGCGGCGGACTCGGCGCCGCTGATGCGCGCGATCTGGGGCAACCTCTCAGCCAACGAGCGTCGCGTCGCCCGTGCGCTTGCGGTCCTCTCGACCCCGCTCTACGGCGAGGAGACCGCCGCCGCCGTCGGGATCAAGCGCATGAGCATCAGGGCGGCGGTCGAGAGCCTCCTCGGCAAGGCCGACCTGATCAACGAGGGCGGGCGCCCCCGCCTCACCGACCCGCTGTTCGAGATGTGGTTGAAGGACCGCGGCCTCACGCCCGAGAGCGGCGAGGACTCGCTGGAAGACCTCTGAGCGTCCCAGCGCTCGGACAGCTGCTCGAGCTTTACGAGCTCGGCCGCGCGTCCGGCGAAGTGTGGGGAGGGCGACGCGCGTCGACACGCGCCAAGCATCTCACGTGCCGGCGTCAGACGCCGCCGCATGCAGCAGCGCAGCGCCCGGCGGTTTGACGAGGTCGTCATGCTGTAACCATGCCCGACTGCTCCCACCTTGATCAGGTTGAAATCACCCAATTGCCCGCGTCGGTCGACGGCTGCGAGGACTGCCTGCGCGAGGGCGGCAAGTGGCTGCACCTGCGCATCTGCCTGACTTGCGGTCACGTCGGCTGCTGCGACTCCTCGCCCGCGCGACACGCCAGCCGGCACGCCGATCAGCAGAGCCATCCGCTGATCCGCTCGCTCGAGCCCGGTGAGGAGTGGAGCTACTGCTTCATCGATGACGTCGGCATGCTGATCCCCGGGGTCCGCGGTGAGACGCGGATCCCGCCGTCCCCGCTGATGGCATGAGCACGCCCACCCGTCCCGTCCTCTCGGACGCGCAGTTCGAGAAGCTCGCCGCGCGTGGTGAGGAGCGGACCGCCGCGGTTGGCGACGTCCTCTACAAGGTCGGAGACCAGCGCTATCCGCTGATCGCGATCCTCGAGGGCGAGGCCGCGATCGTCGACGTCAACGGCAACGAGATCATTCGCCATGTCGCCGGCGGCTTCCTCGGGGAGATCAATCTGCTGTCCGGACAGACCGTCTACCTGACGGCGATCGCGACCGAGCCGCTGCGCTACATCGCAGTCGAGCGCGAGCAGGTGCGCGAGCTGATGGCCGATGACGAGCCGCTGGCCGAGCTGATCATCAGCACATTCATCGCTCGGCGCGAGGTGCTGCAGGAGGTCGAGGGGGTCGGGCTCGAGATCCTCGGCTCGTGGGCCGCGGCCGACACGCGCTCGCTGGTCGAGTGGGTGCGGCGCGCGCGGCTGCCGTATTCCTTCTACGACACCGATCGCGACCGGACGGCCCGCACCACTATCGAGTCGCTCGGCGGCAAGCCGCTGCCGCTCGTGCGGCTGCCCGGTGGGCAGGATCTGTGGGGCCCGACACCCGGGCAGGTGTTCCGCGCGCTCGGCATCGGGCTCGAGCTCGCCAAGCGCGAGACGGTCGATCTGCTGATCGTCGGCGCCGGCCCCGCTGGGCTCGGCGCCGCGGTCTATGGCGCCTCGGAGGGGCTTAACACCCTGGTGATCGAGACCGGGTCGCTCGGCGGCCAGGCGGGCACCTCGCGGCGGATCGAGAACTACCTCGGCTTCCCGGCCGGCGTCTCCGGCACCGAGCTGACGCTGCGCGCGATCGCCCAGGCGCGCAAGTTCTCGGCGCGGACGGCGACGCCCTACCGGGCGGTGGCACTGGAGCCAGGGACCGATTCGCACGTGGTGCGGCTCGAGGACGATCACTGCATCGAGGCGCGCGCGGTGCTGCTCGCGACCGGCGCCCAGTACCGGCGCCTGCCCGTCGAGAACCTCGAGCAGTATGAGGGTCGAACCGTGTTCTACGCGGCTGGGCCGCCCGAGGCGAAGCTCTGCGGCGGGACAGCCGTGGGCGTCATCGGCGGCGGCAACTCGGCCGCACAGGCGGCGATCTGGCTGGCGCGCGGCGGCGCCAGGGTCACGCTGATGCATCGCCGCGCCGACCTGCGCGAGACGATGTCCGACTACCTGATCCACGACCTCGCCCGCTACGGAGTGACGGTCCGCGACCGCAGCGAGGTCGCCGCCCTGCACGGCGAGGACGGGCAGCTGCAGGCGGTCACGCTGACCGATGGCACGCGCGCCGATCTGCGCTTCCTGTTCCTGTTCCTCGGCGCCAGCCCCTGTACCGAATGGCTCGATGACACGGTCGCGCGCGACGAGCACGGCTTCGTGCTGACGGGCAGCGCCGCCGGTGCCGACGGGCTGCTCGAGACGAGCGCCCCAGGGGTGTTCGCGGCCGGAGACGTGCGCTCGGGCTCGGTCAAGCGCTGCGCGACCGCGGTGGGCGAGGGCGCGATGGTCGTCGCCTTTGTGCACCAGCGGATGGCCGCCACAAGCGCGCCCGCACCCGCCTCCGCCTGACGCGTCGGGCGCAGGCGGGCTGCGGTCCTCCCGACGTACCGAGCTAGGGCCCTGGGAGCTCGCTTTTCTTCGAATTGGCCGGCGATCTACGCGCAGGGCGCCAGTTCGGGTCAACGCCGACCGCGGTCAGCAGCGAACGCCGGATGACGTCGCGGCGGTGTGCAACTCGCCGGGAGAGTGGCGTGCGCAGCTGCGCGGGATGCTCACCCGTTGCGGCTGAGCGTGATGCCGGCAGCGCCAGGATGATCCTGGCTAGCAATGATCTTTGGCTTCGCCGCCCGAGCGCCCCAGGTCGATGTGCAGCAAGCCAGCCGATCAGGCGGATGACCTGTCTGCTCAACCTGAATAGACCGAGCGTGGTGCGCCACGAGGCCGTCAGCAGAAGCCTGGTTCCGCGGAGGAGGAGCTTCGCTGTGCCGCGAAACCCCGACCTGCGGACCTGTCGGATGAGCAGCCAGGCAAGCAGACGCCTGAACCAGCGTTGTCCAAAGAGCCGACGCACAAGTCGCGCAAGCCGCCCGGGAAGCCGGGCCAGCCACCAGGGCAGGCGGAAGAGGAACCAGAGCCGACGTAGGAAAATCATGCCCCGCCAACATAACCCGCGGCGAGAGCGCAGCCACTGGCCGACCGGGCGTGCAACGCGATTACATTGTGCCCGTGCCGTTCGGACGCATGCGCAAGGGCCGGGTATCGAAGGAACCACCGGTGGCGGTCGATGACCCACGCTTCGCCGGCTGGGAGACGGTCTCAAGCTTCGAGGACCAGGACACGGCGGTCGCCTGGCGCGACCAGCTCCGTCGGTTCGGCGTCGACGCGAGCTGCGTGGCGGATCACCCACTCGACCGCTTCGGCCGCGGCGACATCTACCTGGTCGTGCCCGAGTCCCAGTGGTCGCGTGCAAACGAGATCGTCGAGAACCTCGATGATTTCGACGACTGAGTCAGCCGCCGCCGGACTGCGCGACCAGTGCGAGCACGTCAGCTCCGTGCCGCTCTACAAAGGCGGGGCCGACGCCCTTGATGCCGGCGAGCTGCTCGGCCGAACCGGGGCGCAGCGTGGCGATCGCCTCAAGTGTGCTGTTGTGCGCGACGGTGTAAGCAGGCTTTCCGTCACTGGCCCTGCTGCGCCACTCACGTAACGCGTTGAACAGCGGCAGCGACGCCTCATCAATCGCTGCGGGGCGGGCGGCTCGCTTGCTCGCCCGCCCCGGCGTCAGCGTCGCAGGATCGGGCAGGCCGATTGTGTCGGGATCACAGACGTCACAGCAGCGGCCCTGCGGTGCCGCCGGGCTGGAGTCGGCGAAGTGGTCGAGCAGCGTGCGCCTGCGACATGTCCCCGACGCGGCGGCAAAGGCCTCAATCGCGTGATAGGCGCCCCAGGCACGGTCGCGCGCGTCGCGGCAGATGCTCGCGACCTGCCCGAACGTCTGTGACCCGGTCAGCGTGACCGCGAGCTGGCCACCGCCGGCCGGCTCGAGCCGGCAGAGCCCTGCCCGCTCGGCGATGCCGAGACATACGCGATCGCGATCGGAGCGCGGCCCCTCGATCACGACCGTCGCGTCTGCCGCTGAGGCCTGCAGGCGCCGCACGAAGGCGAGCACGTCATTGCTCTCGATCGCGTCACCCTTGATGAAGTTGATCAGGCGGCCGAGGTCGGCCCGACTCGAGAGCAGGATCGCGTGTGCCGGCAGTCCGTCGCGCCCGGCGCGCCCGACCTCCTGGTAATACGCCTCGACGCTCTTGGGGATCGCCCAGTGGACCACCGAGCGGACATCGGCCTTGTCGACCCCCATGCCGAAGGCGTTGGTGGCGACGACGACCTCGGCGTCGCCGGTCATGAAGCGGTGCTGTGCCGCGGCGCGCTCATCGGGTGCCATCCCGGCGTGGTAGCCGACGGCCAGCGGGCCGTCGGCGCAGAGCTGCTCGGTGACCTCCTCGACCTCGCGGCGGGTGCCGCAGTAGACGATCGCCGGCCGCATACCCGGGTCCGAGAGTGCGAGTGCGAGCAGCATCTGCTTGCGCGCCTTCGAGCCGGTGCCCTCGAGCGAGATCACGTCGAACGACAGATTCGGGCGGTCGAAGCCGGCGCGTAACGTGTGCGGATCGTGCAGCCCGAGCCGTTCGCTGATCTCGCGGCCGACCTGCTCGGTTGCCGTGGCCGTGCAGGCCATCACCGTAGGCGAACCGAGGCGGTCGATCACACCCCGCAGGCGCAGGTAGTCGGGACGGAAGTCGTGGCCCCACTCGGACACGCAGTGCGCCTCGTCGACTGCGAACAGGTCGACTCGGCGCTCGGCTAGGGCATTGAGGAACGCGGTCGATCCAAAGCGCTCCGGCGAGCAGAGGACGATTCGCGCGTGGCCGCTGCGCACGTCGGCAAGCGCCCGCGCGACGGCATCAGCCCCCATTCCAGAGGCGATCATCGCCACCGGGTGACCGCCCTGACGCAACCGGCGGTATTGATCGGCCATCAGCGCGATCAGCGGCGAGACTACGACGGTCAGATCCTTGGTTGCGATCCCCGGCAGCTGGTAACAGAGGCTCTTGCCGCCGCCCGTCGGCATCACAACCAAGCTGTCGCGGCCCTGCAGCGCCGCGGCCACCGCGTCGCGCTGGCCGGGCCGGAACTCGCCGAGACCGAAGTAAGCCAGCAGCTCGTCGGGATCGCGCGCTCCGGTGTAGCTCCGGGTGGTGACCCCGGAGACGTCGATCCGGTCGAGCCCGCCCAGGGCCCGTCGCGCTTCGTCCTCTTCGCTCGCGGCCGGCGTCGTGCGTGCAACTTCCGCCGCCGGCGCCGCCGCCTGCGCAGCGGCGAGCGCTCGCGCGCTCGATGCAGCTTCGGCACGCTCGATATCCGACATCGACCGCCACAGCGCGCGCAGCCGTTCGAGTTCGGCGAGCACCGCGGGGTCTGAGCTGTCTGCCGCTATGCCGGGCAGCAATGCGGTGGCGGAGGCTGAGAAGCCGTTCATCCGGTTCAGGCTAGGAGTGACATAGGACGGCGCCGCATTGCGCCGACCTATCGTTTGTCGCATGCGTTCCCCGACACGATCGAAGAGCTGGGCACGGCGTGCCTGAGCGCGACATCGAGCGTTGGTTCGCCGACCAGCAGGCAGGCAATGCGCGGCGCAAGCAGGTCTGCGCACGCAAGCGCTGGTTCGGTACGGAGGCCGAGGCCCGTGCTGCCGCACTCTGGGACCGAACCCAGTTCGGTGAGCAGCTGAGCGCATACCGCTGCGACGAGTGCGACGGCTGGCATCTGACGGGCGGCCGTGGCCGCTCGCGCCGTTGAGCCGGGGTCCGCTGCGTAGGCGATACTAGGCGCGTGTCCGAGCTCAACGTCCTAGGTGAGCTCCTTGCCCCCTGCGGCAGCGACCCGGTCACGGGGTTCTTCCGCGACGGCTGCTGCAACACCGGTCCCGAGGACCTCGGCAGCCACACGATCTGCGTGGTGGTCACCGCCGAGTTCCTCGAGCACCAGCAGCAGATCGGCAACGACCTGGTCACGCCAATGCCGCAGTACATGTTCCCGGGCCTGGTGCCCGGCGACCGCTGGTGCGTGACCGCGGCCAACTGGCTGAGAGCTCACCTCGACGGTGCGGCGGCCTATGTCGTGCTCGCCTCCACGCACCAGCGCGCGCTTGAGATCGTCCCGCTCGAGGCGCTGCGGGAGCACGCGGTCGACGTGCCTCCGGATCCGCGGGCGCTATCGAGCTGAGCTCGGGCCTCAGCGCGGTCTCCGGGGCCGGGGGTCAGGATCGTGGCTCCTCGCCGCTCGGCTCGCCGGCCTCGTCGAGCATCGAGGGGATGAATGCGCGCGGGCCGATGTCGGCAACGACGGCGGCGCTCGGCAGACCGAGGCCGTAGCGCATGCCAGCGATCCGCAACAGGAAACAGGCGAGCGCGCCGACGATCGGGAAGACGATGCTGTGGTCGCCGGCACGGTAGGCGGTGACGACGATGCCGGCCCCGCACAGCGCCGGGATCGCGTAGAAACCGCCACGCAGGATCGTCGGGATCTTGCGGACGAGGATGTCACGCATCATGCCGCCGCCGATGCCGGTCACCGCACCGAGGATCACGCAGTCGGCGAAGCCGAGCTCGTGGGCAAGGGCGGTGTCGGCGCCGACCACGCAGAAGAGGCCGAGGCCGGCCGCGTCGAGCACGTCGATCCAGCGCATCAGGCGCGAGAGCGCCGGGTGCGCGAGCGGTGCGATCAGCCCGGCACCGCCGGCAACAGCCAGGTAGCGCCAGTCGCGGAAGGTCGCGGGTGGGATCCCGATCAGGATGTCCCGGATCGTGCCGCCGGTGATGCCGACGACGACCGCGAGCGTCATCGCGCCGAACAGGTCGAGCTTGGCCTGGACGCCGGCCATGCCGCCACTGAGGCCGAAGACGAACACGCCGATCAGGCTCAGCACCAGGATCAGCGTGGGGTTGATCCCCGGGATCGCGGAGCGGCCCAGCAGGAGGTGAACTTGGGTGGGGGCCACGGTCGCGTGAGTCTATGCCGCACAATTGGTCCGTGGCTGCTGTGGGAGTGACTCCTTGGAGCTGACCAACTGGGCGGGTAACTACCGCTATGGCGCCACGGCGCTGCACCGCCCGGAAACGCTCGATCAGCTGCGCAGCCTCGTCTCGAATAGCCGCTCGGTGCAAGCGCTGAGCACGCGCCACACGTTCAGCGCGATCGGCGACGCCGACGAGCTGGTGGCGCTCGAGCGGCTCGAGGGCGCGGCCGAGATCACGATCGATGGCAACGCGATGACGGTCACGGTCGGTTCGGCCGTCACCTACGCGCAGCTGGCCGAAGTGCTCGAACCGGCGGGGCTGGCGCTCGCGAACATGGCTTCGCTGCCCCACATCGCCGTGATCGGCGCGGTCGCGACGGGCACGCACGGCTCTGGCGATCGGCTCGGAAACCTGGCGACCTCGGTGCGGGCGCTGCGGCTCGTGACCGGTGACGGCGACGTGCTCGACATCGCCGAGGATGACCCACGGTTTCCCGGAGTGGTCGTGCATCTGGGCGCGCTCGGGGTGGTCGTGCGTGCCACGCTCGCGGTCGAGCCCTCGTACGTGCTGAGCCAGCGCGTCTACGAGGGTATGGAATGGGAGGCGCTCGCCGAGAACCTCGACGCGATCACGACCGCCGGGCGCAGCGTCAGCGTCTTTCACTGCTTCGGTGAGAGAGTGCGCGAGGTCTGGGTCAAGGGTGATCCGTCTGCTGATCGGCTCGAGAGCCTGTTCGGCGCCGGACCGGCCGGGGGCCCCCGGAACCCGGTGCCGGGGGCAGACCCCGCGTTCTGCACCGAGCAGCTCGGTGTGGCGGGACCGTGGTGTGATCGCCTGCCGCACTTCCGTGCCGGTTTCAGACCGAGCGCCGGTGCAGAGATCCAATCCGAGTGGTTCGTGGCGCGCGGGGACGGGATCGCCGCGATGACCGCGCTGCGCGAGCAGCTCGGGCCCAGGATCCGGCCGCTGCTGTTCATCTCCGAGATGCGCACGATCGCGGCCGACGAGTTGTGGATGAGCCCGCACTACCGACGCCCCTCGATCGGCATCCACTTCACCTGGCACCGCGAGCCCGAGGCTGTCGCCGCTCTGTGTGTTGAGGTCGAGCAGGTGCTTGCGCCGTTCGCGCCGCGACCGCACTGGGGCAAGTGCTTCTCTGCTGGGGCCGCGTCGGTGGCGCCGAGCTACCCGTGGCTGCATGACTTCCTCGCGCTGCGCGATGAGCTCGATCCGCGTCGCGCCTTCGTCAACCGGTGGCTTTCGCAGAAGCTGCTCGGCGATGCAGCGGATCCGTCCGTTTAGCCCTGGCGACGAACCGGCGCTCGCGTCGATCTGCCTGCGGACCGCCGCTTCAGGTGGCGACGCGACAGGGCTGCTCGAGGACGACGAGATCTGGGGCGAGGTGTTCGTGCTGCCGTACGTGGAGCGTGAGCCGAGGCTGGCCTTTGTCGTCGAGACCGACGACGGCCGCGTAGGGGGCTACGTCGTCGCGAGTGCCGACACCGACGCCTTTGAGAGGTGGTTCCGTGAGAGTTGGTGGCCGCAGTTCGCCGAGCGCTGGCCCGAACCGGTGCAGGACGGTTCCGCTCAGGACGGTCTACTGCGGTACGCCTACAGTCGCGGAAGCGAGCCGAGCCCTTACGCTCGCGAGTACCCGGCCCACCTTCACATCGACCTGCTGCCGGAGCTCCAGCGGCAGGGCCTCGGAGGGCAGCTGATCGAGGCCCTGGTTGCGGCGCTGCGCGCGGCCGGTGTCACGGGGCTGCACGCCGTGCCGTCCGCCGCGAACGCCGGCGCCGCTCGCTTCTACGAGCGGCTCGGGTTCAGCGAAGTCGCGCGCGAGGCGAACCTCATCGTCTTCGGCATGCGGCTCTGACCGCTGCGCTAACCCGTAGATGCCGCGCAGCCATGACGCAGCGCCCTGGCGCTGTTGCGCACCGGACCGCGAACCCTCCGCGTCGCGCTGGCGACCCGCACGAGTCGTCCCGCGCGCCACGCGTAGACGACCTTGGTCTCTCGCCACCAGCTGTAGATCGTCGGTCCGATCAGCACGAATGCACGGCTGACGATCCCCGGTGGAGTGCCGGCCGTGCAGCCGAAGCGGAAGCTTGCAGCGCCATCGCCGCCGCTCGCGAGCAGCACACCAGCCGGGACAAGCCGTCCGTCGTAAACGCCATACGCGACGTCGGTGGCTCCGCTCGAGATCTGGCTCACGTCGAGAAAGACCTCGTCGCCGCCTCCGCCGCCCGCGCCCGTGATGAGGTCGATGGCTGCGGTGTCGGTGCCACGCATCCCCTTGATCCGTATGGAGACAGTGGCGCCGCCTGGGAAGACGACCTTCAGATAAGCGTGCAACGGGACAAAATCCTTCGCGATCCGGATGGGGACGGGTCCGCTGAACCAGTCGGGATGGCGGCGACTCAGCACGGAGTAGACGATCACCAGGTCGCGGCGGTCGTCACCGGTCATGTCAGCCCGCGCGACGAAGACACAGCCTGCGCGGGCGGGGAGGTAGCGGTTCGGCCTCGCCAGCGGGCAGGTGTTGCTCTCGACCCCGAAGCCGTTGCGCTGTGTGACCGGAGCACCGGGGAAGGCTGTTTTCAGGCTGGCGTCGGCGAGGGCCGGACCGTGGTCGCCGTCGGACGGCCTGGCTGCGCCGCTCGCGCCGGGGCCGGAGCCGCCGCCACCGGTGGCCATTCCGGCCAGCAGCGCGCCTGCGGCCACCAGCGCCAGCACGCTGCCGGCAATCCGGCGGTGCAGCCGCTGGCGCCTGCGGGCCTCCTCGATCACCCCGGCGTCGACCTCGGTCTCCGTGATGACGGTGTGTAGGGGAGGGGCCTGAACGACCATCGTAATGTGCCAGTGTAGGTAGCACATTAGGCGCTGTCAAACGGCCGGGTCCGGAGCTGGCCTCGGACCCGGGGACGCGTGGGGCGCCCCCGGGCCAGAGCGGGTCAGGCCGTGGCGAACTCCGCCGAGAGCTGCGCCAGCCGCAGCTGGTTGCCGGACGGGTCGCGCAGACCGCAGTCACGGCCGTAGGGCATGTCGGTCGGCTCCGAGCTGAACTCGACGCCGGCGGCGCTGAGGCGCTCGTAGTCGGCGTTGACGTCCTCGGTCGTCAGGAACACGGTCCCGGCGAAGCCCTTGGCCATCAGCGAGCGGACCTGGGCGGCGGTCTCATCGTCCATCACCGGCGCGCCGGGGATCGCCATCAGCACGACCGAGAAGTCGTCCTGGCCGGCGGGGCCTACGGTCAGCCAGCGGAAGTTGCCCATCTCGGGCATGGTCACGTCGCTGCGGATCTCCCAGCCGAGCTTGCCGACGTAGAAGTCGAGTGCCTCGTTCTGATCGTGGACCCACAGCTGTGCGTTCTGTACGTGCATCTGTGCATTGCTCCTTGTCGTCAGCTTTGTGTGCTGTCGGGAAAGCTATTGCGGCGTCGTCGCGGGATCTTCTCGGTTTGTGCTGTGTTGTGGCCGCCCGTAGGTGCGCACGTAACACGCCGGGACGAGCACTTGTGCCGACGCCGGAGGGAAGCTCGCGCGGTACTCGGTCGGGGTCATCTCGAAGTGGTGCTTGAAGCTGGTGGTGAACGAGCCCAGGCCGACCAGTCCCACGTCGAGGCAGATCTCGTTGACTGAATGGTCGGTGTTGCGCAGCAGCGCCGCGGCGCGCTCGAGCCGGCGCGTCATCAGGTACGCCTTTGGCGACTCGCCGAAGGTCCTACTGAACTCGCGGCTGAAGTGGGCCCGCGAGAGGCCGGCGGCGGCGGCCATCTCATCGACCCCGATCGGCTCGGCGTAGTGCCGGTCCGCGTAATCCCGGGCGCGCAGCAGATGCCTGGCGGGCGGCACCGCGGTCATGGTCTGAGGCTATCCGCTCGGTTGGATTTGTGCCTGCGGTCTGCGGGCGTCACGACCATTGAGGTGGCTTGCGCGTAAGCGGAGATCAGCGCGTTCTCGGAGGCTTTGACCCAGGCGAGCGCCAGGGTGCAGGGCGGGACCCCGTCGACCGGACGCGTGGTCACGCCGCCGCGCGTCACCGAGGGCGCGTTGCCCGCGGCGATCAGGCAGATGCCGCGGCGGTCGACGAGTGCCTCGTAGGTTTCGTCGGGACTCGCGATCTCGGCGCCGATCACCGGCGCACGGCCGTCGCGCGAGTCGATCGCCAACCAGTAATCGCGCAGCGTGCCGGCGCTCGGCGGCAGCGCCAGGAACGGCTCGTTCAGCATCTCAGCGAAGTCAAGCCGCTCCCTGGCCGCGAGGGGATGATCCTGGGCCATCGCGACCAGGCATTCCTCCTCAGCGACGGTGAGCCAGCGGTAGCGCTCCTGGTCTGGGAGCGGCAGCCAGACGAAGCCGACGTCGCTCGAGCCATCGGCCAGGCCGGCCGTCGGGTCCTCCCAGCCGACCTGGCGCAGCGCCAACTGCCCGAGGGGAGCCAGTTCGGCGAAGCGCGACCGGATCGCCGGCAGCAGGCCGCCGCGACCGGGGCTGGTGCTCATGCCGACGGTCAGCGTGGCCGCCTGGCGGCTCTTGCTGGTCTGGATCGCCTGCCAGCCGACGTCCCAGGCCGCGAGCACGCTGCGCGCGTGCGGCAGCAGTGTCGATCCCGCCGGCGTAAGCGCGACGTTGCGTCCCTGGCGCTCGAAGAGCTCAATGCCGAGCGTGTGCTCGAGCATCCGGATCTGCTTGCTGAGCGCCGGCTGGGAGATGAACAGGCGCTCGGCGGCACGGGTGAAGTGCAGCTCCTCGGCGACCGCCACGAAGTAGCGCAGGTCCCGGCCGTGAACATCCATAACCGATGGTTATCGTCGCATGTATTGGACCGGGCGGCGGCCCGGGCGCACGATATCTCCAACACCCGACAAGGAGACACTGATGAGCGGTTCAACCTCGAAGGTCTGGCTCGTGACGGGAGCGAGCAGCGGCTTTGGTCACGCGATCGTGGAGGCGGCCGTCGCGGCGGGAGACGTGGCCATCGCCGCGGCGCGCTCGCTCGAGTCGCTGCAGGATCTGGTCGCGGCACACCCCGACCAGGTCGACGCGGTCAGTCTCGACGTGACCGCTTCGGCCCAGATCCGCAGCGTCGTCGGCGATATTAGGCAGCGCCACGGCCGTATCGACGTGCTCGTCAACAACGCCGGCCGCACTCACGTCGGCGCGGTCGAGGAGACCACAGATGCGGAGCTGCGGTCGCTGTTCGAGCTGCATTTCTTCGGTCCCAACGAGTTGCTGCGCGCGGTGCTGCCGGGGATGCGTGAGCGCCGCAGCGGCGCGATCGTGCAGATGAGCAGCATGGGCGGCCAGCTTTCCCTTGCCGGCTTCTCCGCCTATAGCGCGACCAAGTTCGCGCTCGAGGGACTCTCGGAGGCCCTGGCCGATGAGGTTCGGCCGTTCGGCATCAAGGTCCTGATCGTCGAGCCCGGTGCCTTCCGCACGAGCCTCTTCAAGGCCGGCAGCGCCAGCGCCAGTGAGGAGAGCAGCCTCTACGGCGACACCGTCGGCCAGACGCGGCGGATGATCGAGGCCGGCAGCGGCACGCAGCCGGGCGACCCGGCCAAGGCCGCCGCGGCGATCCTCGCGGCGCTGGACGCGGAGCGGACACCACTGCGCCTGCCGCTCGGAGCCGACGCCTACGAGATGATCGAAAACCACGGCAACCGGATCCTCAGCGAGATGACGGAGTGGGCAGAGGTGATCCGCGGCACGAACTTCGACTGACGCGGCTCCGCACGGGCGCGACGCCGCAGTCGCCGGCACCGCACCGCGCTACGGGTCGCGCTGGTAGACGATGAAGCCGCGGTTCTCCGCGACCCTGTCGTACAGCGCGCGGGCGGTGGCGTTCGATTCGTGGGTGCGCCAGTAGAGCTGGCCGCACCCGCGCTCGCGCGCCCAACTTGCGACCTGTTCGATCAGCGCCCGTGCGACTCCGCGGCCGCGGGCTGCCGGATCGGTGAATAGATCCTGCAGGTAACAGACATCGGCGCCGTTGGTATGAGCATGGGTCAGGAAATGAGTGATCCCGATCAGCTGACCCTCGTCGTATGCGCCAAACGCGTGGATCTCGGTTCCGGCTTGGAAGCGCTGCCAGGCGCGCTCGTACTCGTCGTCGGGCAATGTCCGCTTGTAGAAGTCGATGTACGCGCGAAATAGGCGCTCCCAGGCTTCCCGGTCTCCGGGCTGGAGTCTGTCGATCGTGAGCACGGGCCTTGAAGTCTTACACGACGCCCGCTGGCGAGCCGGCGCAGGCCGTCAGCCGCGCTGTGCCCCCTCGGCGAGGGCCGCCAGGTTGAGCAGCTGGCGACGGGCCATGATCAGGTCGCCGACGGCCAGCAGCGGCGTCGTCGCCCGCCTTCCTCGTGCGACGATCTTCAGCAAGAGCCGCGTGTGCCGGCCATCGTCGGCTGGCACGAGCAGGTAACACATGACCGTGCCCATGATCGCTGCGGTGAGCTGCTCGCCGGGCGTGACCGCCAGGATGCGGCCACAGCTGCGCCCGCGCAGCGCCGTGGTGAACGGCTCACCGACGGTCGACTCCGGCAGGCCCTGAAGCGTCCGCGGAGACCTGCGGCCGAGGTTGTCGATCCAGCGGTAGGCGTAGGGTGCCATGCGGATCTGACCGACCCACGGCCACACCTGTGCGGGAGCGGCGCGCACGGTGACGCCCCGCCACAACTCGAGCGCGGGATTCGGCACCAGCTCGTCGCAGGGGTAGCGGCGCGCGGTCTCGGCGTCGGTCACATTCCAGCGGTCGCCGATCATCGCGTCGCACCGACTCGCGAC
>DASZMI010000033.1:0-3214 GCA_035551915.1 Solirubrobacteraceae bacterium | reverse complement strand
GTGCCTACCGCCACGGCGAGGAATGCGCGTAATCGGACTGAAAGGCGGTGTCGACGCCGCCGATCACGGCGCTGCCACCATCGGCGGTGTGGATCATCAGGCCGAGCTCGCGGTTCTCGTGCAGCGAATACCAGCTGGCGTTCTGGGAGCCGATCAGCAGCGACTCCCGGCTGCTGCCGGGGTCGTCGAGCACGAGCTTCTCGTGTACGTAGAGCGCGCTCTCGTTGTCCGGGAAAACGTGCACGTGGCAACCGGCCCTGGTGACGGCGTTGAAGGCCGTGTCCCATTCGCTCGAGTCCGTCATCACGATCCGGCAGCTGACGCCGCGCCTGGCATCGGCGGCCAGCGCCTCATACACGGGCGCATCGCTGAGCTCCTCGGACTCGAAGGCGATCGCGTGCCTGGCGCTCGTGATCTGGGCGACCATTGCCGTCTCGGCGGAGCCCGTCTGGGTGTTGGGCGACCAGACGAGGCCCGGCGCCTGCACCGTCTGGCTGCGGGGCGCGCCGGCGGGCGCTGCTCCCCAATCGCCCGCGAAGGTCTGCTCGATCGCCCTCACCTGCATCGGATCTGAGTCGATCACCATCGCGTCGCGGGTGCTCGAGTAGTACTCGGCGGTGAGGTTCGCGGTGGAGACGTCGGAGATGCGGCCGTCGAAGCTCGTCGCCTTGATGTGGAAGATGTAGTGCGCCGGAGCCCAGCGCACCTGCACGCCGTGGGCGCGCAGATACGCGTACGCGGAGGCGTTGACGTGGGCGCCCGAGTAGTCGCGGTCGAGCAGCACGCGGACCTTCAGCCCGCGCCTGGTGGCGCTCGCCAGGTCCTGTTCGGCGCTCGTGTCCTTGAGCTCGTACATCTCCATGTCGATCGAGCGCCTGGCGGCGTTGATCTGGGCGTAGAAGCCGCTGAATCCCGCCTCTGGATACTGCACGAGGCGGTAGTAGATCGGACCGGCAGCCTGTGCAACCGCAGTCGTGGCCGTGGCCGTGCAGGCGGCGACCAGCAGCGCGGCCAGGCCCAACCGCAGCCCGGCTTTCAATCGGTGGCGGCGGGGCCGGGGCCGAACGTCGCCTGCTTGGCCAGTGCGCGCGATTGCGCCCGCAGCGCCGAAGCGCCCTTGACGATCGCCTCTGCGGAGGACGGCTGGTTTGCCCACAGCGACCAGTATGGAATAGTGCGGCTGTCGGGGCCGTTGGTGGCGCGGTCGAGCTTGATGCGCGCCGGCAGCGGGACCGCGTCGCCGACCACCACCGCCTCACCGACATCGAGCGTCGGCAGCAGGTCGGCGACGCCCGCGAACGCTCCCGGCACGAGCTGCACGATCGCCTCGTGGTCGGGGTCGTTGCTGAGGCGCAGGATCATGAAGTTGTTGCACTGGCTGAGCACGGTCCGGTTGAGCTCGCTGGGACGCTGGCTGACGACGGCGAGGCAGACGCCGTATTTGCGGCCCTCCTTCGCGATCGTCTCGAAGCGCTGCATGGCCCAGTTGTAGATCGGCGAGCCGTCCGCCGTCTCTCGCAGGTAGACATGCGCTTCGTCGCAGACGATGCAGATCGGTGTGCGCTGGGTCGGTTCGGTCCAGAACTGGATGTCATACGTGATGCGCGCGATCAGTCCCGCCACGAGCGGGACCAGCGCCGTCGGCAGCTCCGAGAGATCGATCGTCTTGATTCCGGGCGTGCCGGCGCCGGAGTCAAGCAGCATCAGCGCCATCATCGGCAGCCAATCTGAGCTCAGACACTCCGCCGGCGGACGGAAGATGAAGGTGAAGCGCGGGTCGGCGACGCGGGCCTCGATGCGGTTGATCAGGCTCCGCAGCTTTCCGGCATAGGGGCCGGGGACGACCTTCCCGCTCGGCTGCAGCACGATGTTGGCCACGTCATCGCGCTCGGCGCCGTGCAGCAGGTCCGCGACCCGGTAGGGGAGTGGCGTGTCGACCGTCACCCGCTGTGCCATCTCGTAGTCGCCGGTCGCTGCCACAGCGCCGCGCTTCAGCGTCTCGATGCGTTGCGTCAGCCAGAGGCGCTGGTCCGCCGCGTGCGGATCCTCGCCATTGAGCAGGATCAGCGCGAGCTCGTCGATCTCGAAGAGCCAGTACGGAAGGTAGATCAGGTCGTCGCGCTTCTCCTCGAAGTCTGACGGCCCGCCGAGGCGCAGGCGGGTGGCGATCCCGCCGTCGGCGAGGGGTCCATATTCACCGTGCAGGTCGAGCACGATCAGGCTCGCGTTGCGCAGCCGCGCTGCCCGCTCCAGCAGCAGGGCTACGGCCCAGCTCTTGCCGGCGCCGCTGTTGCCGAGGATCGCCAGGTGACGCTGGAACATGCGGTTGCCGTTGGCGACCGCCTCGGCCCCGTCGCTGCCGCCGTAGTGGCCCAGGATCAGCCGCTCCTCCGGCGAGACGTCCTCGGCGATGCAGGCCATCAGGCGACTCAGGTCCTCGCCCTCGACGAGGTGGCAGCCGGCATGGATCCGCGGCTGGTGCGCGGCGCCGACCCGAAAGGTTCCACCGCTCGCTGTCGGATGGAAGGCGCCGACCGGCATCAGCTCGGCGACGACCTGATCGGAGTCCTCCCTGCACGTGAGCCCGTCGATGATCCCCATCAGGTAGCCGTCGCCGGCGGGAAGTGCGACCAGCGCCGACACCGTTGCCCGCTGTACGGCCTGATCGTCACTGAGGGTGACCAGCACCCGCCCGGCTTCGACCTTCGTGACGCGCCCGAGCAGCGGGCCCTGGTCGAGCGCGCGGGGTGGGGCGACAGCGTGCAGCACGCGGTCGGCGGGGGCGGGAACGGGGTCGACGAAACGCGGCGCCGAGGCCTCCTCGCCAACGATCTGATACTCCCGCTGGATTTCAGCCGCTCCAGTTGCTTCACCTAGAGACATCCCGACGATCATCGGGAAAGCAGTGCATCTTCTTTAGGAAACGGCCGGTCGAGCGGACGCTTCATCGAGGCTCTTCAGACAGGCAAGTTGTGAGGTCGTCGCCGTTCTCGTGTCCGCGCGATGCACGGCTTTCGCGTCGGATCCGGCGTGCGCCTCGGTAGCGCGAAGCAGGACTGTTGGCTGTTCAGGATTGTGTTGCTGACGCGAGTCCGAGGAACACCATTAGCGATCGGTTGAGCTGCACGAGTTCGTCATCGCGGAGACGACCGAGTCGCTCGCCCAGACCTGATCTCGGCTAGTCGTGATCTTGTCGATCATCAGACTGCTCGGC
>DASZMI010000032.1:0-32540 GCA_035551915.1 Solirubrobacteraceae bacterium | reverse complement strand
ACCGTTCTTGCGAACTCCGTTCGCGTTCCCAAGGTCCATCGTGGGGAAGTCATCATGGTCGGCCGTTACAACGAGGCATCGCCGAAGGCGGCCATCATCGCTCCCGAGGACCTAGACATGCTCGAAGACACGCACACTCTCATGACCCACATCGCGCAGGCGATGGACATTCCGGTCGATGAACTCACTCTCAAAGCCCGCGCGCTCGAAGACACGCCTGATGCCCAGTCGGTCACCGACCCTGAGGCCATCATCGCCGCGCTCGGCCTGTGAGCCTCGTTGGTGCCGTCGTGTGGGGGGTTGTCCCCTTCGTTCCGCAGGCGCCGTTCCGCATCTACGCGGGGCAGGAACGCGAGCCAATCACCGTCGCAAATGTCAAGCCGTTGGTTGAATCGAGTCTGAAAGGCGACGACAACCAGTTCGATTTCTTGGTTCCGGGGAAGGCTCGTCCGGTCCTAATCCTGACTGACAAACATGCCGACGACCTTCAGGAATATCTCGCGTTGCGCTTAGCTCGGTTAGCGAAGTTCACCGAGGCTGAGCAGCAGACAATTCGAACCCAACAACACCCCACGCTATTCCATCTCAAACCTGAGAAATTCTCCTTGCCTGAGGAGAACGCCGCAATGCTCGACAGCTTGGTCAGAGTCCATGCGAACGCCATCGACCCCAAGCCGACTGGGACGTTGGATGAATACGAACTCCGAACCATCCAGGAGCGACTCGTGCTGTTTCACGGTTTCGACCTTCGTGGCCTTCTAAAGGTCGCGCTAGGGCAGATGGAAGCCAAGAGCAAGACTGGCGAACGCAAGTAATCGGGACGCCGCTAGAGGCGCAATGGCTCATCCACGGCGTCCTTCTAGCGCCGAGCGATTTACACAAACCGCCGGGCAGATTTACAAACCCTGCCCTGAGGAGTCGTGGCTCCAGCAGCTACAGGCTCTGAGACATTCTGGAAACTGTCCCATCTCCGGAGTTGGACGCTCCAGTTTCCAAATAGGGACTGGGGCGTCTTTTCGGGCAGTGGGGCTCAGTCGACGCGCTCGATGAAGGCCGCCTGCGGGAAATCGGACGCCAAGCGTCCCCGTGCCTCGAGTTCGATGCAGATCTGCTCGATCAGCTCGCTGGAGGCCCGCCATCCCCTGACGCGCCACAGCGCCGCGGGTATCGCCGCGCCGTCGCGGGTTGCCGCCACCGTCCACGGCTTGCCGAAGAGGCTGCGGCTCACCACGCCGATCGCCAGGGCGCACCCGACGATGATGAGCTCGACTCCAAACAGGAGCAGCGGCACCACGATCAGCACGATCGCGGCTGCGGCCGCCAGCAGGACCAGGCCCGACTCCAGGTCGAGCCCGTCGAAGGCGTCGAGCACACCGACATCGCCATCGGCAAGCTTGGAGCCGATACCCAGGCGCCACCTCCACGACTTCAGCTTCCGTTCCCCGAACCAGAGGCGCCCGACGGTCCAATCGGTGCCGTCAGGAGCCCTCGCCCCACGGAATCCGGGTGCTCTCACAAATGCAGCGTCTCAGACGCCCAGCCTCCTTACAACCAGACAACCGGCAGGCTCCCGGGCGTGAGCGACCCGGGCTCGATAGTCGTCCGTGAAGCCACTGCGGCCGATCACGGCTGGTTCGCTGAACAACGTCCGTGAAGGATTCGGGGGCTGAGTCCCGCACCCCACAGCCGTCGGGTATCTGGTGCGCGCCGTCGAAGCACCGTGTTAGGCTCGCCCGCAGTTATGAGCTACTACGCAAATTCCGTTCTCTCAAGCAGGACCCTGCCCGGGCCACGCGTCCTCAGCGACACGCTCCCGGGCGACCGCACGCGCGACGTCCTGCTCGTCGTCGCCGGCGCCGGACTCGTCGGGCTTCTCGCCCAGATCTCGTTTCACCTGAGCTTCACCCCGGTTCCGATCACCGGCCAGACCCTCGGCGTGCTGCTGGTCGGCACCACATTGGGGCTGCGGCGTGGTACGGCAGCGCTGCTCCTCTATATGCTCGCCGGGCTCGCCTTCGTGCCCTGGTTCGCCAATGGGGTCAGCGGTTTCCCAGGAGGCGCCGACTTCGGTTACGTCGTTGGTTTCATCTTCTCGGCGGCCGCCTGCGGCTACCTGGCCGAGCGCCGTGCTGACCGCAAGGTGCTCTCCGCAGTCCCGGCGATGGTCATCGGCGAGGTGATCATGTATGTGATCGGCGTCGCCTGGCTCGCCGTCGACCTGCATCTCAGCATCGGCACCGCGATCTCCGAGGGCTTCGTGCCCTTCTGGATCGCCGACGCGGTCAAGTGCGCGCTGGCCGCCGGCCTGCTGCCGAGCACTTGGCGGCTGGTCGGCAGGCGCCCGTAGCCGACAGACGAAGTTGATGTAGCTGGGTGCGCGCCCGCTGGCGCGCACCCTTTTCTCTTTGACGGGCGCCCCGCAGCCCTCGATTTCCGTTGACGGCCGTGGAGCTTCGCCCGAATCTCGCAGTCGCCGCTCTGGTCCATACTGCGGTCGTGACCCCGCGCGATTGCCATGGCTGAGCGGTCCGTCGGCGCATCGATCGCGCGCGGCCTGATCCGCCTGTCGCGCTGGACTGGGCGCCGGGTCCGCGGCGAGGTGGTCCGGCGCGTGGGCGGGGCAGCCCGTGCCCGTGTGGTCGTTGTGTTCGGGATCGTGCTGGCGCTCAACGGCGCCGACACCTCGACCGTCGGCGCCATCGCACCACAGCTCAAATATGCCTTTCACGGCACCACCATAGGCACCGGCGGGATCGGGCTGCTGAGCTCGGTCTCGCTGCTCGTCGGCGCCATCGCCACGATCCCGGTCGGCCTCCTGGTCGACCGCGTCAAGCGCATTCCGATGCTCGCGACCAGCATCGTGCTGTGGAGCATCGCCACGCTGATGAGCGCCTTCGCGACCAGCTACTCGTCGCTGCTGCTCACCCGCGTGCTGCTCGGCTTGGTGGTCGCCACCGCCGGCCCCGCGATCGCGTCGCTGACCGGCGACTACTTCCCGGCCAGGGAGCGCGGCAAGATCTATGCCTGGATCCTCGGGGGCGAGATCGCCGGCAACGCCTTCGGATTCATCATCTCGAGCAGCGTCGCCAGCGCGATCAGCTGGCGCGCCTCGTTCGTGCTGCTGGCAATCCCTGGTTTCTTCGTGGCGCGTGAGCTCTATCGCACCGTCCCCGAGCCGCTGCGGGGCGGCCAGAGCCACCTCGAGCACGGCGCGACCGATCTGGTCGAGGCCGCCGCCAAGGCCCGCGCCAAGCTGCCCGACGATTGGCTCGAGCCCCATGATCGCCCGACCGAGGTGGAGGACATCGCACAGCGGGCAGCGCGGCGATTGGGCGTCGAACCCGACCCCGACCTGATCCTGCACGTGGATCCGCGCAAGCTGACGCTGATGGAGTCGGTCCGCTACGTGTTGCGGATCCCGACGAACGTCTTCATGATCATCAGCTCCTCACTCGGCTACTTCTACTTCGCCGGGCTGCAGACCTTCGCGCTGCTGTTCGTCAAGGGCCATTACCACGTGGGCGAGGCCGAGTCGCAGCTGGTGCTCGCACTGCTGGTGGTGGGGGCGATCGTCGGCACGCTCGTCAGCGGCTGGCTGGCCGACGAGCTGGTGCAGCGCGGCCACCTGAACAGCCGCGTGCTGATCCCGGGCATCTGTTACCTGGCGGCGGGCCTGCTCCTGATCCCGGGTCTCGTCTCGGACAAGCTCTCACCGGCGCTGTGGTTCGACGTCGCCGGTGCGGCGCTGATCTCGGCTGCCAACCCACCGCTCGACGCCGCCCGGCTGGACATCATGCCCGCCGGTCTCTGGGGGCGGGCGGAGAGCATCCGCACGGTTCTGCGCTCGCTCGCCCAGGCGCTGGCCCCGCTGATCTTCGGGGAGCTCGCGGCGCTGATCGCCGGCATCGCCGCCAGCGACGTCAAGACCGCACCGGTCGGCACCAAGCAGGTGAGCGTGACCCCCGCCGAGGCGCGCGGCCTGGAGATCGCCTTCCTGATCCTGCTGGTGGCGCTCTTCGCCGGCGGCATCGCGATGCTGCGCGCACGCCACACCTACGCCCGTGACGTCGCCACTGCCGGGGCGTCACAGCAGGGAACCGACCTGCCTATGCGATCGCGGCCGAGTGACCCGACGCGGGTCATGCCGACGGCCGGCCCGCGCGAGCCCAGAGGAGGGCGGCGAGGCAACCGTCATCGATGGGACTGACGCAAGCTCAGGCGAGCCGAGCGGCGGTCGTCTCGTTTGAAGTCCAGCGGCCCGGCCCGCTGGCCGGGCCACTTTCACAAGCGTGAGCGGTCGGGCGGCGCCTCGAAGTCGAGTGCCGGCATGACTGCGCGGATCCCGCTCGGGTTGAGCGCCCCGTGCGTGCCGTAGTAGTGCGCGCGGATCTCATCGAAGGAGACGGTCTCGCTGACCCCGGGCCACTGGTAGAGGTCGCGCAGGTAGGGCCAGAGGTTCGGGTACTCGGCGAGCTTGCGGACCGAGCACTTGAAGTGGATCTGGTAGACCGCGTCGAAGCGGATCAGCGTGGTGAACAGACGCCAGTCGGTCTCGAGTGGTTCGGAGCCGAACAGGAAGCGACGCGAGGCGAGCCGCGCGTCGAGCTCGTCGAGCGCCGCAAACAGGCGGCTGACGGCATGCTCGTAGACGCGCTGGCGGGTGCTGAACCCGGCCACGTAGACGCCGTTGTTGACATGGTCGTAGATGCGCTCGCTGAGCGCGTCGATCTCGGCCGCGTGGGCCTCCGGGCAGAGCACGACCGGGTGCTCGGCGAGCGGCGCGAACACGGTCGAGAGCATCCGCAGGATCTCGGCCGACTCGTTGTTGACGATCGTGCCGTGCTGTCTGTCCCACAGCACCGGCACGGTCACGCGATCGCCGAACCCGGGATCGACGCGGTGGTAGGCCTCCGACAGGAAGGCGAAGCCGTTGACCGGGTCCTCGTAACGTCCCGGCTCGCTGAACGCCCAGCCGCGCTCGTCGCGGATCGGGTCGAGGTATGAGATCGAGATCGCATCCTCCAGTCCCATCAGCCGCCGACCGATGATCGTGCGGTGCGCCCATGGGCAGGCGCGGGCGACGTACAGGTGGTAACGGCCAGCTTCGGGAGCGAAGGCGCTGGAGCCATCCGCCGTCACCCAGTCGCGGAAGCGACTGGTCTGGCGGACGAAGGCGCCGTCGCGATGCTCCTCGGTGCGGAGCGCGAACGGCTGCGGAGCATCGGCCATCACGGCCGACTATACGATCCGCCGACGTCCGGCGGCTCGCCATGGGCGGTGTCGGCACCGGTGAGCCGGTGGTGCTCGCGATCGCCGGGCCGCTCAGGGCCGCGTGGGCCGCGCGAGCCCGTCGAGCATCAACTCGAGCACGCGCTGCCAGGCGTCGGGGTGCACCTGACGCGACGCGCGCGTGGCGGTGAAGATCATGCGGACGTCAAACGCGGTGGCGTCGGCGCGGATGCCGCCCTCGGCTCGGGCGAGGTCGATCAGGTGCGCGATCGCCTGGATGGTGGCGTCGGCGGCGACCTGAACCTGTTGGTGGTCCTCGACCTGGTTCCAGGCCTCGCCGAGGAAGTCATCGGCGGCATGACGCTCGACCGTGGCCCAGAGCATTGTCTTTAGCGCCTGCCAGTGGTCGCCCGGCCGGCTCGCCGCCTCGGCCGCGGCAGCCTGCATCAGCAGCAGCCTGCGGATCACCAGGGCTGCCAGCAGATCGCGCTTTGAGGGGAACTGGCGGTAGAGGCTGCCGATCCCCGCACTCGCCTCGGCGGCGACGGCAGGCATCGAGGCGCCGAGCCCGTCGCGCGCAAAGACGCGTCCGGCGGCGCAGAGGATGCGCTCGTGCTTCTGCTCGGTGCTGAGTGCCGACCAGAGCCGCTCGGGCTGCGTATCCAGCCAGTCGTCGCCAACCGGCAGGACAGGCGGAATGACCATTCCGGTACAGTACCAGCATGCCTTCCGAGCCCCCGCACGATCACCCTCACCTCCCGCACCGCACGCACGAGGTGCACCCGAACGTGATCCTCGCCGTCCTGTGCGTCGCCGGCCTCGCCTATTCGGTGCTGTCCTCGGCCGTGATCCCGGCGCTGCCGACCTTTCAGCACGCCCTGCACACGACCGAGACGGGCTCGGCCTGGCTGCTGACGGCATTCCTGCTGTCGGCCTCGGTCGGGACCTCGGTCATCGGCCGGCTCGGCGATATGTACGGCAAGGAGAAGCTGCTGCTGTGGACGTTGCTGATCCTCGCCGCCGGCACGCTGCTCGGAGCTCTGGCCAACTCGCTGGCGCTGCTGATCGTGGCGCGCGTGATCCAGGGCGTCGCCGGCGGCATCTTCCCGCTGGCGTTCTCGATCGCGCGCGATGAGTTCCCACGCGACCGGATCGCCGGCAGCATCGGCCTGATGTCGTCGATCCTGGGCGTCGGTGGCGGGCTCGGCCTGGTGCTCGGCGCGATCATCTCCGAGCACCTCGGCTGGCATTGGCTCTTCTGGATCCCGCTGGTCGTGACGGTGGCCGCCGCCGCGTGCACGTGGCGCTGGATTCCCGAGTCGCCGCTGCGCGCTCCGGGGCGCGTCAATTGGCTCGCGGCATTGGTGATGACCGTCGGATTGAGCCTGCTCCTGGTCGGCATCGCGCAGACCACGAGCTGGGGCTGGGGCAGCAGCAGATCTCTGGCGATGATGCTCGGCGGCCTGGCGGCGATCGGGCTCTGGGTCGCGATCGAGATCCGCAGCGAGCAGCCGCTGATCGACATGACGATGATGCGGATCCGCGGCGTCTGGACCACGAACCTGGCCGCCTTCCTGATCGGCGGCGGCATGTACTCGTCGTTCATCGTCTTCCCGCTGTTCGCGCAGTTGCCCAGGAGCACCGGCTTCGGCTTTGGCGCGTCCGTGGTGGTCTCGAGCCTCTACCTGCTTCCGTGCGCGCTCGGCATGGGCCTGCTCGGCAGCGCCGCCGGCAAGGTCGCGCGCAGATACGGATCGCGCTCGGCTCTGATCGCCGGCAGCGCCGTCACCGCGCTGGGATTCCTCTGGTCGGCGCTGCAGCACCACCACCCCTACGACATCCTGGTCAGCTGTGCGCTGCTCGGCATCGGCATCGGCCTGGCCTTCTCGGCGCTCGGCAACCTGATCGTCGGCGCGGTCGAGCCGCATCAGACCGGCGTCGCCAGCGGCATGAACACCGTCATGCGGACGCTCGGCGGTGCGCTCGGCGGGCAGATCTCGGCGACCTTCATCGCCGACAACACGCTCCACGGGCTGCCGAGCGTGACCGGGTTCGTCGCGACCTACTGGATGGCAACCGGCTTCCTGGTGGTGGCGGCGTTCTCTGGGCTGCTGATTCCCTTGGTCCGCGCGGCCATGGCGGCGACCTCCGCGGAGCCGGAGTTGGCGGGCGCAGCGCCGGGGCGTTAGGGTCCGTAGGGCAGATATCTTCCGTCTGGACGGCATCCGGACGCGCCTGGGTGCGCCCGTCCCGCAGCGGGTACCCCCGGTACTTGCCTTGCGGAACGGTATCCCAACGCACGCCCCTAATTGCCCTCCGAACCCTCGCGTAACTGCCTCTTGCGCCGCGCCTGCATCGACATCGGTTCCAACACCACCCGCCTTCTGGTTGCCGATTGCGATGGGACGGGGCTCGTCGAGCACCGCCAGGAGCGGGCCTTCACGCTGATCGGCCGCGCGATCGACGCCAATGGCGCGATCCCCCCGGCGAAGCTGGCAGAGGTGCTGCAGGCCGTCGTCGCGCAGTACACGATCGCCCGTCAGCTCGGAGCCGAACACGTGCGCTGCGTGGCGACGGCGGCGATCCGGCGGGCCGCCAACGGCGATGTCCTGATCCGGCTGGTCCGCAGCGCCTGCGAGGGACTCGAGCTGGAGATCCTGAGCGGCGCCGACGAGGCGCGGCTCGCGTTCGTGGGCGCGGCCTGGGCGATGGGGGCGGGGGGAGACGAGCAGGGGCTGGGCGTGGTCGATGCCGGCGGCGGCTCATCCGAGTTGGTGGTCGGTGACGCCCCTGGCCACGTGCGCTGGTGGGTGTCGGTCCCGATCGGCTCCGGCGATGTCACGCAGCGCTGGTTGCCGTCGGACCCGCCGACCATCACGGAGCTCGACGATGCGATGCGCAGGACGCGTGCGGTCTTCGCCGACGTGCAGCCGCCCCCTGGGGTGCGCCGGCTGATCGCCGTCGGCGGCAGCGCGACCTCGTTGCGGGTGCTCGCCGGACCGCTGCTCGATGTCGACTCGCTCGACCACCTGATCGGCAGCGCGCAGCGCTTCAGCGCCGTCGAATTCGCCCGCAGCTTCGGCATCGACGTGCAGCGGGCACGACTGCTCGTCGGTGGTCTGCTGATCCTACGGGCGGTCTCGGAGCTGTTCGGCACCCCGCTCGAGATCGGGCGGGGCGGCCTGCGCGAGGGCCTACTGCTGGCGCCTGATGATCACCAGTGAACGCCCCGCATCAGCTTGGCGAACAGCGCCTGCCCGGTCGACGCGCGCTCGGCCGGGTCGCGCTGGCCACGCGCGGCGGCGGAGTCGGGGAAGATCTTGTAGGCGCTCGAGAGCACCTGGTCAACGAGCTTGGGAAACAGCGCGTAGCTGACTTCGCCGAGCGTTCCCAGGGTGGTGTTGACGGTCTTGGGGCGCGTGCGGATCGCCTCGGCGATCATCTCCGCCGCCTCCTCCGGGGAGATCGTCGGGAAGCGGTCGTACAGCTTCGTCGGCGCGATCATCGGCGTCTTCACGAGCGGCATATGGATCGTGGTGAAGTGGACGTTGTCGGCGATGCATTCGGAGCTGACAACCCGTGTCCAGGCATCGAGCGCCGACTTCGACGCGACGTAGGCCGAGAAGCGCGGCGGGTTGGTCTGCACCCCGATCGAGGAGATGTTGATGACGTGTCCCGAACGGTGCTCGCGCATGCGCGGAAGCAGGCCCATGATCAGCCGGATCGTGCCCAGGTAGTTGAGCTGCATCGTGCGCTCGAAGTCGTGAAAGCGGTCATAGGAGAGCGCGATCGAACGACGGATCGAGCGGCCGGCGTTGTTGACGAGCACGTCGATGCGGGCGTGATCTGACTGCACGCGCTCGATCAGCGCGTCGACCGAGTCCGGGTCGGAGATGTCGGCGGGGTACATGTGGGCGCAGCCGCCGCCGGCGATGATCTCCCGGCAGGTCTCCTCGAGCTGCTCGAGTCCACGCGCGACCAGCAGCACCGTGGCACCGGTGCGCGCCAGCAGCAGCGCCGTGGCCTTGCCGATGCCGCTCGAGGCGCCCGTAATCAGCACGGTCCTGCCGGACACGGCGCTGGTGATGCTGCGGCTCTGCAGCAGTTCCGGGTCCAGGTGCGTGCGCCAGTAGTTCCAGAGCTTCTCGGCGTAGCTCTCGAGCGGCGGCACCTCGATTCCCGAGCCGGCCAGCGCGTCGCGCGTGCGTGTGGTGTCGAACTCGGTCGGCATATCGATGTAGTCGACGATCTCGTCGGGCACGCCGACCTCGGCAAGCAGCGCCCTGCGGGCGGCATGCGCCCCAGGCAGCGCCATCATCGCCGAGGCGATCCCGCGTGGCAGCCGTGAGAGCGGCCCGGGATCGAGCGTCACGGCGAACTGGGGCGCGCCCGCGACCTTCGCGAAGGTGTTGAGCACGTCGACCACGCGCGCCTGGTTGGGGTCGGTGAGATGGAATGCCCGCTGGTCGAGGCCCTTCTCGTGCGCGATGTGATCGAGCGCGCGGGCGACGAAGTCGACCGGGACGATGTTGGTGGCGCCTAGCTCCGGGCCGATCAGCGGTAGCCAGTCGGGCACCAGGCGCTGCGCGCGGCGCAGCAACGGCAGGAAGTAGTAGGGGCCGTCGATCTTGTCCATGCGGCCGCTGCGGGAGTCGCCGACGACGATCGATGGTCGGTAGATCCGCCACGGCATCGTCGCCGTCTCGCGCACCAGCTTCTCGGACTCGAACTTGGTGCGGTGGTAGGGGTGGTCGAGCGGCTGACCGGCATCGAACATGTCCTCGGTGAAGACGCCGCGGTAGCGGCCGGCGACGGCCACCGAGGAGACGTGGTGGAAGAGCCGCGCTCCGATCGCGTCGGCGAGCTCGAGCGCGTGATGCGTTCCCTCGATGTTGGCCAGCTGGTTGACCTCGGTGCCGGCGGTCATGTCGTAGATCGCCGCCAGGTGGAAGAAATGCGAGATCTGGCGCTCTGCCAGGCCGGCGAGCGTCGCGGGTGCGACGCCGAGCAGCGGCTCGTGGAGATCGCCGACGACGGGCTTCAGGCGCTTGCGCGCCGCCGCATCGCCGTTGGTCCAGTTCTCGATGCGCGCCTCCAGGCGCGGGAATGAGCTCTCGCGCACGAGCAGGTGGATGTGACCCGCGGCGCCGCGCTTGCCCGCGGTGCGCTCGAGCAGCAGCGGGATCAGGTTGCTGCCGATGAACCCTGTCGCCCCGGTAACGAAGTACGCCATGGGGCTGAACCCTACCGGCTGGTTGCTACCAGCCGCCCTTCCACTCCTCGGACTTGGCGCGCCGCATCGCGGCGTCGATCCGGGCGTGCTTGCGGTGCTCGAGGAACCCCTGGATCAGCGAGAAGACGATGATGATCACCGGGAACAGGCCGATCAGGATGAACATCGTATAGGTGATTGTCTTGTCGCCACTCGGGCCCCAGACGCCCTGGCCGCCGTGCGTGACCGCGAATGCAGACGGGGCCGCGAGGAGCATGGCGCCGGCGACCCAGAGCGCTAGAAGAACAGTCCGCTTACGACTCATTGGCCGCAAGGCTATCGGAAGTGTCGGCAGCCCGTATCGCAGCCAGGGCCTCGATCAGCACCGGGTTGTAGCGCTGGGCGGGCTCAGCGCCGGCCATCGCCGCGACCTCCAGATGCCGCACCGGGGCATCGAAGACCTGGGCCTGCAGCGCCGCCGCCAACTGCCGCTGCTTGGCCGGCGGGACCGCGTCGTCGGCGGAGGTGAGCACCACCGCGGTCGGGAACGCGAGCGGCGCCAGCCACGGCCGCGAGTCGAAGCGCCCAAGCTCGCGCCCGGCCTCGGCGATGTCACGGGCGCTGTGGCGCGTCATCTCCGAGTGGACCCACGCCATCTTCTGGCCGGGCCTGAAGCCGGCGCGCCTGAGCGCCACGCGCCAGCCGCGGCCAGGCGCGACCGAGAGCCCGAGCCCGACGAACGGCATCGTCCTCCAGGCGCGCTTGAGCTCGTGCTCCTGCCAGTGCTGAGCGGTACCGCTGAGCACCAGACCGGCGACGACGTCGGGGTGGTCGCGCGCGACGAGCTGGGCGATCGCGCCGCCCATCGAATAGCCGTAGACGATCACGGGCCCGAGATCGAGCCTTCGGATCACCGCCGCCGCGTCCGCCGCGCAGTCGACCAGACGGAAGGGAACGAGCGGCCTCGGGCCGCGTCCATGGCCGCGGTGGTCGATCGCGATCACCCGGTAGCCGGCGGCGATCACGTCGTCATACAGGCCGCCGAAGTTCAGGTCGGCGCTCGCCACCCAGCCATGCAGCATGAACACGACCGGAGCGCCGCTGCTTGGATCGGAGTCGCGCAGGAAGAACTCGCCACGGTCGGGCACGACGAGCGTGCGCGCCGGCGGAAAGTCACGTGGAGGAACCGGTGGATACTCGGTGAGAGCCACGGACGGATCTTATGAGCTCTTGCGTGGTTGCCGACACACTGCGGAAGCTGTGGGGGTTTGCCGTCAAGAATGATGGAGAACTCGCCGAGCTTTGGGATTGGACGCCACTGCGGTTGCGAGCGTCTGGGGCTTCCCGCGCGGCGGGCTCGACGGATCCCGAGTCGGATTCATACCATGAGGCTGTGTCAGTCATCATCGCCTCGGACATCAGCAAGGACATCTCGGGTGAGCCCCTTCTGCGCGGGGTGTCGTTCAAGCTCGAGCGCCGCGACCGCATGAGCCTCTCCGGTCGTAACGGCGCCGGCAAGACGACGCTGCTGCGGATGATCTCGGGCGAGGCCTCGATTGACGGCGGCGAACTGGTGCTGGCCAAGGGCGCGAAGATCGCGCTGCACGATCAGCGTCCGCCGCGCGATCAGCAGATGACGCTGCGTGACTACGTGCTGTCGGGCGCACCCGAGCTGATCAAGCTCGAGGACGAGCTGCAGCGGCTCGAGCAGCGCATGGCCGAGGGTGACTATGAGGAGGCGACGCTGAGCGCCTACGCCGACGCGCAGGCGGCGCTCGAGCACGCCGGCGGCTACACGTGGCGTGAGCAGGCGCTGTCGACGCTGCACGGGCTCGGCTTCAACGACGACTCGGTGCTCGATCGCCGGCTGGAGACCTTCTCCGGCGGCGAGCTGACGCGCGCCTCGCTCGGCCGCGCGCTGGCGGGCAGGCCCGATCTGCTGCTGCTCGACGAGCCGACCAACCACCTCGACATCGAGTCGCTCGAGTGGCTCGAGACGCACCTGAACGCGCTCGACGCGGCCGTGATCCTGATCGCCCACGACCGCTGGTTCCTGGAGTCGGTGGCGACCGCGGTGCTCGAGCTCGAGGCCGGTCGCGGCAAGTTCTTCCCCGGTACCTGGCACCAGTGGCGTACCGAGAAGGCGCAGCGCGAGCTCGCACTGGGGCGCGCGATCGAGCGCCAGCAGGCGGAGATCGAGCGGCTCGAGAAGTTCGTCACCCGCTTCCGCGCGGGCACCCGCGCACGCCAGGCCCAGGCGCGGCAGAAGCGCCTGGACAAGATCGAGCGGATTGAGCGCGGCGAGCGCGACCGCGAGGGGCTGGCCTTCGCCTTCAAGCCGCCCGAGCGCAGTGGCCGTGTCGTCTTCGAACTGCAGGACGGAAGCGTCCAGATCGGCGAGCGCACGCTGCTCTCGGGCGGCGACCTGTGGCTGGAGCGCGGTGAGCACGTCTCGGTGGTCGGTCCCAACGGCGCCGGCAAGACGACGCTGATCGAGACGCTTGCCGGCTACCGCCCGTTCGCCGACGACGGCGCTGATGCGCGTGACCACACAGGCATGGCGATCAAGGGCGCGCAGAAGACGGCAGGCGCCGGTGAAGGTCCGGTGGTCACCGGCAAGCTGCTGACCGGGCACAACGTGAAGATCGGCTTCCTCTCACAGCACTCCGAGGACCTGCACGCCGGCAATGCCCGCACGGTGGTCGAGGCCTGCACGCACCTGACGAAGCTGACCCCCGCCAACGCGCGGGCGCTGCTCGGACGCTTCCTGTTCAGCGGCGAAGAGGCCGAGAAGCCGCTCGACGGCCTCTCCGGCGGTGAGCGCCAGCGGCTCTCGCTGGCGATCCTCGTGCAGTCGGGCGCCAACGTGCTGATCCTCGACGAGCCCACCAACCACCTCGACGTCGAGAGCCGCGAGGCGCTCGAGGACGCGCTCAGCCAGTTCACCGGCTCGCTGCTGCTGATCTCCCACGACCGCGCCCTGTTGGACGCGGTCGGGAGCCGCACGGTCGCGTTCGAGGACGGGACGCTGCACACCTACCTGGGCGGCTGGGCCGAGTACATACGCGTGCGCGAGGAGCGGGCCGAGCAGGCGGCAGCGGCGAAGCAGGCGGCGGCCAAGTCGAAGCCCAGGCCGGCGGCAAAGCCCGCCGCCGGCCGCAACAGCAACGACGGCGGCTCGGGTAAACAGCAGGCCAAGCTCGAGCAGCAGATCGAGCAGGCCGAGGCTGCGCTGCGCGCGATCGAGGAGGAGCTGGCGGATCCCTCGGCGTGGGAGACGCCCGCGCGTTCGGCGGACTCGAGCGCGCGCCACGAGGCCGCCAAACGGACGGTCGACGGGCTCTATGCCCGCTATGAGCAGGTCGCCGGTTAGCGCGGGACGCTGACGCATAGCTCGAGCCCGCCGCTTTTGCGCGCGGCGGCTCGGATGATTGCGCCATGGGCGACGGCGATCGCCTGCGCGATCGAGAGCCCCAGCCCGACCGGGCATGGCGCGGCCGCGGGCGTTTCGCGCCCGCGGCCGCAAGCCTGCTCGGGCCTGGTCAGGCCCGCAGCGCCTCGGTGGGGCTGAGCCGTGCCGCCTTGGCAGCGGGATAGAGCCCGGCGAGGGCGCCGATGATGAACCCGGCCGTGGGTGAGGCGATCAGCGCGTAGAGCGGGACGACGAAGGGCTCGTGCTTGGCGGCCGCGTAGATCTCGGTCGCGCCGGCGCCGAACAGCAGGCCGAAGACCCCGCCGATCGCGGCCAGCAGCGCCGACTCGGTCAGGAACTGCAGGCTGATGTGGCCGCGCGTGGCCCCGAGCGCGCGCCGCAGGCCGATCTCACCTCGGCGCTCGAGCACCGAGATCACCATGATGTTGGCGATCCCGATCGCGCCCACCAGCAGCGCGACCGCACCGAGCCCGAGCAGCAGCGTCGTGAACTGGCCCTTGGCGGCGGCGCGCGCCTCGAGCACGTCGGAGGGGCGGGTGACGCTGACGCCGCTCGGATCCTGCGGGTTGGCGGTCGCTGGCAGCAGGTTCGCCACCGAGGTGACGTTGTTCTGGGTGCTGCGCACATAGATCTCGCTGGGCTCCGGCAGCTGCTGGAAGTACTTCTCGGCCATCGGCAGCGAGATGAACACGACCGAGTCCAGCGAGGAGTCGAGTTTGACCGGTTTGAGGATGCCGACCACCACGAACCACTGGTTGCCGATGTAGAGCATCACGTGGTCATTCGCCTGTGTGATCTGCAGTGTCGTGGCCGCCTGCGCGCCCAGCACGACCTCGGGAAAATGCTGCGCCACGGCACCGAGGAAGTGCCCGGAGGCAAGTGTTGTGCCGACCACCGCGGGCAGGTTCTCACTGGCCGCGTCGACGCCGATCCCACCGGTCTGCTCGGCCGGCACGTAGGGCGATCGGTAGACGTTGGCGTTGGTCAGCTGGTAGATCGGCGCGTCCCTCTTCACGTGCAGCATGTGCCCGATCATCGGCACCGAGCTGGGCGCTAGCACGGCGGAGTTCCCGAGGAAGTCGGTCCCGGGGGAGACGGTCAGCAGGTTGGTGCCGAGCGAGTCGATCTCGGCGATCAGGTTCGCCTGCGCCGAGGAGGAGACGCCCACCACGGCGACCATCGCGCCAATGCCGATCGCGATTCCGAGTGCGGACAGCGCCGCTCGCAGCTTGCGCGTGCGCAGGCCCTGGAAGGCGACGCCGAAGAGCTCGCGGGCCGGCAACCGCGCACGCCCGATCTGAGCCTGTGGCGGCGCCGGCTCGCGTGGGGGGAGGGCTTCGGTTACAACCGCATCGCTCATCCGCGTTCATCCTCGACGATCTCGCCATCACGCATGTGCAGCCGCCGCGGGAACTCGCCGGCGATGTTGACATCGTGTGTGATCAACACGAGCGTCGAGCCGTCCGAGCCGAGCTCGTGCAGGACACTGAGCACGCCGGCGCCGGACTTCGAGTCGAGGTTGCCGGTCGGCTCGTCGGCGAGGATGATCGCCGGTCGCTTGGCCAGGGCGCGTGCAATCGCCACACGCTGACGCTCGCCGCCGGACAGCTGCTGGGGCCGGAAGTCGAGCCTGTGGCCAAGCCCGACACGCTCGAGCGCGGCTCGGGCCAGCTCTCGCCGCTCGCCCAGCGGCATGCCCGTGTAGAGCATGCCGGTGGCGACGTTGTCAACCGCCGTCATCGATTCCTGCAGGTGGAATGCCTGGAACACGAAGCCGATCTGGTGGGCCCGGAGCCCGGCGAGCTGTCCATCGGAGGCCCTCGTGGTGTCGTGTCCCGCGACCCGGACCTGGCCGGCGGTGGGGCGCTCGAGCGTCCCCAGAATCGTCAGCATCGTCGTTTTGCCCGAGCCCGACGGCCCGACCACGGCGACCTGGTCGCCGGCGGGGATCGCGACGCTGACATCGCGCAGCGCCATGACCCCGCCGGTGTATTCCTTGGTGACCTGCTGGAGCTCGACGCTCATCCCTGGGAGTCGGTCACCCGTAGACCGGGGTAGATGCCTGGGCCAGAGATCTCGACGTAGCCGGCGGCGAACAGCCCCGTGGTCACCGGGATCAGCCTGTGCGGCCGGCTCGCCTCCTGCACGGCGAAGCTGCTTCCGGAGGTGGCCAGCAGCGCCGTTACCGGCACCGACAGCACGTGGCGCGCCTTGCTCTGGACGAAGTTGACGCTGACCGAGGCCTGGTCGAGGCCGCCGCCCCTGGCGCGCTTGTTGAGTACGACGGTCACGGGGACGGTCGACGATCCCGACCCGCTGCCCCCGTTGCCGCTGCCGGAGCCGTTGTCGCCGCTGCTCGAGGACTGGGCGACCGGGCTGACGGCCGTGACATGCCCGCCCACCGTGCTGCCGTTGGGCATCTCGACGCTGACCTTCTCGCCGATCGTCGCCTCGGACTGGGAGCTGGCACTGAGGTCGACGGTCACGACCAGCTTGGTGGACGAGGTGGTCATCGCCGCGGTCGCAGCGCCGCCGCCTCCGCCGTTGCCCGAGTTGCTCGACGGGTGGTTGCCCGAGCTGCTCGAGGGACTCTTGCTCGAGCTGCTCGACGGGTGGTTGCCCGAGCTGCTCGACGGATGGTTGCCCGAGCTGCTCGACGGATGGTTGGCCCGCTGCTCGGCCTGCAACTCGCGCTGCTGCTCGGCGATCAGCCGCATCAGCGCCTGCAGCGTGCGCCGACTGAGGTTGTCGCCGCCGGGGACGGTGGTGCCAGTCCTGGGCGTGGTGCCCGATCTGGGCGTCGTGCTGGTCTTGGGCGCCGTGCTGGTCTGCGGGCCGGTCTCGGTGCCCGTATTGGTGTCTGTCCCGATTGGGCTCGTGTTGGTAGGAGTGGTGGTCGTGCCGGTACCCGTCGTGCCGGTGCCCGTGTCACCGGTCGTGCTGGTGCCCGTGTCACCGGTCGTGCTGGTGCCCGTGCTCGTGTTGATGGCTCCGCTGGTGTCGGTCGTGGTGGTGTCGGTCGTCGATGGGTCGTTGGAGTAATCGACGAACACGGGCGACTGCGAGCCGCCGATGTAGCTGGCCGCGGCCGCGCCGACGGTCGCGTCGACCGTCTGGATCATCTGCGGGCCCGGAAGGAACACCACCTGCCCAAGCGTCAGCTTGCCGGTCTCGGTCTCACCGAGGTCGTACTGCATCCGGTCGATGCCGGCTGTGGTGGCCGCCTGCCACTCGTCGTCGACGACGATGCCGTCCGGGTCGTAGCCGAGCGCCACCAGGTTCTTGTTGAGCTCGTAGACGTCGGGACCCTTGGCGTCGGTCGAGCTGAGGTTGCGATACGCGGGCGTCGAGCCGCTCATCAACAGCACCGGCTTGTTGTCGACCTCGAACAGCGTCTGCCCTGGCTTGATCACCTGACCGATCTGCGGCACCCAGGTGATCGTGCCGCTCAGGCGGTTGTACACGGTCTGCGAGTTCGCGTAGCTGAGCGTGCCGGATTCGGTGTCGGTTGCCACCAGGTTGCGCCGCTGCACCGTGGCCGCGCCGGTGGCGGTCGTTCCCGCCGCATCGCCACTGTTGGACGGCTTGTTATTGGAGACGACGATCGCGACGACCACAGCGGCCGCGGCGACCAGCGCCAGCACTGCCAGCCAGCGGCCCCGGGGGCGGGCGAGCCCGCGTTTGGGTGCCGAGACGGTCATCGAGCCACCTTTTGGCCCTTGCCGAAATTGCCCATCAGCGGCATGCAGGTCTTCTGCGCCGCCTGGAACGCCGGTGAGCCCGGGTTCAGCCCACCCCCGCCGCCGGCCGATCGCGGACCGCCGCCGATGCGTACGGCGACCCCCTTGCCGCCCGGACCGGTCGTGATCTTGGGATCGGGGAAGTTCGGGACGCCATGCGAGCGCATGCACTCGGCCATCTTCAGCGCGCCCTGCTTGAGCTTGGCCAGCTGCGCGCCGCTGATCGGCGGGCCCTGGGGTGCGTACTTCTGGCAGGCCGACATCGCCTTCTGCAGGGTCTGCGGGCTGACGCCGAGCTGGACGCCGTCGACCGACACGGCGCCGCCACCGTTGGCGTTCTGGCTTGACTGAATCCGATTTGGCCCGTTGCCGGAGTCGGGGAACTTCGGCACCCCATGGGCGCGGATGCACCGAGCCATCTTGAGTTGCTGGCTGACGCGCGCGCTTGCGGATGTTGAGTTGCCGCTGGAGGGGCTCGAGCCACCGCACGCGGCGACCGCAATCGTGGTGGCGAGCATGGCTGTGAGTACGCTGGCTTTGCGATGCATGGCCGCAGTTCTACGCGGCGGGGGGTTACAACCTGGGAACAGCAAATAAAGAGTTTCCGAAGAGGACCCCCGGTTCTGCCGTTACTTTCACGTAACCGCCTGCTAAGGATGCTCTCTGACTATGCGCGTGCTTGTCGTTGAGGATCACTCCGAACTGGCCGAGGCAGTCGCCTCGGGGCTTCGCCGTGAAGGCATGGCCGTCGATGTCGTCGGCGACGGGTCCACCGGTCTCGCCAACGCCCAGGTCTACGAGTACGACGTGATCGTGCTCGACCGCGACCTGCCGCGGCTGCACGGCGACGACGTCTGCCGGAAGCTGACCGCCGACGGCGTCCGTGCGCGCGTGCTGATGCTCACCGCTTCCGGCGGCATCGAGGACCGGGTGCAGGGACTCGGTCTCGGGGCCGACGACTACCTGCCCAAGCCTTTCGCCTTTGCCGAGTTGGTCGCGCGCGTGCGCGCGCTCGCTCGCCGCGCGCAGCCGGCGCTGCCGCCGGTGCTGGAGAGCGGCGACCTGCAGCTCGACAGCGCCCGCCGCCTCGCGAGCCGTGGTGGGGAGCGGCTCGACCTCAGCGCCAAGGAGTTCGCCGTGCTGGAGCTCCTGATGGGCGCTCAGGGCGCGGTGATCTCCTCCGAGGAGCTGCTCGCCCGGGCCTGGGACGAGGCCGCCGATCCGTTCAGCAACGTCGTCAAGGTGACGATCAGCCGCCTGCGCCGCAAGCTAGGCGAGCCGGACCCGATTGAGACGGTGCAGGGTGGCGGATACAGACTCTGATCGGCCGGACGGGCCCGATGCCGCGGACACCTCGCCGCAGAGGGTGGAAGGGCGGGAAAGCATGCGGCGCCCACGCCCGCGCCCAACGCTGCTTGGGCGCCCACGCCCGACGCTGCGCCTGCGCCTGACGCTGCTCTACGGGGTCGTCTTCATCCTCGCCGGAGCGGGGCTGCTGACCGCCACCTACGCGCTCTTCAAGCACAACCAGTCCTCGACAGGAGCGTCGCTCTCGATCCGCGGCGCTAAGTACACGCTCCCCAAGGGTGTCTCAAACAGCGTGTTCACACCCGGGCTCGTGGTCGGGCAGGGCGGTACCGCGACCTCCGGAGGGGGCCAGGGCGTGGTCACCCAGACGCGCACCGTGCCGAGCGGCCCGTCGGCGGTACGCGTACCGTCGGATCAGGTCCTCAACAAGATCAAAACGTCCGGCCAGAGACAGCTGCTGATCCTGGCACAGCGCGCGAACGTGCAGCTTCGGCGATCGCAGGCAAGCGACGCTTCCTCACTGCTCGAGTGGTCGGCGATCGCACTCGGCGTGGTCGCGCTGCTCTCAATCGGGATCGCATGGTGGCTCTCGGGGCGTGCGCTGCGACCGTTGCGCACGATGAACGCGCGGGCACGGGAGATCAGTGCGGAGAACCTGCACGAGCGGCTCGGGGTCGGGAACCGCCGTGACGAGCTCGGGGAGCTCTCGACCACATTCGACGCGCTGCTGGGTCGTCTGGAGGCCGCCTTCGAGTCGCAGCGGCGCTTCGTGGCCAACGCTTCGCATGAGCTGCGCACGCCGATCACGCTCGAGCGCACACTCGTCGAGGTGGCGCTGGCCGATCCCGACGCCTCGCTCGATTCGCTACGAGCGGTATGCGAGCGCGTTGTCACCTCGACCGAGGAACAGGAGCGACTGCTGGATGCGCTGCTGACACTCGCGCGCAGTGAGGCCGGCGTGGGTTCGGGGGAGACCGTCGATCTCGCCGTCCTGCTCGAGGATGCGCTGCTCGTACGCGAGCCCCGTCTAACTGGAGTCGCCGTCGAAAGCTCACTCGAGCCCGCCGTGGTGATCGGCGACCAGGCCTTGCTCGAGCGGTTGGTCTCCAACCTGGTCGAGAACGCGATCGTCCACAATGGCGGCGGCGCCGCACCCTGGCTGAGTATCTGCAGCGGTGAGATCGACGGAGCTCCCGGCCTGCGTATCGCCAACAGCGGTGACGTGGTCGCGTCCGAGCAGGTTGAGGAGCTGTTCGAGCCCTTCCGCCGCGGCGTCGGCGAGCGCCTCGGCAGCGACGGCGATGGCCTCGGCCTCGGGCTCTCGATCGTCCGCGCGGTGGTCGTCGCGCACGGCGCTCAGATCGGTGCCCGCGGGCTACCCGACGGCGGGCTCGAGTTCGAGCTGCGATTCCCCTCGGTCGGGGGTCTCAGTTCCGTGACCGGGGATCCACAGGCCGTGCCCGCCTGACCGCGAGCTGTCGCCGTCCTGCTCTCTAGAGTCGGAATCACGATGCCAGTGCCTGCCGAGGCCCGACCGGTCCGGATCGCGTTCATCGACGACGACAGCGGTCTGATCACGATCCTGCAGCGCCGCTTCGAGGCGCTGCACTGGGACTGCGAGGTCATGGCAAATCCGCCCGGACCCGACCGGCTCGCCGCGATGCGGCTGCAGGCGATCGTGCTGAACCCTGAGCTCCGGCCTCGGTGATCTACCAGCGGGTCGGGGGATACGCCATGGTCCGCGGCGACCGTTCCGTCGATGTGTTCGTGCGCAAGCTGCGCAGAAAGCTCGAGCGGATCTCGCCCGGGTGGAGCTACGTTCACACCCACGTTGGTGTCGGCTACCGCTTTGCGGCCGAGCGCGCCCATACCGGGGGTGAGGCGGAACTGTCTGGCGATCGGTCCGCTGATCTCGATGTACGCTTGGGTCTGGCAGCGACCAGCTGACAGGCGCCAGGTTTTCCGTGCAGCTCACAACAAACGTCCGCAACGTCGCGGTGATCCTGCTGATCGCCGCGCTGATCTATGCCCTCGGCAACACGGGTGATTTCGCACTCGGCTTCCTCGTGACGTGCATCTCGCTCTGCTTCATGGCGGCGCTCGCCTGGATCTGCTCGCGGCTCTACCGCGAACACCGCGTCGACATTTACGGGCTCGGCACGCGCCGCCGGGTGATCGTCTACGTGGCCCTCGGCGTGGGCGCCGTTGCGCTGACCGCGGTCGATCGCTTCTGGAAGAGCGGCTTTGGCACGGTCGTGTGGCTGGTCCTGCTCGGCTGCTGCATCTATGCGCTCTACGCCGTCTGGCGTTCCTCGCGCGAATACTGAGTGCGGCGGCAGCTAGTGTCAGCGGTCGGGGTGGTCGCGCTCGACCACCCCGACCGAGAAGCGCGGCGTCGGGATGCCTACGCGTGCAGGTCGAACCGGTCGAGGTTCATGACCTTGTCCCAGGCGGCGACGAAGTCGCGGACGAACTTCTCGCCCGCTCCGTCGTTTGCGTAGACCTCGGCGACAGCGCGCAGCTCGGCGTTGGCGCCGAAGACGAGGTCCGCGCGGCTCGCGGTCCAGGACTGACCGGCGACACCGGTGCCGCTGTACAGCGCCGAGCCGTGGTTGTTGGCGGTCCAGCTCGTGCCCAGATCGAGCAGGTTGACGAAGAAATCGTTCGTCAGGCGGCCGGGGGTGTCGGTCAGGACGCCGGTCTTGGAGCCGTCGTAGTTGGTCCCCAGCACGCGTAGGCCGCCGACCAGCACCGTCATCTGCGGGGCGGTCAGCCTCAGCAGGTTCGCGCGGTCGACGAGCAGGTACTCGGCGGGCACGCGCACTCCGGCCCTGACGTAGTTCCGGAAGCCGTCCGCACGCGGCTCGAGCACCGCGAACGACTCGACGTCGGTCTGTTCCTGGCTGGCATCGGTGCGGCCGGGCGTGAACGGCACGGTGATCTCATGGCCGGCCGCACGGGCTGCCTGCTCGACTGCAGTGCAGCCGCCGAGCACGATCAGGTCGGCCAGTGACACCTGGGTGCCGGAGGCGTTGAAGGCGTCCTGGATCTCTTCGAGCTTGGCCAGCACGGTCGCCAGCTGCGGCGGGTTGTTGACCTCCCAGCCGCGCTGCGGCTCGAGCCGGATGCGGGCGCCGTTGGCGCCGCCACGCTTGTCACTCCCGCGGAACGAGCCGGCCGCGGCCCATGCGGTGGAGACGAGCTGTGAGATGCTCAGGCCCGAGGCGAGGATCTGCTGCTTGAGCCTCGCGATCGCGTCGGCATCGATGACACGGGCGGGGGCGGCGGGGGCCGGGTCCTGCCAGATCAGCTCCTCGCTCGGAACCTCGGAGCCCAGATAGCGGGTGACCGGCCCCAGGTCACGATGCGTGAGCTTGAACCAGGCGCGCGCAAAGGCGTCGGCGAACTCGTCAGGGTTGTCCTTGAAGCGCTGCGAGATCGGCCCGTAGATCGGGTCAAAGCGTAGCGACAGGTCCGTCGTCAGCATCGTCGGTTTGCGCGGCGCGCCGCCCTCGTTCGGGGCCGGGATTACCGCGCCGGAGTCCTTCGCGACCCACTGGTTTGCGCCCGCCGGGCTCTTCTCGAGCTCCCACTCGTACTTGAAGAGGTTCTCGAAGAACTCGTTGCTCCAGCGCGTCGGCGTCTGGGTCCAGGTGACCTCGATACCCGAGGTGGTCGCGTCCTGCAGCACGCCGGTGCCGTAGCTGCTCTTCCAGCCGATGCCCTGCTGCTCGATCGGCGCGGCCTCCGGCTCGGGGCCCGCGCAGTCTGCCGGGCCGGCGCCGTGGGTCTTGCCGAAGCTGTGGCCGCCGGCGATCAGCGCGACGGTCTCCTCGTCGTTCATCGCCATGCGGCGGAACGTCTCGCGGATGTCGACTGCGGCGGCGAGCGGATCAGGGTTGCCGTTGGGGCCCTCCGGGTTGACATAGATCAGGCCCATCTGCACTGCCGCCAGCGGCTGCTCGAGCTGGCGCTCGCCGATGTAGCGGTCGTCTCCGAGCCAGGTCGTCTCCGAGCCCCAATAGACCTCGATGTCCGGCTCCCAGGCGTCGATGCGGCCACCGCCGAAGCCGAAGGTCTTGAAGCCCATGTCCTCGAGCGCGACGTTGCCGGCGAGCACGATCAGGTCGGCCCAGGAGAGGCTGTTGCCGTACTTCTTCTTGACCGGCCACAGCAAGCGGCGGGCCTTGTCGAGGTTGGCGTTGTCAGGCCAGCTGTTCAGCGGCGCGAAGCGCTGCTGCCCGGAGCCGGCGCCGCCACGGCCGTCGTCGATGCGATAGGTGCCGGCGCTGTGCCAGGCCATGCGAATCATCAGCGGGCCGTAGGTGCCGAAGTCGGCCGGCCACCAGTCCTGAGAGGTGGTCAGCGCCGCGCCGACGTCGCGCTTGACGGCGGCGAGGTCGAGGCTCTGGAACGCGGCCGCATAGTCGAAGTCGTCATCGAGCGGGTTTGTCTCCGACGGGTTCTTGGCGAGGATCTTCAGATTCAGGCGCTCTGGCCACCACTCGATGTTGGCGTCGCCGCTGGTCGGGCGCACCAGGCCGCCAGGCGCGACTGGGCAGCCGGTACCTCCCTCGAGCGGGATGGCGGACGTGTGGTTCATTTCGCCGACGACGGCGTCTGGATGATCAGACACGGAGATCCTTTCGGAGTCAGTGGGTATGCAATTGTGGTTCCGACGCGCTCGCGGGCGTCGTGGACAGGAGCTGCGGCGCGTCCTTGGGGGTCGCCGCGAGCAGCTCGCGCGAGCCCGAGGGCGACGCGGAGCAGGTGGGGCAGATGCCCCAGTAGATGACCTCGGCCTCGTCGATCGCGTAGCCGTGGGCCTCCGGCGGAGTCAGGCACGGCGCGAAGCCGACCGAGCAGTCCACGTCCGCGACCGCCCCGCAGGACCGGCAGACGATGTGGTGGTGGTTGTCGGCCACCCGGGCCTCGTATCGTGCGACCGAGCCGGACGGCTGGATCCGTCGTATCAGTCCGGCGCTGGTGAGCGCCTGCAAAACGTCATAGACGGCCTGGTGCGAGACCTCGCCCAGCCGGCGCCGTACGTCGTCGATGATCGAGTTCGTGTCGGCGTGGGGGTGCTGGTGCACCGAATGCAGCACCGCGACGCGCGGACGCGTCACGCGCAGTTCCGCGGATCGTAGGATCCGCTCGATCTCCTGGCTCGAGGGCACGCGCGCAGTGTGCGTCCTTTTCTTGAATCAGTCAAGTCTGTGTCCCGCGGCGAGTGTTTATGTCCCGCCGCTGCGTAATGACGAAGCTCAGGGACAAAGACTGTCCGCAGCGCCTGCATAGACTCGAATCCAGATGTCGATCGTGCCCGCCGACCGCCGCCGTGAGCTGCCCGATGAGCCGGGTGTGTACCTGTTCCATGACAGCCGCGGCAAGGTCATCTACGTCGGCAAGGCGGTCTCGATCAAGAAGCGCGTCGCCTCGCACTTCTCCAACCCGAGCACCCGTGCGGGCCGCGACCTGCTGCCGATGATCGACCACATCGAGGCGCTGGTGGTGCAGACGGAGTCCGAGGCGCTGATCGTCGAGCAGAACTTCATCAAGCAGTACCAGCCGCGCTTCAACATCCGGCTGCGCGACGACAAGTCCTACCCGTACATCGCGATCAGTCTCGACGAAGATTTCCCACGGGTCTACTTCACCCGTGAGCGCCACCGCCGCGACCGCGCCTACTTCGGGCCGTTCAGCAGCGCGAAGCGCACCCGCGCCACGCTCGAGGTGCTCGGCAAGGTCTTTCTCTTCCGCACCTGCGATGGCCCCCAGCCGGGTCGCCGCAGCGGCTCGCCCTGCCTCGACTACTACATCAAGCGCTGCGAGGCCCCCTGTGTGGGCTACGTCAGCAAGCAGGATTACCGCGGCGGGATCGACGGCGTGATCGCCTTCCTGAGCGGGCGCTACAAGGAGATCGAGCAGCGGCTCGAGTTCGAGATGAACCAGGCGGCGGCCGAGCAGCGCTACGAGGACGCCGCGCGTGAGCGCAACCGCCTGCAGGCGGTCCGGCGGCTGCTCGAGCGCCAGCGCGTGTCCGTCGAGCAGGGCGGCACGTTCGACGCGATCGCCGTCGCGGTGCACGAGGGCGAGGCCAACGCCCAGGTGCTGCAGGTCCGCGACGGCGTGCTGTCGGACCGCCAGAGCTTCTACCTCGACAACGCAGCCGACGCCGACCCGGGCGAGGTCACCGAGGCATTCATCATCCAGTACTACGCCTCGGCAATGATGATCCCGCCGCTGGTCGTGGTCGAGCAGGGCACGCCGAACGTCGAGCCGCTCGCCCAGGCGCTCACCGACAGGCGCGGCTCACGCGTCGAGGTGCGCGAGCCCGAGCGCGGTGACAAGCTCCGCATCCTCGAGCTGGCGCAGCGCAACGCGCGGCTGGCGCTCGACCAGGAGAAGCTGCGCTCTGAGCGCAGCCGCCAGCAGCGCACCGAGGCGCTCGACCGGCTGCAGCAGGCGCTGGGACTGGAAACGCTGCCGCTGCGGATCGAGTGCTACGACATCTCGACGCTGATGGGCACCAATACCGTCGCCTCGATGGTCGTGTTCGAGGGCGCGGCGCCGAAGAAGTCCGACTACCGCCGCTTCCGGGTGCGGACGGTCGGCGACGCTGCTGGCCAGCGGGCCAGCAGCGGAGAGAGGAACGGCCAGTACGGACCTGATGACTTCGCCTCGATGGAGGAGATCCTCGGTCGCCGTATGGCTCAGTTCGAGGCGCAGGAGGATCTCTCGCCGCACGACAAGGAGTACGACCCGAGCTTCGCGGCGCTGCCCAACCTGATCGTGATCGATGGCGGCAAGGGCCAGCTGGCGGCCGGCCTGCGGGCCCTGCAGGGCTTCCTCAACCGTGGCGTGCCGGTCGTCTCGCTGGCCAAGCGGATCGAGGAGGTGTTCATTCCCGGCCGCGCCCAATCGCTGATCCTGCCGCACGACACACCCGAGCTGCAGCTGCTCCAGCGCCTGCGCGACGAGGCGCACCGCTTCGCGATCACGCACCACCGCCAGCGGCGCGACCGCGCGATGACCGCCTCGATCCTCGACGGGCTGCCGGGTGTGGGTCCGGCGCGCAAGCGGGCGCTGCTGGCGCACTTCGGCTCACCCGACGCCGTACTCGACGCCTCACGCGAGGCGCTGGAGGCGGTTCCGGGCATCACCGGCAGGCTTGCGCGCGAGCTGCACCGCGAGCTTCACAAGACGGGCGTCTGATTATCCGCCCAGCCTGGTAAACCCCCTGTTGGGGGATTTCGTGACGTTACAAAGCCGACACACACCGTTACGGAGTTGACACACATGTCCGCGTCCCCTGAAGAGCGCGCGCTCGCGCTCCGCGACCTGGTTGTGATCACCGGTTACTCGGGCGCCGGCAAGTCGACCGCGATGGCCGCCTTCGAGGATGAGGGCTACTTCTGCGTCGACAACCTGCCCTCGGAGATGATCGGCTCACTGGTCGAGCTGTTCGCCCACGAGGGCTCGAAGGTCGCCTACGCCGCGATCGTCTCGGACCTGCGTGCTGGCAGCTACTTCGAGGGGCTCGATGAGGTGCTCGACCGCCTGCAGGAACTCGGCTTCGCCCATCGTGTGCTGTTTCTCGAGGCCAGCGAGGAAGCGCTCCAGACTCGCTACAAGGAGACCCGCCGCCGCCACCCGCTGTCGCCCGACGGCAGCGTCCACGACGGCATCGCGCGGGAACGCGAGGCGCTCGCACCGCTGCGCGCCCGCGCCGACTACGTGATGGACACCACCGGCCTGACGGCGGCGCAGCTGCGGCGCAAGCTCTCCGATGCGATGCTGCCGACGCACACGCCCGGACGGCTCGCCGTTACGTTCGAGAGCTTCGGCTTCAAGTACGGGCCCGCGCGCGATCCCGACCTGATGTTCGACGTGCGCTTTCTGCCGAACCCGCACTACGAGCCTACGCTGCGTCCGCTGACCGGCCTTGACCACCGAGTCGTCGACTTCATCGACCGCGACGGCTCGCTCAGCCGCTTCTACGACCATCTGCATCCGCTGCTCGACTACCTGCTGCCGCAGTACCTGACGGAGGGAAAGTCGCACCTCGTGGTGGCCGTGGGGTGCACCGGTGGGCGACACCGATCCGTCGCGATCGCCCAGCACCTGGCCGACCGCTACAAGCCGACGCCTGAATACATCGTCGAGGTGCTGCACCGCGACGCGGAGCGCCCGACGTGATCGACCACGTCGGGTTTGAGGTGGCGAACCTCGAACGCTCCGCCAGGTTCTACGACCCGATCTTCTTTGCTCTGGGCGCGCGCCGCATGATCGAGTCAGAGCAAGCGCTCGCCTATGGCGTCAACGGCCCCGAGTTTTGGCTGGTCGTGCGCGGTCGCGAACCGGGGCCGGGGTACGGGCACATCGCGCTGCGCGCCTCGGGCAAGGCTGCCGTCGACGCCGCCTACCGCGCCGGGCTCGCCGCCGGCGGCGAGGATGACGGTCCGCCCGGCCCGCGCCCGCACTACGGCAAGCGCTATTACGCCGCGTACATGCGCGACCCGGACGGGCTCAGGGTCGAGGTCGTCTCGCACCGCTGAGCGGCGTCTGCGGCGGTCGCATCCGGTATTGCCAGCGATCGGACTCGCTCACCAGCGACCGATCAAAACCACTAACCGTTAGCCTTCGGTCGGCCTGCCCCTCGAAGTGGCGCGGGTCTTCAGCGCGAACTTTCAACAGTCGGAGGGTCTATGGCAGTTCGAGTCGGCATCAACGGTTTCGGGCGGATCGGCCGCAACGTCTTTCGCGCCGCGGTCGACCGCAACGCGGACATCGAGTGGGTGGCGCTCAATGACCTGGTTGATCGCAGGACGATCGCGCACCTGCTCAAGTACGACTCGAATTACGGCCCCTTCAAGGGCACCGTCGAGCTGACCGACAACGGCATCGCCGTCAACGGCAGGGAGCTGCGGGTGATCGCCGAGCGCGACCCCGCCGCGCTGCCGTGGGGCGAGCTTGGCGTCGACGTTGTGCTCGAGTCGACCGGCTTCTTCACCGATCGTGAGAACGCCTCCAAGCACCTCGATGCGGGGGCCAAGAAGGTCGTGATCTCGGCGCCGGCGACCAGCCCCGACGTGACCGTCGTGCTCGGCGTCAACTTCGACGCGGCCTACGACGCTGACTCGCACGCGATCATCTCCAACGCGTCGTGCACGACCAACTGCCTGGCGCCGGTCGCCAAGGTGCTGCAGGAGACCGTCGGCATCAAGCACGGCCTGATGACCACGATCCACGCCTACACAGCCGACCAGCGCCTGCAGGACATGCCGCACAAGGACCTGCGCCGTGCCCGCGCTGCCGCCGTCAGCCTGATCCCGGCAAGCACCGGCGCCGCCAAGGCGATCGGCGTCGTGATCCCGGAGCTCAACGGCAAGCTCAACGGCTTCGCGGTGCGCGCCCCCGTTCCGACCGGCAGCGTCGTCGACCTGACGATCGAGGCCGAGCGTGAGACCACCAAGGAGGAGATCAACGCCGCGCTCAAGGCGGCCGCCGGCGAGGGCCCGCTGAAGGGCTACCTCGAGTACACCGAGGACCCGATCGTCTCCTCGGACATCATCGGCAACCCCGCCTCGTCGGTCGTCGACTCCGAGCTGACCTCGGTGCTCGACGGCACGCTCGTCAAGGTCGTGGCCTGGTATGACAACGAGTGGGGCTACTCGAACCGCTGCGTCGACCTGCTCGGCAAGCTCTGAGAACGCCAGCGGGCGACGCCGGAATGACGCAGATGCGGACGATCGAGGATCTCGAGGATCTGAGCGACAAGCGGGTGCTGGTGCGGGTCGACTTCAACGTGCCGCTCGACGGTGCCGGTGGAGTCGCCGACGACACCCGCGTGCGGGAGACCGTGCCGACGCTCGAGCGGCTGCGCGGCATGGGTGCCCGCCTGGTGCTGGTCTCGCACCTCGGCCGTCCCAAGGACCGGGAGCCGGAGCTGTCGCTGGCTCCTGTCGCCGCCCGTCTGAGCGAGCTGCTCGGGGTGCCGGTGCAGATGGCGCCTGCGGTCGTCGGCGCCGACGTGGCCAGGCTCGCCGACGGCCTCAAGAGCGGCGAGGTTCTGCTGCTCGAGAATGTCCGCTACGAGCCGGGTGAGACCAAGAACGACCCCGAGCTCGCCAGGGCCCTGGCGGCGTTCGCCGACGTCTACGTCGACGACGCCTTCGGGGCCGCCCACCGGGCCCACGCATCGACGGTCGGAGCCGCCGAGCTGATGCGTTCCCGTGCCGCCGGGCTGCTGCTCGAACGCGAGGTGAACACACTGCGGGAGCTGATCGAGGCCCCGGCGCGGCCGCTGGTGGCGATCCTCGGCGGTGCCAAGGTCAGTGACAAGATCAAGGTGATCGAGCGCTTCCTCGAGGTCGCGGACATGATCCTGATCGGCGGCGCGATGGCGTTTCCCTTCCTCAAGGCTCAGGGCCATGCGGTCGGCAGCTCGCTGTGCGCCGATGAGGACGTCACGCTCGCGGGCAAACTGCTCGAGCTCGCACGCGGCAGCCACGGGCGCCTGGTGCTTCCGACAGATCTCATCCTCGCCGACCACTTCGGCGCCGACGCAACGCCGCGGCCGCTCGACGGCGTCGACGTGACCGAGGGCCTCATGGGCCTCGATGTCGGCCCCAAGACGGTCGCCGATTACACCGCTCTGGTGGCTGCCGCGGGTACGGTGTTCTGGAACGGACCGATGGGCGCGTTCGAGCTCGATCCGTTTGCCGAGGGCACGCGTGCGGTGGCCGAGGCGCTCGCCACGGCACCGGGGGTGACGGTTGTCGGCGGCGGTGATTCCGCCGCCGCGGTCCAGAAGTTCGGGATGGCCGACAAGATGACGCACGTCTCCACCGGAGGCGGAGCCGCACTGGAATTGATCGAAGGCAGGCGACTGCCGGGAGTTGACGTCCTCGCCTAGGGGACTCGCGCGAGACTGAAGACGTATGGAGGCCTGTAGTGAGTAGGACGCCGCTGATCGCGGGCAACTGGAAGATGCACAAGACCGTCTCCGAGGCGGAGGACTTCATCCAGGCGCTGCTCCCGCGTGTATCGACCGCTGACCACGCCGATGTCGCGATCTGCCCGCCGTTCACGGCGCTGACGCCGATGATCGACTCGACCCGTGGATCGCGCGTGCAGGTCTTCGCGCAGAACATGCACCAGGCCGAGTCGGGCGCCTTCACCGGCGAGGTCTCGGCGGCGATGCTCGCCGAGCTCGACGCCCACGGCGTAATCCTCGGACACTCCGAGCGCCGCGCTCTGTTCAACGAGACCGACAAGGCACTCGCGCTCAAGGTTCCGGTGGCACTGACGGCCGGCCTCGCGCCGATCCTCTGTGTCGGCGAGACCGAGGCCGAGCGCGAGGACGGCGACACCGAGCGCAAGCTCCGCCATCAGGTACAGGAGGGGCTCGCAAAGGTCCCGACCGAGCAGATCTCGCAGGTCGCGATCGCCTACGAGCCGATCTGGGCGATCGGCACCGGCAAGGTCGCCGAGCCCGAGCAGGCGCAGGAGGCGGCGGCGTTCATCCGCGCCCTGATCAACGGCCGCTCGCCCGAGCAGGCCCAGCAGGCCCGCATCCTCTATGGCGGCAGCGTCAAGCCCGATAACGCCCGCGAGCTGCTGTCACTGCCCGACGTTGACGGCGCCCTGGTCGGCGGTGCGAGCCTCGACGCCGAGGCGTTCGCGACGATCGTCGCCGCGGCTGCATGAGCGCGAACGTGGTTTCTCTGCCCGATGGCCCCGCTGGGCCTCGGGCATCGTCGGCGGTGCTGGTGGTCCTCGACGGCTGGGGACTCGCGCCGGATGGCCCCGGCAACGCGGTCTCACTCGCGCAGACACCGGTCTTCGACCAGCTATGGGAGCGCTACCCGCACACGACGCTGACCGCCTGCGGTCTCGCGGTCGGCCTGCCCGAGGGCCAGATGGGCAACTCCGAGGTCGGCCACATGAACCTCGGCGCCGGCGCGGTCGTTATGCAGGATCTGACCCGGATCGATCTGGCGGTCCAGGACGGGGCGCTGGCGCACAACGAGGTGCTGCGCGCGGCCTTCAGCGAGGTCCCGGCAGGGGGACGCATGCATCTGATCGGGCTGGTTTCGGACGGCGGCGTGCACTCGAGCATCGAGCACCTGCACGCGCTGATCGGACTCGGCAAGGAGCTGGGGGTGGAGGACCTGGTGATCCATGCCTTCACCGACGGCCGCGACACTTTGCCTCAGTCCGGCGAGGGATTTCTGGAGCAGGTCGAGGCCTGGACCGCGGCGGCCGGGGTCGGCCGCGTCGGCAGCGTCATCGGCCGCTACTACGCGATGGACCGCGATCGCCGTTGGGAGCGGGTGCAGCTCGCCTATGACCTGATCGCTCACGGCAAGGGCGATTACCACGCGGACAGCGCCGCCGCGGCGCTGCGCGATGCCTACGCGCGCGAGGAGACGGACGAGTTCGTCCGTCCGGTGACGATCGGCCCCGAGGCGACGATCCGCCCGGGTGACAGCGTCTTTGCCTTCAACTTCCGCCCCGATCGCATGCGCGAGATCACCAGCGCGCTGGCCGACCCTGGTTTCGGGGAGGTCGAGCGCGGTGGCGCCCCGGTGCTCGAGCGCTATGCGACGATGACCGAGTACGAGGAGGGCTGGGCCTACCCGATCGCCTTCCGTCCGGCGCGCCCCGAGGTGACGCTGCCGCAGGTGATCGCAGGCCGCGGCGGCCGGCAGCTGCACGTCGCCGAGACCGAGAAGTACCCACACGTCACCTACTTCTTCGCCGGCGGCGAGGAGACCCCGCAGGACGGCGAGCGGCGCGAGGTCGTTCCATCTCCGCGGGACGTGCCCACCTACGACCACAAGCCGGAGATGAGCGCCCCCGAGGCCGCTGCCGCATTCGTGCGCGGCTGGAGCGAGGACAAACCCGCGTTCGGGATCATCAACTTCGCCAACGCCGACATGGTCGGGCACACCGGTGTGATTCCGGCCGCGGTCAAGGCGATCGAGACGGTCGATCGCTGCCTCGGTGAGGTCGTGCGCGTCGTGCACGAGAGCGGCGGGGTGCTGTTCGTCACCGCCGATCACGGAAACTCGGACAACATGCTCGAGCCCGACGGCAGCCCCAACACCGCGCACTCGCTCAACCCGGTACCGGTGATCGTGACGATGCCCGGACTCGCGCTGCGGGGTGGAGGCGTGCTGGCCGATGTCGCGCCGACGATCCTCGAGCTGCTCGGTTACGCGCAGCCGGTCGAGATGACCGGCGTCTCACTGATCAGTCACTGACGAGGGAGGGGTTTTGCCGTCCCACGCGGCAAAGCCCTCCCGTGTCAGTGATCGATCAGCGAGGCGCCCGTCATCTGCTCAGGCTGCTGGTAGCCGAGCAGCTGCAGAATCGTCGGCGCCACGTCGGCCAGCACACCACCTTCGCGCAGCTCGAGGCCATCCATCGTGACGATCACCGGCACCGGGTTGAGGGAGTGCGCGGTGTTGGGGCTGCCGTCGGGCTCGAGCATGTTGTCGGCGTTGCCGTGGTCGGCGGTGATCAGGCACGCCCCGCCGGACCGATGAACGACCTCCACGACGGAAGCCAAGCAGCCATCCACAATCTCGATCGCCTCCACCGCTGCTGG
>DASZMI010000031.1:0-2761 GCA_035551915.1 Solirubrobacteraceae bacterium | reverse complement strand
CATCGGTCCGACGACATGGACCCCGGGAGGCCACGGGCGGGGGTACTCGAGCTGTGGAAAGGTCGCGACCAGAGTCAGGCTCGGGCTGAGGCCGCCATGCAGGCGTTCCGTCGCCGGTAGGCCCAGACGCCGCCGGGTCTCGTTGAGCTCGTCGCGCCCCTGCCGCAGCCCGTTCTCGAGCGGGTGCTCGAACAGCGACCAGAACCGCCGGCCGGCGCGCGTCGAAGGCAGCCGCGCGCCGATCGACCACGGCGGCAGGCCGGGAGCCGCGACCGGGTAAAGGTGGGGGATGAGGGTGGCGGTCGGGATCCTCTCGAGCTCGGCCGCCAGCGAGGGTGCGAGTGTGAGGATGTCGTGGACGACCAGATCCGGGCGCCGGGCGACGATCGCCTTGCGTGTCGGCACGACCGCACGCACCACGGCCTCGTAGGGCTTGAGCGGCTGATCCTGTGTTGGGAACACGGAGAACTCGGGTGCCGGCACGAACTCCATGCCGGCCGCCTCCACGTGTGGCCGCCAGCGCTCCCATGTCTCGTAGCTGACCTCATGACCGCGCCGCACCAGACGCTCGCCGAGCGCGAGCATCGGAAAGGCGTGACCGGGTTGGCCGAAGGCACCCAGGAAGATGCGGCGCGGCGAGCTCATCCGCTCGCCGCCGCTCAGGCCGCCAGTTCGGCGAGTGTGCGTAGCTGCTCGAACTGCCCTTCGCGGGTGTGGTGCAGCGGGGAGAGCAGCAGGCTCCCAACGCCGGCATCGCGATAGGCCGCGAGGCGTTCGGCGACCCGGTCCTTGGGCCCGACCAGCGAGACGAGGTCGATCAGCTCGTCGGGGACGGCGGCCATCGCCTCCACGCGCTTGCCGTCCAGGTAGAGGTCCTGGATCCTGGCGGCCTCCTGCTCGAACCCGTACTCGCAGACGAGCGAGTTGTAGAAGTTCTGCTTGCGCGAGCCCATGCCGCCGACGTAGAGGGCCAACGCAGGCCGCATGAAGTTGCGCGCAGCCTCGAGGTCGTCGCTGATGTGCGCGCTGACGCTGGGAGCGATGTCGAAGCCGTCGAGCGTGCGGCCCGCCCGGCCTGCACCCTCCTGCAGTCGCGGCCTGAACAGCCCCACGTGCTCAGGCGAGAAGAAGGTCGGCAGCCAGCCGTCGGCGATCTCACCCGCCAGTGCGGTGTTCTTCGGGCCGATCGCGGCAAGGTAGATCGGGATCCGCTCCTGCACCGGCGCGATCGTGAGCTTCAGAGGCTTGCCGGGCCCGTCGGGCAGCGGCAGTTGCAGGGTCTCGCCGTCGTAGATGACGCGCTCTCGCCGCAGCGCCATGCGGACCACGTCGAAGTACTCACGCGTGCGTTGCAGCTGCCGGGCGAAGCGTTGCCCATGCCACCCCTCGCTGACCTGTGGGCCGGACGTGCCGAGCCCGAGGATCATGCGCCCGCCCGAGAGCTGGTCGATCGTGGCTGCGGTCATCGCGGTCATACCGGCGCTGCGCCCGGGGATCTGGAAGACGGCGGAGCCGAGCTTGATCTTGGACGTCTGGCCGGCGAGCCAAGCGAGGATCGTGGCGGCGTCCGAGCCGTAGGCCTCGGCGGTCCAAACGGAGTCATAGCCGAGCTCCTCCGCCGCCTGCACGGCGGCGAGTTGCTCGCCGGCGCCACCCCACAGACCCCAGTAGCCGATGTGAAGGCCGAGCTTCATGCGCAGGCCAGCCTACCCGGAATCGTGGCCCTGAGAAGATGGTGGCTATGACCTCGAGCAATCACAGCACTGTCCGCTACGGATACAAGGCTTCCGCTGAGCAGTTCCCACCGCGCCGGCTGGTCGATTTCGGCGTCAGCGCCGAGCGGCATGGATTCGACATCGTTGCCGTCTCCGACCATTTCCAGCCCTGGCGCCATCACGGTGGGCATGCCCCCAACTCGCTGATCTATCTGGCCGCGCTGGGCGAGCAGACCGAGCGGGTGACGCTCGCGACGAGCGTGCTGACGCCGACGCTGCGCTACCAGCCGGCGGTGATCGCGCACACGTTCGCGACGCTGGCGTGCCTGAACCCCGATCGGATGATCCTCGGCATCGGCACCGGTGAGGCGATGAACGAGAACCCCTCGATCGGGATCGAGTGGCCGAAGTTCAAGGAGCGCTCCGAACGGCTGGCGGAGGCGGTCGCGCTGATGCGGGAGCTGTGGAGCGGCGAGCGGGTGAGCTTCGAGGGCAAGTACTACCGCACCGTCAACGCCACGATCTACGATCGGCCGCAGCAGCCGGTGCCGATCTTCATCGCCGCCGGGGGCCCGAAGGCGGCGGCGCTCGTCGGTGAGATCGGGGACGGTTTCATCGTCACCAGCGGCAAGGGCGAGGAGCTCTACCACACGCTGCTCGGCGGCTTGGCCGAGGGCGCGGAGAAGGCCGGGCGCGATCCAAACGCGATCGACAAGTTCATCGAGATCAAGGTCTCCTACGACCACGACTTCGACTATGCGATGAAGGCCTGCGAGCCCTGGGCGGCGCTGGCGCTGACCGCCGAGGAGAAGGGCGGCACCGAGGATCCGATCGAGATGGAGCGGCTCGCCGAGGGCGCCAAGGACCGCGCCCACACGCGCTTCATCGTCTCCAGCGACCCGGATGAGGTCGTCGAGAAGATCGCCTTCTATGTCGACCTCGGCTTCCAGGACCTCGTCTTCCACTTCCCCGGCGAGGACCAGGAGCGGGCGCTGAGCCAGTACGCGGCCGACGTGCTGCCGCGCCTGCACGACCGCTGGAGCTAG
>DASZMI010000030.1:0-3256 GCA_035551915.1 Solirubrobacteraceae bacterium | reverse complement strand
GTCGGTGACCCGCGCGCGCACCTGCTGAGCCAGGATCTGATCTACGTCGGCGGCGGCAGCCTCGTGTCGCTGCTCGGAACCTGGCGTGCGCACGGGCTCGATGAGATCCTCTTCGAGGCCTGGGAGGCCGGTGTCGTCCTGTGCGGTGGTTCGGCCGGGGCCCTGTGCTGGTTCCGGAATGCGCTGAGCGGATTTCACGAGGGCCCGCCGCGCACGATCGCGGCGATGGGAATGCTGCCCTGGAGCTGCGCCGTTCACTACACCGAGGAGCAGGGACGTCGCGAGAGCTATCTCGATGCGGTCACGGCCGGGATGCAGGAGGGCTTCGGTATCGGCGACTCCGCGGCGCTGCACTTCATCGGCGGTGAAATGGCCGAGGTCGTCTCCTCGCGTCCCCAGGCGCGTGCGGCCTTCGTCAGCCGCGGCGCCGACGGGCTCGCCAGCGAGCACCCGCTGCCGGTGCGCTATCTCGGCGATGCGGTCGTGGCCGAGCTCGAAGGCACCGCGCTTGCCGCCTGAGCCGATTGTGCCGATCGATCCGCGGCGGATCCTGGCGATGGGTGGGGGCGGCTTCACGATGCCCGAGCAGGACCGCAGCGAGGCCCTCGATCGTTTCGTGCTGACGCTCACCGGCAAGGCGATTCCCAGGATCTGCTTCATGCCGACCGCCAGCGGCGATCCCCGCGAGCAGGTCACGCGCTTCTACGAGCGCTTCGGCGACTGGCCGTGCGAGGCCTCGACCCTGTCGCTGTTCCACCTCGGACGCGACCGCATCGACCCGGTCGCGCACATCCTCTCCCAGGATGCGCTGTACATCGGCGGCGGCTCGATGCGCAACATGCTGGCGATCTGGCGTGAGCACGGCATCGATGAGGCGATGCGCACCGCCTGGCACCGCGGTGTCGTTCTGGCCGGGCTGAGCGCCGGCGCGATGTGCTGGTTCGAGGGTGGCGTTTCGATGAGCGGCGGCCATCCCGAGGTCGTGCGCGGAATCGGATTGCTGCCGGGTTCGCTGTCGGTGCATCTGGACGGCGAATGGGAGCGCCTGCCGGCCTTCGAGCGCGCCGTCGCGACCGGTGCATTGCCCTCGGGGTATGCGGCCGACGACGGCGGCGCCTTGCTGTACCGCGGCACCGAGCTGGCCGAATGCGTGGCCTCGCGCAGCGATGCCCGCGTGGTTGGGGTCGGCGCCGACGGCGCGGGCGGCACGGTCAGACGTCCGCAGCCTGTGCGGGTGCTGCAACACGCACTGGCGCGAGGCGATGAGCTGCAGCTGGAGTCCGACGGCGTCTCGGAGCTGCGGGCGCTGCGGGCTGGGCGGCACCGCTACGACTGAGCGCCTGGGCGGTGCCGGCTCGTCGATCGCCGCTGAGCAGCTCTGATTGGTGTTTCCCGCCGGGGCGAGTGGAATGATCTCGCGCGATGCGGAGACGAAAGGCGTTCTGCACGCTTGCGTTCGGGAGCCATCTCGAGTTGCTGGAGATCGGCCGACCTGCGATCGAGGAGTACTGCGAGCGACACGGCTACGACCTCGTGATTCAGACCGAGCGACGAACCGATCTGCCGGCGTCGTGGGAGAAGGTGCCGCTCATCCGTGGCCTGCTTGATGATTACGCCGAGGTCATGTGGATGGATGCCGACGCCGTGATTGTCGACAGCTCCGAGGACATCTTCGACGCACTCTCGCCAGATCGCTCATTCGGCTTGGTGATGCACGTCAACCTCAGTCTGCTGCCCAACGCCGGCGTGCTGGCGGTGCGCTCAGCACCCGATTCGATCGCCCTGGTTGACCAGGTCTGGGAGCTCCGTGAGCAGTTTCGTGACCACGCCTGGTGGGAGCAGGGCGCGCTTGTTGATGCCCTCGGCTTCGACACGATCGGCGGGCTGCTGCGTCTCGTCACGCCCACTCGGTACATGCTTGCCGTCGAGTTCCTCAGATCGGCCTGGAACAGCATTCCGCTCGAATATGTCCCCAACGCCAAGATCAAGCACTATCCGGCGACCGCGCATGAACATCGGGTCAGGTCGATGTGCCGCGACCTGCAGATGTCGGCACGGAGGTCGGTGCCGCCCGCGTGCGCGATGAGCGCTGTGTTCGTGTTGCACGACAGCGATTCGGGGCAGCTGGCGACGTTCGTCGGCGCCCTGGACGTGCTCGCAACCAACTCGGAAGTGCAGATTGTGCTCGCGGCGCCCACCGATCCCGGCTTCGATGTGCTGAGCCGAGTCGGCCAGGGAGTGACGGTCCTGCGCGACGACTTCCCGCCTGACGAGGCGCTGCTCGACGCCCTGACCGCGGCTGACGGCCGCGTGCTGCTGCTGGCGAGCGGCGGTGTTCCGATCACGGGCCAGCTTTGCGCCGCGCTGTTGCAATTCGCCAACCAGCATCCAGACATGGCCTTGATGCGTTCCACACAGCTCGGTGACCTGCTCGTCTTCGATCGCCAGCGGCTTCCGCTGGCTGGCTGGTTCACGTTCCCCGGACAGCCACGCCCGCCGTTCGCCGAGTTGCAGCGGTCGTTCGCGGCACTGGGGACCCCTGTTGTCGGCTGAGAAGAACCGATCGGGTGCCGGTTCGTCCCGCTGACGCGGCCACGAGTTGCAGTCAAGCTCACGCTGCAAATGCCGATAAACGGGGTGACTCGATGATCGGCTCGATTTCTGACGTCCTCACACGCGTAAGCGCTATTGAGCAGCAGGTTCAGTCGCTGCAGAGCGGCACGCTGCTCGATTCCGCTCTCGGCGTCGGCAACAACAGCTCGAGCTCGTCGACCAGCTCGACCTCAACGAGCGGCTTTGCCAACCAGCTCGCCGCCGCTTCATCGAGCGACAGCAGCGGCGTGAGTGCCGATATCTCGGGCACCAGCGGTGCGTCGTTCGGCTCGCTGGCGGACAGCGCACTCGGCGCCGCGAGCTCCTCCAGCGGCAGCGTCATCTCTGGTGGCGTCTCGCTGTCCTCCGCCGCCAGCGGGCAGCTGACCTCCTCGCAGCAGCAGTTCGCCTCGACGCTGTCTGCCGACACCGGGCTGAACCCGAACGTCGTCAGCGCCTGGCTGCTGGCCGAGGAGTCCGGTGGCGCCGCGCAGTCGCGCCAGGCGGCCAACAACAACGATTGGCTGAACATCGGCTATACCGACTCCGCAACCTTCGGCTCGAGCGACGCGGTCTGGTCGGACCCGACAGCGGCCGCCAATGCGACCGCCGCCTGGCTCAAGGGCCAGGACTCGATCCCCGGGTACGGCACCGCCAGCTCGGG
>DASZMI010000029.1:0-12689 GCA_035551915.1 Solirubrobacteraceae bacterium | reverse complement strand
GGGGTGAGCTCGCTCGCTTCCGTCGGGGTGCTTGTTCAAAGGGTCGCGCACTTGGGCCTCTACGAGCGTGCGAGGCTGATGCGCACACGCCGGCCGAAGGCGACCGCGCGCGCGAGGTGTCCGCAGTACGGCGCGCCTGGGCAGCGCGTAAACGCCAGCGCCACCGTCTGGACGTCCTCGTCGGCGGGTTCGCGCCGCCGACCCGGCAGCAGCACGAGCGTGAAGCCCGCGCCCATCGCGCAAAGAACTGCACCGATGATGAAGGCGCCCTTGAATGCGTGCGTCAGCGCCGCGGGCAGTCCCAAGCCGGCGTGCAGCGCGCTGGTCGTGCGGCTCGTTGCGATCGAGGAGAGGATGGCCAGGCCGAGGGAGCCGCCGACTTGCTGGGTCATGTTGAGCAACCCTGACGCCAGCCCCGCGTCATCAGGGGCCACGCCGCTGGTCCCGGCAATCGTGACCGGGACGAATGCCAGCCCCATACCAACGGCGAGGATGATCATCGCTGGCAGCACATGGCTTCCATAGTCACCGTGGCCGGACACGGTGGTGAGGTAGACGAACCCGCCGGCCGCGATGAGCAGACCCGCCGCGAGCACAGGCTTCGGCGTCAGGCGGTCGACAAGCTGGGAGGCAACGGCCGACGCGCCGATGAGCGTCACGCTCAGCGGCATGTAGGCGATGCCGGTCTTCAGCGCGCTGAAGCCAAGCACCTGCTGCATGTAGAGCGTGAGGAAGAAGAACATTCCGAAGAGCGCCGCCACCGTGACCAGCAGCGTCGCGTCCGCGGCGGCAAGGCTGCGGTTGGAGAAGATCCGCAGCGGCACGAGCGGATCCTCCTGACGGCGCTCGATGACGACGAAGGCGGCGATCAGCACGGCAGCGGCGATGAAGCCGCCGATCGTGCGCCCCGACGTCCAGCCCCAGCTGTCGGCTTTGATCAGCGTGAACACCAGCGCAATCGTCCCGAGCGTGATCGTGCCCGCACCCACCACGTCGTATCCGCCCTTCGCGACCGCCGTCGCCCGGCTCTCGGGAATGATCCGCGGCGCCAGTGCCAGGACCACTGCGCCGATCGGCACGTTGACGAAGAATACCCAGCGCCAGCTGAGCGCCTGCACGAGCAGGCCGCCGAGCAGCAGGCCCACGGCACCTCCAGCGCCTGCGATCGCGCCCCAGACCGAAAGCGCGCGATTGCGCTCTGGTCCTTCGGCAAACGTTGTGAGGATGATCGAGAGCGCAGCCGGGGACACCATCGCCCCGCCCAGCCCCTGGAAGCCGCGGGCGATAAGCAGCTCGCCCTCGGACTGGGAGACTCCGCAGACGAGCGATGCCGCAGTGAACAGCGCGATGCCGACCATGAACAACCGGCGCCGCCCGAGCCGGTCGGCAGCCCGGCCGCCGAGCAGCAGGAAGCCCCCGAATATCAGCGTGTAGGCGTTCAGGATCCAGGAGAGGCTCTGCTCCGAGAACCCGACATCGCGCCTGATCGTCGGCAGTGCGACATTGACGATGCTGGCGTCCAGGATGACCATGAACTGAGCAACGGCGACGATCGCCAGCACCGCGTTCGCGTTGACGCCAGCGGTCCGACCCGCATCGGGTTGAGCGGCCATGCCCGACATGTGGGTCTCCTCAGCGCGACCGTTGCCAATATCGGACACGGGTGTCGTTCTCCTTGGGTCGCTAACTCGACAAGCCGGATCGTGGCCAGGGGGCGGGTGATCCGTCATCGCCGGATCCGGGTGATTCAGTGGTCAGCGATCACGAAACGCGCGGCGGCCGCCAGGCTACGACAGTCGGTCTTCGAGCTGTGTGCGCGACTTGACGTCGAGCTTGCGGAACGCCTTTCGTAGGTGGTACTCGACGGTGCTCGGGCTGATGAACAGCTGAGCGGCGATCTCGCGATTGGTGTGTCCGCTCGCCGCAAGGCGCGCAATCTGGGTCTCCTGCGGCGTGAGCTGGTCAAGTGTGTCCACGGTCCGTCTGCGAGCACGCTCGCCTGTCGCCAGCAGCTCGCGTTCAGCGCGGCGCGCGAACGCCCCCGCGCCCATGCTGGTGAACGCCTCGAGCGCGGTGCGCAAATGCTTTCGGGCGTCGAGGCGGCGACGTTCGCGGCGCAGCCACTCCCCGTAAAGAAGGTGAGTTCGGGCGAGCTCGAGTCGCGCGCGGGTACCGGAGAGGTGCTCGATCGACTGGCGGTACAGACTGTCGGCGGCCTCACCGTCGCTCAGCAGCGCGTGCACACGCGCTTCGATTCCACTGGCCCACCGTGAGCTGATCACGCGGGTTCGCTCCGCGAGCCACTCGAATGCGGACTCGAGCAGCGCTCGGTTATCAGTCCTGGATGCCGCCTCAGCCAGCTCGGGCAGCAGCCACGATCCGTATCCGATTGGATCGGGCCGGAACGCTTCCCAGGCTGCATCGCGCGCGGCGTCATGTCGGCCGAGGCCGTTGTAGAGCACGGCTCTCGCGTAGTTGTTGGATGTCCATCGCCGTGTGGCCGCCTCGTGGGAGGTGGCTTCGATCAGCTCAGAGGCTTGCGCCTCGTGGCCGCGCCAGGCGGCGAGAATCATCGGGGCGTTGACAAGCGCTTGATTGCCGGTCGCCTCGGCGATCAAGCGCGCTTCATCGATCGTCAGCGCGGCCGCGGTCAACTCGCCGGCCAGCATCTGGCTCCTCGCCAGAAAGCTGAGCGCGAACTGGAGGTGCACGAGTGCGCCCGTGGCGCGAGCGACCTGCACTTGGCGAGCGGCGAGGAGATGCAGAGCCTCGTCGTCCCACATCTCGAGCGCCACGATGTTTCCGTTTCTGCCGCTGGAGAGCGAGAGCCACTGGCCGGCATCCTCGTGGGAGACATCGATCGTGAGCAGAAGCTCGAGCGCCCTAGCGAGTGTCGGCGCAGCGGCCGCGTATCCGCTGGTCAACCGGATCGCGAAGGCATCGAGCAGCACGTCAACAGTGCGAGGCGGAACGGGGCCCGGTGGCGCCGCCCGCGCGGCGGCCGCGACGGCCGGCGCGCCGCCTACGACTTCGACGTCGCTGGCCATGGCGCCGCCGAGCGCCTCGAGGTACGTCTCGCGGGCTAACTCGGGGTCGAGGGGCTCGAGGCGGCGCGCCGCGCTCAGAAACAGGCGGCCGGCGTCGCCGCCTCGCCGCTGCTCCAACGCGATCTGCGCTCGCAAAAGGTCAACCCGGGCGCGCCCGAGCTCGTCGAGCACGCCGTCCTCGACGGCTGCCAACAGCGCAAGCGCAGCCTCCAGATCGCCGGCATCGCGCTTGGCGGCGGCGGCCGCGAGCAGGCGCTGTGTGCGGTGGGTGGACTCGAGTGTAAGCGCGGCGGCGCGTTCGAGGAACGCAGCGACAGCCGCCAATCCGCCCCGCGCCCGCGCCCGTCCAGCGGACCGCTCGAGCTCCACGGCGACGTTCTCGTCGGGTGTGGTCGCCGCCTGCGCCCGGTGCCAGGCGCGGCGATCAGGGTCGATCTGCGGATCGGTGGCTTGCGCCAGGGCGCGGTGAACGGCGCGGCGCTCCTTCGGCCCGGCCGCCTGATACACAGCCGAGCGAACCAGTGGATGACGGAACACCACTCGGGCGCCCAGCTCCAACAGGCCTTCCGCTTCGACGGTTTCCGTAACCGACTCGGGGATTCCGAGCTGCTGCGCCGCCCGCCGAACGAGTGCCGTATCGCCGACCGGATCAGCTGCCGCGACCAGCAACAAGCGTCTCGCGTCACCTGGAAGACCGGCCAGCCTCCGCCCGAAGCTCTTCTCGATGCTCGCTGACAAAGGCACAGCCGCCGGCAGACCAAACCCGCCCGCGAGCTGTATCGGCGTCAGCCCGCGCGGCAACTCCAGCAGAGCGAGCGGATTCCCGCGGGTCTCGACGACGATCCGATCCAGCACTTGCTCATCGAGCCGAGCCGGCAAGGCCGACTCCAAGAGCCTCCGCGCATCACGGCGCCCCAAGGGCTCGACCTTGAGCTCCGGCAAACCGGTGAGCGCGTCGCCCAGCTCTCGCGTCGCGACCACGAGCACGACCTTCCCCGCGAGCAGGCGGCGGGCCACGAACGCGAGAGCGCGCGCTGACGCACGATCGAGCCATTGCGCGTCATCGACGACACAGAGGAGCGGCCGCTGCTCCGAAGCCTCAAACAGCAGGCCGACGGCCGCCAGTCCGACCAGGAACGGATTCGGAGCCTGCCCGGCACTCAGCCCGAAGGCGACGCCAAGCGCAGCGCGCTGGGGATCCGGCAGACGCGCCGATCGGTCGAGGATCGGCGAGCACAGCTGTTGAAGGGCCGCGAACGGAAGCTCCATCTCGCCCTCGATCCCAACGGTCCGTAGGACTGCGAGCTCCCGCCCCTCCTCAACCGTCCACTCGAGCAGCGCAGTCTTCCCGACGCCTGGATCTCCATACACCACCAGCACGCCGCCGCGCCCGCCGCGCACGCTCGCGAGCAGTCGGCCGAGCACCTCGCGCTCGCGTTCCCGGCCGAGCAACTGCCCTGCTGGCGTGCGACCCGGTGGCGACATACCGCCGAAGCATGACCGAGGACAGCGACTAGGGTCACGGACTAAGGATTCAAGGATTCGAACGGCCGGCAGCGGCGCCACTATGCGATGCCGTGGAGAGCAACGACAGAGCAAGTGCGCCGATCCCCCGGGCGGCCCTCGGCCCTGCGCTCAACGAACAGGGGTACTACGTCGGGCGAGTCGAGGGGAACCTCTACTGGATCACGGACGGCGCCTACCAGTCCGCGTTCCTGACGACATCCGACGGCGTCGTCCTGTTCGACGCGCCTCCCACGATCGGTCACAACATCCAGCGGGCCGTCGACGAGATCGCCGCCGCCAGCGGCGTCAGCAACAAGGTGACGCATCTCGTCTACTCCCACCACCACGCCGATCACGCCGGCGCGTCCTCGCTGTTCGGCCGGAACATCACTCGCATCGGGCACGAGGAGACGCGGAAGCTGCTGCTCCGCGACGATGACCCCGCGAGGCCCGCACCAGAAGAGACCTTCGAGGACCGCCGCATCCTCGAGATCGGGGGCGAGGGCATCGAGCTGGCCTGGCACGGCTCCAATCACTCGCCGGACAACATCTTCATCTATCTGCCCGACCACGACGCGCTGATGCTCGTCGACGTAGTCAACCCGGGTTGGGCGCCGGTCTGCCAGAGCCACCTCATCGAGGACGTGCCCGGCTACATCGAGGCGTCGGATACCGCGCTCACGTACCCCTGGAAGCACTTCATCGGCGGCCACATGGGCCGGCTCGGGACCCGCGACGACGTCGCCGCGCACCGGCAGTACATGGCCGACATCGCGGACAGCTCACGCAAGGCCCTGGACACCGTCGACCCGACGCCGTATTTCGACAAGTACGGCGAGAACGCCTGGACCGCTGTGAGCGGCTATCTGGACGCGATTACGGCTGCCGCCGCGGCGCCTGTCATCGCCAAGTACACGGGCGTTCTGGCGGCCGCCGACGTGTTCACCGCGAGCACGACGTTCCACGTCATGCAGTCGCTGCGTCTCGACCTGGGCTACGGCTCACAGGTTCATCCGTGAAAACACGCCACGAGAAGGAGATCGACGATGAAGAAGGAGTAGGAAGCTGATGCAAGAAGCGAAGATCAAGAGCGTCGGAATCATCGGCGCGGGCCGGATCGGCCAGGCGATGGCGCAGGTCGCACGCCGTGCCGGCCGTCAGGTCGTGGTCGCCAACAGCCGCGGGCCGCAGTCGCTGAGCTCAGTGGTGCAGGAGCTCGGCGACGGGGTGTCGGCCGGGGCGGTCAAGGATGCCGCAGCGGCTGACATCGTCGTGGTCGCGGTGATGTGGCCGGACGTTCCGCTGGCCGTCGAGGGGCTGGGATGGGAAGGTCGGATCGTGATCGACCCGACCAACGACTTCCACCCAAGCGACCTGAACGGTCGCACATCCAGCGAGATCGTCGCCGATCTCGTCGCGCCTGCGCGTGTGGTGAAGGCGGCCAACACGCTCGGGGCCGCCCTGCTCGGCTCCGACCCACACCAAGCGGGCGGTGAGCGTGTGATCTTCCTCTCCGGCGACGAAGCCGCCGCCAAGTCCGAGGTCAGCGGGCTGTTCGAGGACGCCGGTTTCTTCGTTGTCGATCTCGGTGGACTGCGTGAGGGCGGCCAGATGCAGCAGGTCGGGGCTCCGCTGGCCGGCCACAACCTTATCCGTCTCCCGTAAGCCAGCTCTGACGGCACGAACGTCTGGTGATCGGCCATGGCTACTTTGATCTCAACAGACGTTTCGGTCGCCCGGGGCCTGCTCGACCGGGAAGACCTCCTCCTCCTGCTGGATCGAGCTGTGACCAAACGGGTGACGATCATCTCGGCGCCGCCGGGAAGTGGGAAGACGTCGCTGTTGAGCGCGTGGGCTGACCGCTCGACGAACCCTCGTCGCGTCGCGTTCGTGTCCGTCGAGCGCGACCAACAGAATGTGGAGGCGTTCTGGTGCGCCGTTTTGGACGCGATCCGCAGCCCGGGGCGCTCGATCGATCCTGAGACGCAACTCGCGGCGAGCGCCGGGCTCGACGGCGACCAGGTGGTCGACCGAGTCCTCTGGGAGGTCGCCGAGCGGGTCGACCCCCTCGTGCTGATCATCGACGATCTCCACGAGCTGAGGTCAGCCGACGCCCTCTCGGAGCTTGAGCATCTGCTCGGGACTCTGCCGAGCTCTGCGCGCGTGGTGCTGTCGTCTCGCCGCGATCCGCCGATCAGGCTCCACCAGCTCAGGCTCGCCGACGAAATCACCGACATCCGAGCCGGCGATCTACGGTTCACTGAGCGCGAGACGCGCGAACTGCTTACCGCGGCGGGAATCGGCCTGTCCGACACCGGCGTAGCCGCGTTGTACCGGCGCACCGAAGGTTGGGCGGCTGGCCTGCGCCTCGCGGTGATCTCACTCAGCGGTCATCCGGATCCCGAGCGGTTCGTCGCTGAGTTCTCGGGCACCGACCGGGCGATTGGGGAATACCTGATGGCCGAGATGCTCGAACGCCAACCGGGCGAGGTCCAGAGCATGCTGTTGCGGACTTCGCTCGTCGACCGGATGAACGGTGAACTCGCCGACCTGCTGGCGGGCCGCTCGGGCTCGGAGCAGATGCTGCTGGAACTGGAGGAAGCCAACGCGTTCGTCGTGTCGCTCGACGCTCAGCGCACCTGGTTTCGCTACCACCAGCTGCTGGCGGATTTCCTGCGCCTGGAGCTCCGCCGCACCTCGGCGGATGAGGTTCCTGACCTCCACCGCCGGGCCGCCCGGTGGTTCGCCGATCACGGGGAGGTCGTCGACGCGGTGCGGCATAGGGTCGCGGCCGGCGATTGGTCTGATGCGGCCCGGCTCGTCGCAGACCAATCGTTCAGATGGGTGCTCGACGGGGAAGCAGGAACGATCGGCGCGGTGCTGCAGGCGTTCCCTGACGGCGCATCAGCCGATCATCCTGACCTGGCGCTAGTTCACGCGGCAACTCAGCTGAACCAAGGACGGTTGGAGGAAGCGGCTGCGCAGCTGGCGCTGGCCGAGTCCCACCTCGGGAGCGCTCCCCCCGCTCGCCGCCGCCGCCTCGTGGTGGCAATCGCGGCACTGCGGTTGGCGCTGGCACGACGAAGCGGCCGGTTCACCGAAGTGATCGAGCAAGTGAACTTGCTCGGTGCATCGATCACAGACGACTCGAACGATCCGATCGCGGTGGACAGTGAGCTGCGGGCAGTCGCGCTGCTGAATCTCGGAGTGGTCGAGACCTGGTCCGGGCGACTCGCCGACGCGGAGCGCCACCTCTCCGAGGGAGCCGCGCTCGCCCAGGCGATCGGCCGACCCTACCTGGAGGTCGCTTGCCGCGCGCATCAAGGATTCCCGTCACAGCTCGTCTCGGTTGCGAAGGCGTACGAGCGCGGCCGTGCGGCGGTAGCGCTGGCTGAGCGTTACGGCTTGGAGGACCGGCCGATCCTCGCCCCCGCGCTCGGTTTCGCAGGCGGCATGGCGATCTGGACGGGCGAGTTCGACGAGGGAGAGCGCTGGCTACGCCGCGCCTGGGAGGTCGCAGAGGCAAACGTTGACCCGGCTGCGGCAATGCTCTTGCACGTGGCGACGGGCATGCTGCATGCGGGTCGCGGGCAGCATCGATCGGCGCTCGAAGCATTCGCGGCGGCCGCGCAGGCGCAGTCGCTACTCACAGGTGTGCACGCTCTCGCGCCGCGGATTACCGGGTGGCTCGCGGCGATGCAGGCCCGTCTCGGGATGCTGGATGAGGCGCGCGCTACGCTCGCCGGATTCTCCGCCGAACCGGAGCGCATGGGCGCCATTCACAATGCGCGTGCAGTGATTTGCATGGCTGACCGAGACCCCGTCGCGGCATTGGATGTACTCCGAGAGATTCGGGCGGTCACCTCCCCGGTCGGCCCCGCGTTCACGCTCGTTGAGGCGCATCTTCTCGCTGGCACCGCGCACCTACAGCTGGGGGATCCCAACGCCGCCGCCGCCGCAGCCGAGGCAGCTCTCGCGGCAGCCGAACCGGACCGGCTGATCTTCCCGTTCGCACTGACCGAAGCCGCGGAACTGCTCGACGCGCTTCCGCGTCATGAAACGGCTCATGGCGCCCTTCTCGCCGACATCGTCGACCTGCTGCGAGGCGCCTCGGCGCCTAGCGCCGACCGAGCGCACCTATCGCAACCGGAGAAGCTCAGCCCAAGCGAGCTACGCGTACTGCGATACCTGCCGACGAACCTGACGCGGCCCGAGATGGCCCGAGAGCTCTACGTCTCCGTCAACACGGTCAACACGCACCTTCGCAACATCTACTCGAAGCTCGGTGCGCGCGATCGCTCTTCCGCCGTTCAAACCGCACGGCAGTTGCGGCTCCTCTCGACCGGGCGCTCGTGAGCATCGCCGAATGGCGCGAGCGCCGGCGTGCGCACAATCACCAGATTCCGGCGTCGCCGGCTCACTAGGTCGCGCTCCAGGATGAACGCATGGCCACACTGCCGGGCTTGTACACGATCCGGATACGGGGCCGGCTCGGGGCTACCGCCCTGTCGGCCTTTCCCTCGATGGTCCCCGAGCTGAAAGGCAGTGAGACCGTGCTCACTGGTTTGCTCAAGGATCGGTCCGCGGTGTTCGGCGTCGTTGCGCAGATCGAGGCGCTCGGACTCGAGCTGCTCGAACTCCGACAAATCCAGGCGAGACGGGAGGCAACAAACCGAGATGCGTACGACGACCTGTCTCGATGACAAGCCGATCAACCGCATGGGCTATGGCGCGATGCAGCTCACCGGTCCCGGCGTCTTCGGGCCAGCACGCGACCCAAGTGCGGCTCGGGCCGTACTGCGCCGGCGATTGAGCTCGGCATTCATCACATCGACACCCTCGGCTCGGGTTTCAGGGGCGGGCCGGCACGGCTTGCAGGCCATCCGGCGATCGTCCGAGTTGCCGACAAGCACGGGGCCAAGCCGACCCAAATCGCTCTCGCACGGCTCGCTAGGACCGGATGCCGCCGATCTCACCGCCCTCGATCAGGGCGCGGCCCCGGGGGGGACCGGAGGATCACCATGATCCGGTGAGGACACCTCACCTGGGTCGCGACGAACCTGCGGACTATGCAACAGGCCACGCAGGTTCCAGTCGAGGGAGATCCGAGATGAAGCTTGTCGTCAACGGCGCCGAGGTCGAGGTTGACAACCGGCACGCGCAGACCCCGCTGCTATGGGTGCTTCGAGACGTCCTGGGCCTGCATGGCACGAAGTTCGGCTGCGGAGCAGGCTTCTGTGCGACGTGCACGGTGCTGATCGACGGGCGCAACATGAAGTCCTGCCAGACCACGACCGAGCGCGCGGTCGGAAAGAAGATCACGACGGTCGAGGGCGCCGCGGGTCCCGTAATCGACGCCGTGCGCGACGCCTGGTACCGCGGCAACGTCGTGCAGTGCGGCTACTGCCAGCCGGGACAGACGCTGGCCGCGGTGTCGCTGCTCGAGGCGAATCCGGCGCCCGATGACGCAGCGATAGACACGTGGATGAGTGGCAATCTCTGCCGGTGCGGCACGTACCCGCGGATCCGCGCCGCGATCCACGCCGCATCCGACGCGTTGAGCAAGGGGCCCGATCCTGCGCCGCTCATCGCCCCGGAGGAGATCGAAGACCGCACCCTCACGGAAGAGGAGTTGGTCGACCCGGTCCATCCGTACCTGCGGATCCACTCGGACGGGACAGTCGTCGCGTACTCGAGCCAGATCGAGATGGGGCAGGGGATTCATACCGGTCTCGCCACCATCGTCGCCGAGGAGCTCGACGCAGACTTCGACTGCGTCCGCGTCGTCAACGCCGCGAACGGGCGGGGTCCGAACGGCGACGTCTACGGAAATCCTGACCTCGGTAGCGCCTTCCAGCTCACGGGCGCGTCGAACTCGATGAAAGGGTTCTGGGCGCGGTACCGGCTGGCCGCTGCTCGAGCACGGGCGCGGCTCGTCGTGGCCGCCGCAGAGGCGTGGGAGGTGCCCACCGATGAGATCGAGGCCGACGGCGGCGTTCTCCGCCACGGGAGTGGGAGGCAGGCTACTTTCGGCGAGCTCGCGGGCCGGGCCGGGCAGCTTGCGGTCCCCGATGGCGTGCAGCCGAAGGACCCAGCCGACTACAAGCTGATCGGGTGTGAGGGACGGTTGCGCGTCGACGCCGTGCCGAAGATTCTCGGCGTCACCCGGTACACGATCGACGTCACCGTGCCCGGGATGTTGACGGCGCTGGTACTGCACCCGCCGCGCTTCGGCGCCACGGCTGCCGCGGTCGATGGCGAGGCTGCGCTCGCGGAGCCCGGCGTGACCGCGGTCGTGCCGATCGAGGAGGGCGTCGCTGTCGTGGCCGAGACGGTCGCCGACGCGCAGCGTGGGCTGCGGGCCGTCGTCGTCGAATGGGACGACACGAACGCCGAGCGGCGGAGCACCGAGGTGCTGTTAGCCGAGCACCTCCGGCTGCTCGAATCCGACGAGAACGCCGTGACGGCTCGCGATGACGGCAACGTCGACGCTGCCCTGGCAGAAGCAGCCTCGACGGTCGACAGGACATACACGTTGCCCTACCTCGCTCACGCCCCGATGGAGCCGAACAACGCGGCCTGCCGGATGCGCGAGGACGGCGTGCTCGAGGTGTGGGTCGGGTCAGAGGCTCCTGAGTATGTGAAGATGAACGCCTCGTCGGTCGCTGGCATCGACAAGGAGCAGGTGGAGGTGCACATCACCTTCGCCGGCGGATCGTTCGGGCTCCACTCGAGCGCGGAGCGCGATCCGACGGCTGAAGCGGTGCAGATCGCGCGAGCGCTCGACTGGAAGCACCCGATCAAGGTGCAGTCGCTCCGCGAGGAGGAATTCAAAGTCGGCCGCTACCGCGCGATGGCCGCTCACCGAGTCCGGGCCGGCGCCGACGCCGACGGTCGCTTGACCGCGTGGCATCAGAAGATCGTCGCCGAGCCGACGTCCGTGAACCTGCCGTTCGTCCGTGACGTGATGTTCGCGAACAACGTTGACTTCTTCACGACGACCGGTGCGGTCGATCCGCCGTACGCGGTCGAGAACTTCCGGCTCGAGTCGACCAACTTCGAGTCGCGAATTCCGACGATGGTGTGGCGATCGGTCGGCAACTCCCATACTGAGTTTGCGCGCGAGTCGGCGATTGACGAGCTCGCGATCGCGGCCGGCCGGGACCCTGTCGACTTGCGACGTGAGCTCCTCGCCGGCAGTCCGCGGACGCTACGCGCGCTCGAGCTCGCGGCCGAGCGCGCGCACTGGGGATCGCCGCTCCCCGAAGGCCGCGCCCGCGGAATCACGAGCTCAGGTTTCCTCGGCCACAGCGCTCAGGTCACGGAGGTCTCGCTTGACGACCGCGACCGGGTCCACGTCGACCGGATCGTGTTCGTGCTCGACTGCGGGCGAAACGTCAACCCCGACCTAATCCGAGCGCAGGTGGAGGGCGGACTGCTCTGGGGGCTGAGCGCGGCGTCGTGGGGCGAGGTCGTCCTCGGCGAAGGCGGCGACATCGTCACCCAGAACTTCGACGCCTACCCAGTGATGCGCATGCGCTCAGTCCCGCAGATGGAGGTGCACCTGATCGACTCGGCCGAGCCACCGAGCGGAGTCGGCGAGGTCAGCGTCCCCTCAGTCGCCCCCGCCCTGGCGAACGCAATCGCGGCCCTCACCGGCACCCGAATCCGCAAGCTCCCATTCTCCAAGACGATCAAGATCTACTAAGAAAGGGACCGTCATGCCCGACGTCACCATCACCCCGAGCGAAAACGGACCGTACATCGTCTCGGGCCCCCTGGTCCTGACCGCACCCGACGGTCGTGTGATCGACCACCCCGACCCGATGGCGATGTGCCGCTGCGGACACTCGTCGAACAAGCCGTTCTGCGACGGCACGCACGCCACGATCGACTTCGACGGAACCCTGGCCAACTGATCGTTGACCGCCACCGACCACGTCAGCCGCATGTTCGGGGGGCGAGGGGACTGAACCACCGACTGTCGTTTGCATCTGTGAACCTTTCGTTCCTCAGAAGATGATCGAGGGCAGGTAGGCGCCGGCGGGCTCGTTATAGAGACCGATCGTCATCAGGATGCTCTGTTGCACGATCCGCAGATCGTGCTGCAGGCACCATCGCAACAGTTCGGCGTTG
>DASZMI010000028.1:0-15250 GCA_035551915.1 Solirubrobacteraceae bacterium | reverse complement strand
AGCAGCAGCAGCACGCCGCCGCCCACGTCGGACTCGTCCACCACCGCCAACGGCGGCGGCGGGCTCTAGCTCTACCTGCGCACGGGCACCGACAGGTAGCGGCTGCCGGCCAGGCAGAAGCGCCACGGCAGCTCGGCTGCCTTGGTTATCCCGATCCTGAGGTCCCGCTGGACCACAGGATCGCTGAAGCGCCCGGTCCGGCCGGAGATCACGACCGCGCCACGATCCAGATCGCCACCGTTGTCGGAGAGCTCGATCGCGAGCGCCTGCGTGAGCTTCCCCGGGCCCGAACACAGCGCCCCAGGGTTGTCGGCGGCGATGCCCCGGCGTTCTGCCATCAGCTCGATTCCGTCCACCGGCTCGAGCGCGCGGATCAGCACGGCGGCGCCCACGCCCTCCGGCTCGCAGACGGCGTTCAGCATCGTGTGGATCCCGTAGGAGAGGTACACGTAGGCGCGTCCCGGCGGCCCGAACAGAGTCTCGGTGCGCGGCGTCAGCCCGACGTAGGCGTGGCAGGCGGGCTCGCTGTCGTGGTAGGCCTCGGTCTCGACGATTGCGCCGCTGGTCTGACCGTGCGTGACCACGCAGCCGATCAGCGCCTCGGCGACCTCGAGTACGGGACCCGTGTAGAAGTCCGGCCTCACCGCCCGCCGAGCGCGCGCTGCAGCGCCTCGCGGGCGTGCGCCAGCTGCTCACGGACGGCGACGGCGCCGGTGCCCCCGCGCGAGACCTTTGCCTCAAGCCAGGCGCCATCGCCGAGCAGCGCGTAATACCCCTCCGCGTCGAGCAGCGGCGAGGCCGACTGCAGCTCCTCGGGCGTCAGCTCCGAGAGGCGCCGGTTGCTCGAGACGGCCAGCCGCACGAGCCCCCCAACGATGTGGTGCGAGCGGCGGAACGGCATCCCGCGCTTGGCCAGGTAGTCGGCGATGTCGGTGGCGGCCAGGAACTCATCGCCGGCGGCGGCGGCCAGGCGCTCGCGTTTGAAGCTGATCGTGGCGAGCATGCCCTGGGCCGCGGCGAGCACCAGCTGCAGCGAGTCGACGGCGTCAAACAGGTGCTCCTTGTCCTCCTGCATGTCCTTGTTGTAGGTCAGCGGCAGCCCGTGCATCACGCCGTGCAGCGCCGTCAGGTGCGCGGAGATCCTGGGCGCCTTGGCACGCAGAAGCTCGGCCGCATCGGGGTTCTTCTTCTGCGGCATGATCGATGAGCCCGAGGCCCAGGCGTCGGAGACCTCGCAGAAGCCGAACTCCTCGCTCGACCACAGCACGATCTCAGCGCCGAGCCGCGAGAGGTGCGTGGCGCAGGTGCTGGCGGCGGCCAGGTAATCGAGCACGAAGTCCCGGTTGGAGACCGCGTCGATCGAGTTCTCGGCGATCTCGGCGAAGCCGAGCTCGGTGGCCATCATCCCGCGGTCTGTGTCGAAGTTCACGCCGGCCAGCGCCCCGGCGCCGAGCGGCAGCGGCGCCGTGCCGCCAAGCACCTCGCGGAAGCGGTGCGCGTCGCGGAGCAGCATCCACGCGTAGGCCAGCAGGTGGTGGCCGAGGTACACGGGTTGGGCCCGTTGCAGGTGCGTGTAGCCGGGCATCGCCCAGTCGGCGTGGCGCTCGGCCACCTCGACCACGATCCGCACCAGCTCGAGCACCGTCGCCTCGGCCTCGAGCGCCGCGTCGCGGGTGAACATCGCCATGTCGGTGGCGATCTGGTCGTTGCGCGAGCGGGCAGTGTGCAGCCGTTCCCCGGGCTCGCCCGCGAGCTCGGTGACGCGCCGCTCGATCGCCATGTGCACGTCCTCGTCGCCCTCGGAGAAGGCGAAGCGGTTCTCGCTCACCTCGGCGGCGACGGTCGCGAGCGCGGCGTGGAGCGCGTCGCGATCGGCCTCGCTGATGATCCCGCGCGCGCCCAGCATCGACGCGTGCGCGACCGATTGCTGAACATCGTAGGGCGCCAGGCGCCAGTCGAACGCCAGCGAGTCGTTCAGACGCCGGAAGACATCGGCCTGGGGCACCGCCATCCGCGGGCTCGACATCAGTCGCTCCGACGAACTCATGAGGCGCGTGATGCCAGTGAGCCGTGCGTGTGCGGCGCGCTCTGCAGCACAGCGGAGATCTCCTCGGCCACGCGTGCCACCTGTCCCTCCGTCATGCGCGGGAAGAACGGGATCGCGATCGAGCGCGCGGAGACGTCCTCGCAGAGCGGGAACTGCCCCTCGCGGTAGCCGAAGGTGTCGCGGTAGTACGTCATCAGGTGGATCGCCGGGAAGTACGGCTTGGCGGAGATGCCGTGCGCGCTGAGCTGCGTGACGACGGCGTCGCGGTCCACCCCACGCGGCAGCTGAATCACGTAGACGAACCAGCCTCGCCGTGCCTGCCCCGCCGGCTCGCACGGCAGCGTGAGCTCTGGGATGTCCTGCAGCGCCGCGCGATAGAGGCCCGCCACGCGCTCGCGTCCGCCGAGCAGCTCGTCGAGCCGCTGCACCTGTGCCAGCCCCAGCGCTGAGGCGATGTCCGAGAGCCGGTAGTTGAAGCCGAGCCGGTCGTGGTCGAGCCAGTCCATGTTCGGCGCGCGGCCCTGGTTACGCTCGGAGTCGACTCGCTCCTTGAGCTCCGGGTCGCCCGTGACGAGCATCCCGCCCTCGCCGGTCGTCATCTGCTTGTTGGCATAGAAGGCGAACACGGCCGGATGGCCCCGACCGCCGATCGGGCCGCCGTCGGCGTAGGCGCCACCCAGTGCCTCGCAGGCGTCCTCGACGATCGGCATGCCGATCTGCTCGAGCCGCGCCATATCGGCCGGGTAGCCGAAGACGTGCACCGGCAGCAGCGCCGCGGTGCGTTCGTTGACCGCCGCCGCCGCCTCATCGGCGTTGAGGTTCAGCGTCACCGGGTCGATGTCGACGAACACCGGCCGCGCGCGCTCATAGATCGCGACGTTGGCGCTGGCCACGAACGAGAAGGGCGAGGTGATCACCTCCGCCCCGTCGCTCACGCCGACGGCGCGCAGGGCCAGGTGCAGCCCGGCGGTGCCCGAGGCGACCGCGCTGGCGCAGCGGGCACCGACGCGGCACGCGAAGGCGCGCTCGAACTCGGGGCCCTTGGAGCCGAGCGACAGCTGGCCGGAGCGCAGCACCGCGAGCACCGCCTGCTCCTCGGGCTCGCCCAGCACCGGCTGCGCGAGCGGTATGGGGAAGTCCGGTCCAGCGGGACCGGACGCACCGGACGCACGGTAGGCGCTCATGAGCTCGTCCGTGCCTCGTCCGCGCGCGCCGGCCGGTGGCCCGCCTGCATACCCAGCTCCAGCGAGTCGACCAGCGCCTCCCACGATGCCTCGATGACGTTGTCCGAGACGCCGATCGCGCCCCACTCCTGCTCGCCGTCGGAGGAGTCGAGCAGCACGCGCGTGATCGCGTCGCTGGCCTTTGCGCCGTCGAGTATTCGCACCTTGAAGTTGACGAGCTTGATCACGTCGAGCTCGGGATACACACTCGCGAGCGCACCGCGCAGTGCCTTGTCGAGCGCGCCGACAGGGCCGGTGCCCTCGGCCGTGAACAGGTAGCGCTCGCCCGCTACCCAGAGTTTGATCGTGGCCTCGGTCTCGACGCGTCCGTCGGCCCGCTTCTCGGCGGTCACCCGCCAGGATTCGAGCGTGAACAGCGGCGTGTACTCACCGCTCTCCTTGCGCATCAAGAGCTCGAAGGAGCCGTCGGCGGCCTCGTAGTGGTAGCCCTCGTGCTCGCGCTCCTTGACGCGCTCTATCAGGCGCGCGGCGGCGGCGTCGTCGAGCGCGATCCCGGCCTCGGCGGCACGCGCGTGGATCGTGCCCTTACCCGAGAGCTCGGAGACCAGCACGGCGCGGTCGTTGCCGACCACCTCCGGCTCGATGTGCTCGAACGTGCTCGGATCGGCGCTGACGCCGGCCACGTGCATGCCGCCCTTGTGGGCGAAGGCGTTGCGGCCGACGTATGGCTGGTTGTGGTTGGGCGTGAAGTTCAGGAGCTCGTCGAAGAAGTGCGAGCTCGTCGTCAGCGCGTGCAGCTGCTGCTCGGACACGCACCCAAAGCCCGCTTTCAGCTGCAGGTTGGGGATCACGGTCGTGAGGTTGGCGTTACCGCAGCGCTCGCCGTAACCGTTCTGGGTGCCCTGCACGTGGGTCGCGCCGGCGGCGACCGCGGCCAGCGTGTTGGCGACGGCACAGCCGGCGTCGTCGTGGCAGTGGATCCCGATCCGCACGCCGGTCGGGCCGAGCTCGGTGACGACCGCCGCCGTGGCCTCCGCGATCGCGTCCGGCAGGGTGCCGCCGTTGGTGTCGCAGATCGTGATCGTCTCGGCCCCCGCCTGAGCGGCCGCGCGCACGCAGGCAAGCGAGTACTCGCGGTCGTCGGCAAAGGCGTCGAAGAAGTGCTCCGCGTCATAGATCACGCGCTTGCCAGAACCCGCCAGGAACGCGATCGACTCGGCGATCATGCGCAGATTCTCGGCGCGGTCGACCTTAACGACCTTCTCCAGGTGCAGGCTCCAGGTCTTCCCCACGAGCGTGCAGACCGGCGCGAAGCAATCGGCCAGGATCTGCAGCGCCGGATCGTCCTGCGCCCTGGTGTCGCGCCGGCGGGTCATCCCGAAGGCGGCCACCTGGGCGTGCTCGAAGCGTTCGTGCGCGAGCAGCTCGAAGAGCTCGAGCTCCTTGGGGTTGGAGCTCGGGAAGCCGGCCTCGATCAGGTCGATCCCGAGCTCATCCAGCGTGTGCGCGACCCGCACCTTCTCGTGCGCGGACAGCGACATGCCCTCCCCCTGCATGCCGTCGCGCAAGGTCGTGTCGTAGAGCTCGATCTTTGTCATCGCCGGGCGGGCGCGAACCCTCAGGTTGCCGGCGCCGGCACTTCGACGTGGTCCAGCCACGCCGCGTAGCGGGGATCGCGACCGCGCAGCGCATCGTTGAAGACGCGCTGCAGCTCGGTCGTGACGGGACCGCGGGAGCCCGCGCCGATCACATGATCATCGATCTCGCGCAGCGGCACCAGCTCGGCCGCAGTGCCCGTCATGAACACCTCTTCGGCCAGGTAGAGCTCGGCGCGAGCGATCGTGCGCTCGACGATCTCGAGGTCGAGGTCGTTGGCGATCTGGATCAGCGAGCGGCGGGTGATGCCGTCGAGCGCCCCCGACGCGAGTGACGGCGTCAGGACCTTACCGTCGACGACCATGAACAGGTTCTCGCCGCTGCCCTCGCAGACGTAGCCGTCGCCGTCGAGCAGGATCGCCTCCTCGTAGCCGGCCTTGGTCGCCTCGATCTTGGCGAGGATGCTGTTGAGGTAGGTGCCGCTGGCCTTGGCCTGCGGGTTCACCGAGTCGCTCGGCAACCGCCGCCAGGTCGAGACCTTGGCGCGGATGCCGCGGCTGCCCGACTCCTCACCGAGGTAGGCGCCCCACGGCCAGGCGGCGATCGACACCTCGACCGGCGCCTCGAGCGGGAACAGACCCATCGTGCCGTAGCCGCGGAACACAATCGGGCGGATGTAGCACTCGCGCAGGCCGTTGGCGATCAACAGCTCGTGGGTGGCCTGGCGCAGCTCCTCGCGCGTGAACGGGATCGGCATGTAGTAGAGCTGCGCCGACCTGAACAGGCGGTCGATGTGATCCTGATGGCGGAAGATCGCCGCCGAGCCGCCGTCGGTCTCGTAGGCGCGGACGCCCTCGAAGACGCCGGTCCCGTAGTGGAGGCCGTGCGTCAGTACGTGTACCTTCGCGTCCTCCCAGGCAACGAGCTCTCCGTTGTGCCAGATGAGGTCCGCTTGATCCACTTCGGTGCTCCTTCGGGGGTTCGTAGGACTCGGCGCCCTTTAGGAAGCGTCGGGAAATTATCTGCGGTTTTGACGGCGTCTAGACGCACCTGGGTGCGCCCGTCTCGCGGCAGGTACCACCAGTACCTGCCTTGCGAGACGGTCTTCCCAGGCACGCCCAGCCACTCGTCAAATTCCACAACTAATTTCCCGACGCTTCCTTAGAGGTTTGAAAGAACGGCCTGTGTGGCCTCGCGAGTGCCCGCGCTGCCCCCCAGGTCACGCGTGCGCAGGCCGGCCGCGAGCGCACGATCTACAGCCGATTCTATCGCTGCCGCCTCGCTCTCCAAGCCAAGTCCGTGGCGCAGCATCATCGCCGCCGAGAGGAACATCGCCATCGGATTGGCGGCACCGGTCCCGGCGATGTCGGGCGCGGAGCCGTGCACCGGCTCGAACAGGCCCGGCTGCCCCGGATCCCCGAGCGAGGCGCTCGGCAGCATGCCGATCGAGCCGGTCAGGGTGGCGGCCTCGTCGCTGAGGATGTCACCGAACATGTTCTCGGTGACGATCACATCGAAGTCCGCCGGGTTCGAGACCAGCTGCATGGCGGCGTTGTCTACCAGCACGTGCTCGAGCTCGACGGTCGGGAACTCGGCCGCGTGAACCTCGCGCACGACCTCGCGCCACAGGCGGCTGGTCTCGATCACGTTGGCCTTGTCGACGCTCGAGACCTTGCGCCGTGCCGCCTTGAATGCGACGCGGGCGATCCGCGAGACCTCCTCGCGGCTGTAGGCGCAGAGATCGCTCGCGTAGTCATCGGTGCGGGTCTTCTCACCGAAGTAGATCCCACCGGTCAGTTCGCGCACGACCAGCAGGTCGGTGCCCTCGATCACCTTGCGCTTGAGCGGGCTCGCGTCGTACAGCGCCGGCAGCGGCCGCACCGGACGCAGGTTCGCGTACAGGCCGAGTCCCTTGCGCAGGCCCAGCAGCCCCTGCTCGGGGCGCGGCTTCTGCGGGTCGGTCGTATCCCACCTGGGCCCACCGACCGCGGCCAGCAGCACGGCGTCGGCCGCACGGCAGGCGGCAAGCGTCGCATCCGTCAGCGCGGTGCCGTGCGCGTCGATCGAGGCGCCGCCGAAGGCGTGCTCCTCGTACTCGAAGTTGGTGCCGACTGCGCTCAGCAGCTCGAGCGCGGGAGCGATGATCTCGGGGCCGATCCCGTCGCCGGGCAGCAGGATGATCTTGGAAGCCATAGACGGGGCAAGCTACCGGATCGGTGCGGTGATAGCCCGCGCAGAGCTCCGTCAGGGCGTTATGCAGATCTCCATTATGTGGCTCTGCATAACGGATCGCGAGCGCTTCAGGCGCGTGCCTCCTCGGTGGCCCTGCCGTGGACCCGCTCGTGGTGCTCGTCACTGGCGAGGTGCGACGGCCACCAGTTCCAGCGGCCGAGCAGCACCACGACCGAGGGCACCAGCAGCGTACGCACCAGGAAGGTGTCCATCAGGATGCCGGCGGCCAGGCCGAAGCCGATCGCGTGCAGCTGGCCATTGCCGGAGCCGGAGCCGCCGACGATCCCGAAGACCGCGAAGGTGCCGCCGAGGATGATCCCGGCCGATGTCACGGTCGAGCCCGTGCGTGAGATCGCACGCACCACCGCCTCGCGCAGCGGCAGCTGTCGGGCCTCCTCGCGGATGCGGGTCATCACAAGGATGTTGTAGTCCTCCCCCAGGGCCAGCAGGAAGATGAACATCAGGAACGGCAGGATGAAGCTGATGCCGCCGTCACCGCCGAGGTCGATGAAGACGATCGTCGCCAGCCCCAGCGAGGCAACATAGGAGAGCGCGACACTGACGATCAGGTAGAGCGGCGCGACCGCGCTGCGCAGCACCGCCGCCAGCAGCAGCCCGATCGCGATGATCGCGATCGGCACGACCACCGCGAGGTCATGGTTGGCGGTGTGGTTGATGTCGTAGACCGCAGCCGCCTCGCCCGCCAGCCCGGAGAAGGACGCGCCCGACGCACGCCCCGCGGCGTCGACCACGGTGCGGATCGCGGGCGTCGCGTTCATCGCCGCGGTCGTGTCCTGGGTGCCTGCCAGCAGCCCGGCCTGGAACTGGATCACCCTGCCGTCCTTGGAGACGAACAGCGCGTCCGCGCGGTAGGCGTTGTAGGCCGCCGGCGCGACCCTGGCGCTCGCGGGCTGGCGCACGGGCAGCAGCTGCGGCGGCCCGAGCTGCGTGTGCAGCGCGGTCAGCTGCGCCGGCGTGATCGCGCTGCCGGTGGGGCTCAGCGGGCCGGCCAGCTGCTTGAACTTGCCTGAGATCTCGAGCATCTTCTGCGCCGTGGCGATCGCCTGCGGGTTCTGCCAGACCGAGCCGTTGTACGTGTAGACGATGTTGGCCGGGTTCGAGGAGTTGTGCGGGAAGTGCTCGAGCAGCGCGTTGTTGCCGGCGGCGGCCGGCGTGCCCTTGGGCGGGTTGGTGGCACCGCCGAAGCCGCCCGCCTTGTAGCCGAGCGCGCCGACCGCCAACGCGAGGAAGATCAGCACGCCCACGACGAGCGTGGTCCTGGGACGCTGCACGAGCGTCGAGGCGGCCTTGCCCCAGATCCCCTCCCGCTGCGCGCCTGGTCGGATCTTGGTCGGCCAGAAGGCCCTGCGGCCGAGGATCGCGAGCAGCGCCGGCAACAGCGTCAGGCCGATCAGCAGCATCACCGCCATGCCGATGGCGAGCGGCACGCCGAGGTCGTGGTAGAGCCCGAAGCTCGCGAACAGCAACGTCAGCAGGGCGATGATCACGGTCCCGGCGGAACCGGTGATCGACTCGCCGACGCGCACGAGCGCGCGCTCGACGGCCTGGTGCGGGTCCTGGCCGTCGCGCAGCTCCTCGCGTACGCGGAAGACGTAGAAGAGGCCGTAGTCGGTGCCGGCCCCGAGCAGCAGCACGATCAGCAGGATCTGCGTGATCGACGAGACCTTGAGGCCGCCCTCGCCGAGTGCGCCGATCAAGCGCCCGGAGATGGCGAGCGCCAGACCGGCCGGCAGCAGCGTGATGATCGCCGCCGGCAGCGACCGGAACACGATCAGCAGCAGGACGATGATCAGGATGAAGGAGATCGACTGGACCTGCCCGCCCTGCTTGTCAGACTGCTTCTGGTTGGCGACGATCGTTGCGATCTGGCCGGTCACGTAGAAATGCAGGCCGCTCGGCGGGTTCGCCTTCGGGAACTGGGCCTGGAGCGCCTCGACCAGCGCCTTGTCCTTGTCCGGCGTCGCGCTCACGGAGATGTGCGCGCGCAACCGCAGCTGCACCGCCTGCGCATCTGGTGAGACGCCCGCGACCTGCACCGTCTCGACCCGGCTGACGCGCTCGAGCAATCCGACCAGGTGCGTGATCGAGGCGACGTCGGCGGCGTTCAGACGGCCCGTGTCGCTGACCGCGACCAGCGGGATCTGGGTGACGTTGCCGCTGGCCCCGCCGCCGAGGATCGGCGCGGCCACGTTGGCGGCGTGGATGCTCGGCTCTGAGTTCTTGAGGAAGGCGCTGTTGTTGTCGTTGACCTGGCTGCCGATCGACGGCAGCGCCGTCGTCAGCGCCGCGGCCGCCAGCCAGAAGATCACAACCAGCCAGCGAAAGCGAACGACCAAGCGCCCAAGCGCTTCGTACGCGGCGTTTACCGAGAAGGTTCGCGTCACTCCCGGTCCAGGGTACAGAAGCCGCGCGCGCGGCCGGCCGTGGCGCCGCGCTCAGCTCCGCAGGTATTTGCCCTGTTCGAAGATGCGGTAGTTGAACGCGAACAGCCCCGCCGTCACGAGCGCCAGGAACAGGAACGCGAGGCCGATGTTGGTGTCGTGGTAGCCGATGAAGCCATAGCGCACCAGTGCGATCATGTAGTAGATCGGGTTGAACTGGGTCAGCGTCTGCCACGGCTCGGGCAGGAACTGGGCGCCGTAGAAGACGCCGCCGAGCATGATCAGCGGCTGCATCACGAAGGTTTGATACAGCGCAACGTCGTCGAACTGCTCGGCCCGCACACCGACCAGCACGCCGCACTGGGCGAAGAACATGCCGACCAGGATCAGTGACGGGATCAGCACCAGCGGATGGGTGACGGGCAGCGAAACGAGCGCGAGCGCCACGAAATAGGTGATCACGGTCACGAGCAGGCCGCGCAGGAAGCCACCGAGCGTGAAGCCGAGCAACAGCTGCAGCGGCGAGGCCGGCGAAGAGAGCTGATCGTCGATCGAGTGCGTGAACTTCTGCTGCAGGATCGAGGATGAGTTGTTGGCGAAGGCGTTGATCGCCCAGGCCATCATGATCAGGCCGGGGATCACGAACACGATGTAGCGGTAGCCGTGCACGTGATGGATGCGCGAGCCGAGCGCGGCGCCGAAGACGGCGATGTAGAGGAAGGTCTCGAGCAGCGGCCCGCCGAGCGTCTGGCGCTTGATCTTCATGAAGCGGCTGACCTCGCGCCGGACCAGCGAGGCCAGCATGATCTGGGAGGCGCTCATGCGGCCAGCCCGCGGGGTGCGACGGTCTGTGTCGGCGCGACGGTCTGTGTCGAGCTCAGAGGTGCTCATGCTGCGGCCTCCTCGATGTGCGCGCGCGACAGCTCCTGCCTGCCGACCAGCGCCAGGTACGCATCCTCGAGCGAGGTCACGTCGTAGCGGGCGGCCAGTTCCGGGATCGAGCCCTGGGCGGCGATCTCACCGTGGTTGATGAAGGCGATGTGGTCGCAGAGGCGTTCGGCCTCCTCGAGGTAATGGGTCGTGAGCATGATGCTGGTGCCCTCGCTGTTGATCTTCTCGATGTACTGCCACAGCTCCAGGCGCAACTCGATGTCGACGCCGGCGGTCGGCTCGTCGAGGATCAGCAGCCGCGGGCGGTGCATCAGCGCGCGCGCCAGCGTGAGCCGGCGCTTCATGCCGCCGGAGAGCGTGCGCGTGCGCTCCTTGCGCTTGCCGGTCAGCGAGAAGGCCTCGAGCAGCTCGGCGGTGCGCTCGCGACGCTCGGCCTTGCTCATGCCGAAATAGCCGCCGTGCAGATCGAGCGTCTCCTCGAGCGTCAGGAACATGTCGAGGTTGATCTCCTGTGGCGCCAGCGCCACCGCCTCGCGTGCCTCACGGTAGTGGTGCACGGCGTCATTGCCGAAGATCTCGACCGCGCCCGAGGTCGGCCGCGCCAGCCCCGTGATGCAGTGGATCATCGTCGACTTGCCGGCGCCGTTGGGGCCGAGCAGGCCGAAGAACTCGCCCGAGCCCATCTCGAGTGAGACGCCCTTCAGCGCCTCCACGCCGGTTGGGTAGCGCTTGACAAGGTCGCGCACCGACAGGGCGGGCGTCAACTGCTCTCCCCCGCGCGGCGGGCAACCATGTTGAGACGGACATAATCGAGCACGAACGGGCTGGCAGAGCGCGCCAGCACCGCGCGGATGAAGCTCTGGTGGAGGTCTTGCGGAAGCAGATCGAGGTGGCGCACCAGGCATACCGTGCGGATGAATGGCTCCGGGTCCGCGAGCTCCGTCGGGCGCGGCTCGAGCCAGGTCTCGACCTCGACGAACCCGGCAGCCGTCAGGCGCTCGGCCGTGATGTCCGCGCGAGCGTAGTTCCAGGGACCCATCCATTCGCTGAAGTACGGCGCGAACTCGCCGCTGTGGGCGACCTCGTCGGCGAGCAAACGGAAGGCGTCGACGTTGCCGAAGCCACCACACTGCGCCACCAGCTGTCCACCGGGCTTGAGCACCGCGGCCAGCGCCGCGAAGAGCCTCGCGTGATCAGGGATCCAGTGGAAAGTCGCGTTCGAGAAGACCGCGTCGACCTGCTCGGGCAGGGTGATCTCCGTGAGGTCCTGGCAGGACGCGGTCACGCGCTCACCGAGGGTCTGCTGCGTGTACTGCACCATCGAGGGCGCCACGTCGACGGCGTAGACGTGCCCGTCGGGAACCATCTCGACGAGCATCTCCGTGACCTTGCCGGAGCCGCAGCCGGCGTCGAGCACCTTCTCGTCGCCGTGCAGCTGCAGGCGCCCGAGCTGCTCGCGCGCCCACGACTGCTGCGGGGCCGAGATCTGATCGTATGTGGTGGCGTCCCAGTCACGTGTACTCACTTCACTATTTATAGCCACTGCTCGCCCTCGGCCCTCAGACGGACGTGGTGACGGGCCCGGAGCGCTCACGGTCGGACTCGTACGCGGCGATCCGCTCCGCCTGCTGGAGCGTCATGCCGACGTCATCGAGCCCGTTCAGCAGCCGGTACTTGATGTTCTCGTCGATCTCGAAGCTGGCGCTTCCGCCCGGCCAGCGCACCTCCTGAGCGGCCAGGTCGACCTGGGCGCTGCCCGCCTGCGCGATCGCGTGGCAGTCCTCGGCACTGAGCGCGATCGGCAGCAACCCGATCTTGGTGCAGTTCGAGTAGAAGATGTCGGCGAAGCTCTGAGCGATGATCGCCTGGAAGCCGTAGTCCTCGAGCCCCCAGGGGGCGTGCTCGCGGCTCGAGCCGCAGCCGAAGTTGCGGCCGGAGACGAGGATCGGGTTCCTGGGCAGGTTCCAGTCGGCCTCCTTGGCCCAGTCGTAGAAGAGGAACTCGCCGAAGCCGGTGCGCTCCACCCGCTTGAGGAACTGCTTGGGCATGATCTGGTCGGTGTCGATGTCGTCGCGGTTCAGCACCGAGACGGGACCCGTGATCGTTTCGATTGCCTTCATCGGATGCCTCCTAGGCGGTGACGGGTTCGCGGTTGTAGCTGCGGATGTCGACGAAGTGGCCCTCGATCGCGGCGGCGGCGGCCATCTGTGGTGAGACCAGGTGGGTGCGGGCGCCGCGGCCCTGGCGGCCCTCGAAGTTGCGGTTCGAGGTCGAGGCGACGCGCTCGCCCGGGGCGGCGATGTCCGGGTTCATGCCCAGGCACATCGAGCAGCCCGCGGCGCGCCAGTCGAAGCCGGCGGCGCGGAAGACCTCGTCGAGGCCCTCTGCCTCGGCCTGCTCCTTGACCTGCACCGAGCCGGGCACGACCATCGCATAGACGCCGTCGGCGACCTTCTGGCCGGCCACGACCTCGGCGGCGGCGCGCAGGTCGCCGATCCGCGAGTTGGTGCAGGAGCCGATGAAGACCCGGTCGAGCTTGATCTGCTCGATCGGCGTGCCGCCCTCGAGCCCCATGTAGTCGAGCGCGCGCTCATCCTGCTCGCCCGCGGGCCGCGGGACGCTCTCGGCGACGCCGACGACCATGCCGGGGGTCGTCCCCCAGGTCACCATCGGGCTGATCTCGGCACAGTCGATCGTCAGCTCGCGGTCGAAGCGGGCGCCGGGTTCGGTCTGCAGGTCGCGCCAGTCGTCGGGGACCGTGTGCGGTGCCGCGGGGCGGCCGACCACATAGTCGAAGGTCGTCTGGTCGGGAGCGATCATGCCGGCGCGGCCACCGCCCTCGATCGTCATGTTGCAGATCGTCATGCGGCCCTCCATCGACATCGCCTCGATCACCGGGCCCGCGTACTCGACGACATGGCCGGTGGCGCCGGAAACCCCCATCTGCCCGATCGTGTAGAGGATCAGGTCCTTGGGCGTGACCCCGAAGCCGAGCTCGCCGATGTAATTGATCCGCATCGACCTGGGCTTCTGCTGTACGAGGCACTGGGTCGCGAGCACGTGCTCGACCTCGCTCGTGCCGATCCCGAAGGCGAGCGCGCCGAAGGCCCCGTGCGTGGCGGTGTGCGAGTCGCCGCAGACGATCGTCATGCCCGGCTGGGTCACGCCCAGCTCCGGCCCGATCACGTGCACGATGCCCTGGTGCTCGGAGCCCAGCGAGTGGATCGGGATCCCGAACTCGGCGGCGTTGCGCTCGAGGGTCTCGACCTGGATGCGGGAGAGCTCATCCTTTATCAGCCGCGCGGCGGCGGTGCCATCGGTCGGCGTGTTGTGGTCCGCGGTCGCCAGCGTGCGATCGGGGCGGCGCACCTTGCGGTCGGTCACACGCAGGCTGTCGAATGCCTGCGGACTGGTGACCTCATGCACGAGGTGCAGATCGATGTAGATCAGGGTGGGTGGGCCCGAATCAACCTCGTGGCGTTCCCAAATCTTGTCGAACAGGCTCTTTGGCTGCATGTTGTTCCTCTCTCTTCGGCAGCCGGCCCCGCTTGGCCGGCCGCCTCTAGCTACGTCTCAGTCCGGCGCTCACCACGGCGAGCAGCACGGCGTCTCGGTTTCCGGGGTTCTCGAAGTGGTGCGGCAGGTCGGCGTCGAAGGTCACGCAGTCACCGGCGGCCAGCTCAAAGCGGCGACCGTCACAGATCAGCGCGACACTGCCCGACTCGACCAACGCAGTCTCGCGGCTGCCGGGCTCGTGCACGGGCGGGTCGTCGAGCCCACCGGTCGCCGCTCCCGGCGCGAGCGTGTGGCGCGAGAGCTCGGCGCGTTGGCCCGGCAGCGGCGGGCTGAGGATCTCGTAGCCGTGGCCCTTGACGCTGCTCGGGCCCTTGCGCCGCTCCTTGCTGCGCACGATCGTCACCGCCCCGTCCTCGTCGAGGCGCAGCAGCTGTGAGAGCCGCAGCTCCAGTCCCGCCGCGATCCGCGTCGCGACCTGCAGCGTTGGCGAGGTCTCCCCGCGCTCGACCTGCGAGAGCATCGGAGCGCTGACGCCGCAGCGCTCGGCCAGGTCGCGCAGCGACAGATCCATCGCCTCGCGCAGCGCGCGCACACGCGCGCCGAGCACCTCGGGGGAGGTCAGTGCGTGTTCAGCGGTGGCCATGGGGCGTGTATGTTATCGCATACGTTTGTACGTTGCTGAGTACCGTGTGAGACCGCACCACCGGGCTCGACGTCCGCACGCCGGCGGGAAGAATTCAGCCGCGAAACGGCCGCCGACAGCCTTCCTCAGGCGTGTGGGGGCCCGTCAGACGGGTGAAGGCGGCCGTGCGCGACCTGGTATGCGGACGGCTGCCAGGGATGCTCGGGGTGCCCGACACCGAACGCGCGGTAGGTCAGCCCCAGGGTGCCGGTTGTCTTGTCTCTCGTGATCTCGAACACCATTCGCCAGCGGTCGCCGGGCCGGGGGAGGTGGATCTTCACGCAGTTCGGCAGGCGCGTGCCATCACGCCCGTTCGGGTCGCAGCGCTTGAAGTCTGAGAGATCCGTCCCATCACGCTCCAGCCGCTGCTTAGCGGCCTGGGCGACGTCGCGGCCGGCTGGGGTTGCGTGCGCGAGATCGTCGGTGAACGCGAGCTCGTCGAACCGAACCTCGAACCGGCCGGCGGCTTGCATCCGGGTTAGCCTTCGTCGTCGGTGGGCAGATGCCCGAAGTGCTGCTCGAACTCCTCAGCGCTGATCGGCTCGACACCGAGGCGACGGTTAATCGCCTCCGCGCTCGTGTCCGGGCGGATCACCAGCCGGCCGTCATCGAGGCGTTCATCGACGACATAGTCCCCGTTCAGATCGCCGGCCAATGTGACGTGCGCAGCCATGGTCTCGTGAATGGTAGGGCTCGTCCG